>CAZLLD010000045.1:0-29897 GCA_964560225.1 uncultured Bacteroidales bacterium
AATTTGATAATTTGAAAATTTGAAAATTTGAAAATTTGAGGATTTGAAAATTTGAAAATTTACAGATTGGGCCGAAAGGAAGACAACTTACTACTTCCCCATTTGCATTTCAAAAAAATATGTTGTAATATTGCAGCACAAAATCATAATTATGAATTTCAACGGGACACATCATCACCACCATCACCAGCCGTAACAACGGACAATGGCAGTATGTGTCACACATGAAGATATTTTCAGGGTTTGCAATACTGCAAACCTTTTTTTTTGAATTTTGATCAACAGTAAGTTACTAAAGCACATGGAAAAATTAAAGATTGCCGTACAGAAAGAAGGCCGTTTAAGTGAAAAATCTCTCGAGCTGATCCGTGAAGCAGGTGTGCGTCACAACCAGGACAGCAAAAGAAAGCTGATCTCCCTGGGCGAGAACTTCCCGGTAGAAATCCTCTACCTGAGAGATGACGACATACCACAATATGTGGCTGATGCAGTAGCCGACATCGGGCTTGTTGGCGAGAATGAAGTGATGGAACGCGACCGCAACGTGGAGCTTGTGGAACGGCTTGGCTTTGCCAAATGCCGGTTATCGCTTGCCATTCCACAATCTGATACCTACCCGGGGGTTGCCTATTTCAACAACAAGCGCATTGCCACCTCCTACCCCGTAATTCTGAAGAAATTCCTGGATAAGAATCATCTTACTGCCGAAATTCATGAGATCAGCGGTTCGGTTGAAATTGCACCGGGAATAGGACTGGCCGATGCCATCTTCGACATCGTAAGCACCGGCAGCACGCTGATCAGCAACCGGCTCAAAGAAGTTGAAGTGGTAGCCAATTCCGAAGCCGTGGTTATCGCCACACCGGGACTTAGCGAAACCAAGAAAAAAATCCTGAATGACCTGTTGTTCCGGTTCCAGGCCGTGAGACGCTCCAAAAGCAACAAATACATCCTGCTGAATGCACCCAATGAAAACCTCGAGAAGATAGTTCAGGTGCTTCCCGGAATGAAAAGTCCTACCGTGCTGCCGCTGTTTGAAAAAGGATGGAGCTCGGTACATTCTGTGGTCAATGAAAATGAATTCTGGGAGATCATCGGAAAGCTGAAGGAATACGGAGCCCAGGGCATCCTGGTTATACCTATCGAAAAAATGATTGTTTAAACGCTGTGTCATGAAAATTATCCGGTACCCATCAAAAGACACATGGGCCGAATTGCTCAGGCGGCCCGTACTGAATAACCGGTCCGTGGATGCTATTGTGCAGCCGGTTCTTGACGATGTCAGAAAACGCGGAGATGAAGCGCTTATTGAATATACAAGCAAGTTCGACAAGGTAACCTTGCAGCATCTCCGGGTTACCGGTGAAGAATTTTCTGAAGCCGCAAAACTGGTGGATGAAGAGCTGAAACATGCCATTGAAATTGCAATCCGCAACATCGAGGCCTTTCACAAAACACAGCAAATCAAGGCAGAACATATTGAAACAACTGCCGGGGTTACCTGCTGGCAGAAAGCAGTGGCCATACAAAAAGTAGGTTTATATGTACCCGGAGGCACAGCGCCCTTGTTTTCCACCGTGCTCATGTTGGCGGTGCCTGCACGCATTGCAGGGTGCTCTGAAATAGTTTTGTGTTCACCTCCGGATAGAAACGGTAAAATCCATCCGGCAGTCCTTTATGCTGCACAGGTCACAGGTGTTACCGCTGTTTTCAAAATAGGCGGAGCCCAGGCTGTTGCAGCCATGGCCTATGGAACAGCAACCGTACCCAAAGTTTATAAGATTTTCGGACCGGGAAACCAATATGTAACAGCAGCCAAACAGCTTGTTTCACGCGGAGACGTGGCCATCGACATGCCGGCCGGCCCTTCAGAGGTTGCCGTGATTGCCGATGAAACTGCCGATCCTGTGTTCATGGCAGCCGACCTGCTTTCGCAGGCGGAGCATGGCGTAGACAGCCAGGTATTGCTGTTCACCAGCAATGAAAACACGGCCGAAAAGGTATTGAAAGAGGTGGAGCGTCAGGTCACACTGCTTTCACGGCAGGAGCTTGCCGAAGGTGCGCTGGCTTCAAGCAAGATAGTGGTGATGAAAACCCTGGATGAGATCATGGAGATGGTGAACGAATATGCCCCCGAACACCTGATCATTGCTGCGGACAATTACGATTTGCTGGCTGAAAAAGTGGTCAATGCCGGCTCGGTATTTCTGGGACATTACACTCCGGAAAGTGCCGGTGATTATGCATCAGGCACCAACCATACCTTGCCTACCAACGGCTATGCCAAGGCCTATAACGGTGTGAATCTCGACAATTTCGTCCGGAAGATCACCTTTCAGCATATTACCCGTGAAGGTCTTAACAATATTGGTGATGCCATTATGCGCATGGCCGAAGAAGAATCGCTTACGGCACATAAAAATGCTGTTGCAGTGAGAATAAAATAAAAACACAATTACCATGTTTGACATCAATTTGCTTGTCAGAAAAAACATCCGGTCACTGGTGCCATACTCTTCCGCCCGGGATGAGTATAAAGGAGAAGAAGCCGTATTTCTGGATGCCAATGAAAATCCGTTCAACACGCCCCTGAACCGGTATCCCGATCCGCATCAGCTGAAACTCAAAAAGACCATTTCTGCCATAAAAAACGTACCGGCTGAATGCATATTCCTGGGAAACGGCAGTGATGAGGCCATCGATTTGCTGATCAGGGCCTTTTGCGAACCGGGCGCGGACAACATTGTCAGCATCAAACCTACCTATGGCATGTATAAGGTGTGCGCCGACATCAACAATGTTGAATTCCGTGAAGTGCTGCTCAACAAGGATTTTCAACCTGATACGGAAGGCATTCTGAAACAAACCGATAAAAACAGCAAACTCCTGTTTCTCTGTTCACCCAACAACCCCACCTCGAACAGTTTCAAAAAGGATGATCTGTTATACCTGGTAAAAAAGTTCCCTGGTTTGGTGATTATCGACGAAGCTTATATCGACTTTTCAAATTCGGGCACCCTGACCACAGAACTTGGTAATTACCCGAACCTGGTAATACTGCAGACCTTCAGCAAAGCCTGGGGGATGGCCGGGATCAGGCTGGGCATGGCCTTTACGGGAAAAGAAATCATTGATGTGCTCAGCCACATCAAATACCCTTACAACATCAATGTGCTTACCCAGCGCACGGCGCTTGAATGTCTTTCCGATACAAGCAAAAAGGATACCTGGATCAGGGAAATTATTGACCAGCGGGAATTCCTGCACAAAGAGCTATCAAGGCTGCCTATGGTAAAACACATTTTGCCCAGCGATGCCAACTTTCTGATGGTGCGGTTTGACAATCCGCAGGAGGTATTTCATTTCCTCATCAACAAGAAAATTATTGTACGCGACCGGTCGAAAGTGGTATTGTGCGAAGGATTTCTGCGAATTACGGTTGGTTCCGGAGCGGAAAACAGGGAGTTGGTTAAGGCATTGCAACAGTATTAATTTGATAATTTGAAGATTTGAAAATTTGAAGATTTGATAATGAAGAAAGCATTGTTTATTGACCGTGACGGTACACTGATTGTGGAACCACCCGATGACTTCCAGGTGGACACACTCGAGAAACTCGAATTCATTCCCGGTGTGTTCCGGAATCTTTACCACATTCATAAAAACCTCGATTACGAGCTGGTTATCGTATCCAACCAGGACGGACTGGGAACGGCAGGGTATCCCGAAGAAGCCTTTAACCTGGTGCAGCAAAAGATGCTGAAAACTTTCGAAAACGAAGAAATCGTATTTGACGATATTTTGATCGACCGGTCTTTCCCTTCCGACAATGCCCCGACCCGGAAACCCAAAACCGGTTTGCTGAAAAAGTACATGCAGGGCGATTATGACCTGGCCGGTTCATTCGTAATAGGCGATCGCCAGACCGACGTGGAACTGGCAAAAAACCTGGGCGCAAAGGCCATCCTGTTCTCACCTGCTGCTGCAAACAACCAGAAAACGCAAAACAGTACCGTTGGCGATGTATTTGCAGCAGGCAGCTGGGATGAAATTTATCAGATTGTGTCACTTCCTGAACGAACTGCAATTGTTGAACGCAACACGGCTGAAACCAAAATCAGGGTTGAGCTGAATCTCGATGGTGCCGGCAAGTTTGACATTGCGACCGGACTCGGATTTTTCGACCACATGATCAGCCAGCTTGCCCGTCACTCGGGCTGCAACCTGACCGTAAAGGCAGAAGGCGATCTTCATGTGGATGAACACCACACCATTGAAGATACCGGACTGGCTATTGGAGAGGCCTTTTTCAAGGCAGTCGGAAATAAAAGAGGCATGGAGCGGTATGGCTTTGCACTCCCCATGGACGATTGCATGGCCCAGGCATTGATCGACTTCGGGGGCAGGCCCTGGCTCGTTTGGGATGCTGCCTTCACAAGGGAAAAAGTAGGCGAAATGCCCACGGAAATGTTCATGCACTTTTTCAAATCATTTTCCGATGCTGCTCGCTGCAATCTGAACATCAAAGCAGAAGGCGCCAATGAGCACCATAAAATTGAAGCCATATTCAAAGCATTGGCCAAAGCACTTAAAATGGCCATCCGGCGCAATGCGTTTGACTCCTCATTACCAACAACAAAAGGCGTACTTTAAACTCATGACCAGAAGAAATAAAAACTCGGCAATTATTCTGATGCACTGCCCCGATGCCAAAGGCATCGTGGCCCAGGTAACTGCGTTCATCAACGACAACAACGGCAACATCATCACGCTGGACGAGCATGTAGACCGGCTCGACAAAACCTTTTACATGCGCATTGAATGGGAACTCGAAGGATTTCAGATACCCAGGGAGAAAATTGCAGATTTTTTCGGCACACTTATAGCCTCAAGATATAACATGTCCTGGAAAATCTATTTCAGCGATCCCAAACCCCGCATGGCCATATTCGTTTCAAAACTCTCCCACTGCCTTTACGATATCCTGTCGCGTGTGCATGCCGGTGAATGGGATGTGGAAATACCTTTGATCATCGGCAATCACCGCGACCTGGAGCCGGTGGCACAACAATTCGGAATTCCTTTCCATTGTTTCGAAATCAACGAACAGAATAAGGCTGAACAGGAAAAGAAGGAACTCGAACTGCTGAAGAAAAACAACGTGACCTTTGTGGTGCTCGCCCGCTATATGCAGATTATCAGCGAGAACTTCATCAGCCAATACCCCAATGAGATCATCAACATCCATCACTCCTTTCTTCCGGCATTTCCGGGAGCAAAACCATATCATTCGGCTTACGAGAGAGGCGTGAAAATCATCGGGGCTACCAGCCATTACGTAACCTCGGAATTGGATGCCGGTCCGATCATCGACCAGGGTATTGTCAGGGTCTCACACCGCGATTCAATCGACAGGCTGATTATGAAGGGCAAGGATGTGGAAAAGCTGGTGCTGTCAGGTGCTATACTGTTGCACATTCACCGCAGGATTCTGGTGTACAACAACCGCACCGTGGTTTTTAACTAGTCAGCTATTAGCTCTTGGCTCTTGATTCTTGATTCTTGATTCTTGGTTCTTGATTCTTGGTTCTTGGTTCTTGATTCTAACAAAATGAAAGTTGCGATAATTAAATACAATGCCGGAAACATCATGTCAGTTGACTATGCTTTGCAACGCCTGGGTGTGAAAGCCAAGGTCACCGACGACTTTGATTATATCCGGTCAGCCGACAAAGTAATCTTTCCCGGTGTGGGAGAAGCCAGTACTACCATGCAATATCTCAGGGCAAAAAAAATGGACCAGCTGATAGCCGGTTTGAAACAACCTGTTCTGGGCATATGCCTTGGATTACAACTGATGTGCCGCCACTCTGAAGAAGGAAACACTGATTGCATCGGGATTTTTGATGAGGAGGTAAAAAAATTCATCACGGATTCCTCAACGGAAAACAGGCTCAAAGTGCCTCATATGGGATGGAACAGCATTACAAATGTCAGCAGTGATTTGTTTAAAGGTGATCTGGAGAACCAGTATGCCTATTTTGTGCACAGCTACTATGCAGCCACCGGCAAAGATACCATAGCCGAATGCAACTATGGACTTCCATTTAGCGCTGCGCTGCATCGAGATAACTTTTATGCCGCACAGTTTCACCCCGAGAAGAGCGGGAAACCGGGGGCGCTAATTCTCAAAAACTTTATTGAACTATGATTACCATCATACCGGCCATTGACATAATCGGGGGCAAATGTGTAAGACTTGAGCAGGGCGACTACAGCTTGAAAAAGGTATATGAGGATGACCCCCTGGATGCGGCAAAACGCTTTGAAGACCACGGACTGAAACGGTTGCATGTGGTGGACCTGGATGGTGCCAAGGCAAAGCATGTGGTGAATTACAAAACGCTGGAACGAATCACATCCAAAACCAGCCTGGTGGTTGATTTTGGAGGTGGAATCAAAACCGGCAAGGATCTGCAGATTGCATACGACTGTGGTGCCGCACTGGCAGTTATCGGAAGTGTTGCAGTTACCGATCGCGATCTTTTTCAATCGTGGCTGCAGGCCTATAGTACAGACAGAATAATCCTGGGCGCCGATGTGAAAGAAGGCAATATCGCAGTATCAGGTTGGATGGACGTGACAGAGATTGGGCTGTACGACTTTCTGAAGTATTACGGCGTTATGGGTGTCAGCCAGGTGTTGTGCACCGATATTGCCAAAGACGGCATGATGGCTGGTTCATCGGTGCAGCTTTACCAGCAAATGGTAAAAGATTTTCCGGCCATGCAGATCATTGCCAGCGGCGGTGTTTCATCAATTGCCGAAATACACCGGCTTGATGAAGCCGGAGTATCCGGCGCCATCATCGGCAAAGCGCTGTATGAGGGGAAGATAAGGATTGAAGATCTGAAGGAGTTTTTATAAATAATTGCCTGGGGGTCTATGTCCTCCCCCTACCCCTTCCAAAGGGGACATGTCACACCAACCAACACTTATTCTACACTCAAACAACAACTTATAAATTACAACATAAAACAGTTCTAACATGCTTGCCAAACGAATTATTCCCTGCCTCGATGTCCGCAACGGACAAACAGTCAAAGGCATCAACTTTGTCAACATCCGTGAAGTGGGTGACCCTGTTGAAATGGGCGCTGCCTATGCCGAACAGGGTGCCGATGAACTCGTTTTCCTGGATATAACCGCAACACATGAAGGTCGTAAAACCTTTGTGGACCTGGTTAAGCGCATCGCCTTGAACCTGAACATACCGTTCACCGTGGGTGGCGGTATCAGTGAACTCAAGGATATTGAGGCACTGCTGGCTGCGGGTGCCGACAAGGTTTCGCTGAACAGTGCTGCCATACGCAATCCCGACCTGATCAACCAGATGGCACAAAATTTTGGCAGCCAGTTTGTGGTGATTGCCATTGACGCCAAAGAAGAAAACGGAAAATGGACCTCCTATATCAACGGGGGCAGGATACCAACCGACAAGGAACTATTCACATGGGCCAAAGAAGCGGAAGATCGTGGCGCCGGGGAACTGCTCTTCACTTCGATGAACCACGACGGCACCAAAAATGGTTTTGCCTGTGAGGCGCTTGCCAGGCTGTCTGATGAGCTTTCCATTCCGGTTATTGCCTCAGGCGGAGCCGGAAACATGGATCATTTCGTGGAAGTGTTCACCAAAGGAAGAGCTGATGCCGGACTGGCCGCCAGCATCTTTCATTTCAACGAAATCACCGTGCCTCAACTGAAAAAATACCTGGCTGAAAAGAATATTCCGATCAGGTTTTAATTTTTAGCCAGCAACAAATTACCAAACTGCCGAATCATCAAATTTTCAAATTGCCGAATTATCAAATTATCTACCATGAATAAAAACATCAACTTTCTTATAGAATTGCAGGACCTGATTGACCGCCGCAAGCAGGAAATGCCTGAAGGTTCCTATACCACCAGCCTGTTTAAAAAAGGCATTAACAAAATAGCCCAGAAAGTGGGAGAAGAAGCCGTGGAACTGGTTATTGAAGCCAAGGACGACAACCGGGAACTGTTCCTGAATGAAGCAGCAGACCTGGTTTATCACTTGCTGGTTTTGCTTACCGCCAAAGGATACCGGATTGAAGATGTAATTGAAATTCTTGAAAAAAGGCATCAATAAGCCGGAACAGAAAAAAACAGCTCTGATTCAATTACATAACAATCATTGCATTATATTTGCATGGCAAAACACACATTTCGCAATTGCACCTGAACTCCTTATGCCCAATTTATTATTACTGTCATGACAAAATATGAAATCTGGAACCTGCTGATTAACGCCCTTATAGCTTTCGGCTTACTCGGTGTTGTGATATTGGCCCTATTCGGACAATGGATCAGGAACAAAATATTCCCGGCTAAACTTGAGATCGAAATTCTTGACAGAAACGGAGAGCTTACAATTCTTGATAACGGTCATAAGGTGGTTTATTACCACATACATGTGATAAACAAAAAGTCTGTTGTCGTCAATAAGTGTATGCTTTTTCTGAAAAGCATCCAAAAGCTGGATCCCAATGGTAGTTTTGTTGATGTACCTGTATCTGT
The DNA here is from genome assembly GCA_964560225.1 of uncultured Bacteroidales bacterium. Taxonomy (GTDB): domain Bacteria; phylum Bacteroidota; class Bacteroidia; order Bacteroidales; family UBA10428; genus UBA5072. The sequence continues at coordinate 8,599 of CAZLLD010000045.1, forward strand.
ACCTCCCAGGTATATCTGGTCACCTGCGGAAACCGCTCCTGAGGCTATTGATATTATCAAATCACATGTTGCCGATTTTGGTTATGTGATTGACAGTTCAACGGAATTTAAACCAACTGTAACACCCATCCTGAACAGTTTTAAAGGGAATCTGCAACATCACGAAACCTTCAGGTATTTTATCCAGGTAGTTGCCGGTAATTATCAGCCCAAGAAGCTTTTCGGCATTGAAGTTACCTGGGACGGGCAGTGGCCGGAAGACCTGAGTGAAATGTATAAACATTTAATTATTAAAAGGATATAAAACAACTGCCGGTAGCCCATAGCAAACCTCATTGGGCTGAATGAAACCATGCCGGCATAAGTTCCTGATTCATGACCCAGTTTTTAATTATCCAGACTGCATTCATCGGTGATGTTGTACTTGCCACCCCGGTTATAGAAGCATTGCATCAGGAGTTTCCGGAAGCATCCATTGATTTTTTGCTGCGCAAAGGTAACGAAGGCCTGTTACAAGGTCACCCCTATATTTCCGAAGTGATCATCTGGGATAAGAAGAATCAGAAATATGCTGATTTATTCAGGATCATCGGCCTGGTCAGAAGAAAAAAATACGATGTGGTCATCAACCTGCAGCGCTTTATGGCCACAGGTATGGTAACCGTCTTTTCCCGATCCGGCCACACAGTGGGATTCAACAAGAATCCGCTTTCCTGGTTGTTTTCCGTGAAAGTTCCCCATCACATTGATTCCAAAGGCAACCACATTCATGAAATCGACCGGAACCTTTCATTAATAAAACATCTGGTAAAAAGTCCAGATCGTTTTCTTCCCCGGCTTTACCCTTCAGAAAAAGACTTTTCAAAGATCACTCCGTCCTCACCCTATGTGACCATATCACCCACTTCGGTTTGGTACACCAAGCAATATCCTGCGGAACGCTGGATTCAGCTGATCAATCAGATTGATCCTGCGGTTAAGGTGTTCCTGCTGGGTGGCAGAACCGACAGGGAGGCATGTGAAAAAATTAAGTCAGGAACCTTACACAAAAACATGGAGAACCTGGCCGGAGAACTGAGCTTTCTGGAATCAGCCGCCCTGATGAAAAACGCCCTAATGAATTACGTCAACGATTCGGCACCGCTGCACCTGGCATCAGCCACAGATGCTCCCGTAACTGCGGTGTTCTGTTCAACCATTCCTGCCTTTGGCTTTGGGCCCCTGTCATCGCATTCGCACATACTTGAAACTGAAGAGCAGCTGGAATGCCGTCCATGCGGTATACATGGCCACAGGGAATGCCCCGAGGTCCATTTCAGATGCAGTCATATTGACCCTCAAAGGCTGCTAAGGAAACTCTCTTACAAATAAGAGATCCAGGCAAAAGGGCTTCTTGCTTTCAGATAATCCCTGTTTTCATCATGAGCATAAGCTTCCCTTTCAAATGACAGCGCTTGGTACGCCTGATGCCGGTTCCCGTACCTTAACAGCTTCAACAGATATTCAGCTCCATACCATACAAAGAAAAAAATCCATAACATCTCAATTTGCTGGCGGGCATGAATACGTTCGTGGTTTAAGGTAGAAGACTTACCGGAGACATCACATCCCTTCCTTACAAAAAGAAAGGGCCAGATGCACATGGCATGAACATGGCCGGCTAACAGGAAGCCGGCCATTTTATTTCTCACGATGATCATTGCTGAAGTCTGACCAGATCTTTAAACAGCGTTTTATTCATGCTTATTTTCTCGTCATTCCCAAACACACACCAAACCTGCTGATCCAGCACCTTTGCTATTTCATCACTCATATTGCGTATGTCAGCTGCAGTTGTAGCCAGCACTGCGTCACGGTCGGACTGAACATCTTCCCGGCTGGCATTTTCGAAGTAATTCCTGAATGCCTGATCTCCCTTTTCTGATGGCGTAAGCGGAGAATCCATACCGGCAATGGTGCCGATGATATACCTGGTCATGTCGGTGGAATCAGCTTTAAACTGAGACAGGTATTTAGTAATACCTGCAAAATTATCGAGAGTTTCCTTCAGATTCGGGTCACGATATGAGGAAAGATAAATGCTGCCGTTCCGGGTAATTGAGGAAAAACCGCCATAAGCGCCGCCAATCACGCGAATTTGTGTTTGCAGGTAATCGGTTGACATGACCTGATTCAGCACATTCCATTTACCGTCCCACTCAATTCCCAGTTTTCTGAAATCGTATCCTTGTAATACGTATTGAACCTTGGAAGCCGTAAGAATACCTTCGTTTCCGGCATCGGGCTGAAGTTTCCATTCTTTGGGTTCCACCGCTTTTTCAACCAGCGCAGGGGCAAACTTCTCAAACCCCGATGCATAAGCTTTATAATCATCAGAACTGCAGGTAACTCCGGCCATCATGTTGTTTCTGGCAAACAATGCAGTATAGGTTTCTTTAAGGATGGCAATCACTGCATCCGGGTCTTCATTAAAACGTTTTACCAGGTCGGTAACAAACCAGTAATACTCCATTCCTCTTGTTTTTTCGTTAAAAACGCCTCTTCTGGAATAATAGGAATCAAGGCGTATGGCAGCTACACTATAGCCATTCTGAAGAACCGATGATTCCAGTTGCGACTGGTGCCGCTTGAGCAGATCAAGCAATCTGTCTTTATTGCCGAGGTTGGTTTCATTAATCACCACACCAACCAATTCCAGCGTTGTATCCAGCTTTTCCAGGGTTGTTTTTACATTGATCCTGAATTTGGGCAGCAGCTTGCTGTCATCATAACCGGAAATATATAAACTTAGGCCTGACCCAAATCCTCCCGTGTTAATATTCAATGATTTATCCAGGTTCTCATAACTGTAACCGCCGGCATCCATTTTGCCCAGCAAGCGGGTCAACAAGGCTGCATATGGAATTTTGTCTTCTGACAGTACATTCAGATCATACCAGAAGTTCATATAGATGATGTTGTTTGTAAACTCATCATGGAAAAGATGGGGAATGCCGGCGATAACGCTTTTTGATGCTTCATACCAGAATGCCTCGGGCCTGACGTCGGAGAGTTTGAGCAACGGTATGCTGGCCAGTGCTTCGGGGCTGTCTTCCTTTTGCTGGTAGGCAACCAGTTTTGACGTGGTGGCAACAAGGGAGTCCAATTCAGCAGGAGTCATTTTTTTCTTCAGGTTTGCTAGTTCTTCCGAAGTTTTTTGGGCAATTTCCCTTTCCAAGCCGATTTTGGGTTCCAGCACAAGCAAAAGCCCGTATTTGTTTTCAACCAGATCTTTTTGGATGAGGTTTTCGAGATAGGTATTGTTAACAGAAGCTTTGACATCTGACAACTGTTTTTCATATTCCAGTGAAGAGAAAGGATTGTCGGTAAACATCCATCCGGTCATCACCCTCATGTTGTAGGTCAGTCCTTTCTGGGCATCATCGCCTTCACGGAGCCTGAACTCCATCCGGTTTAGCGATCCCTTGAGGGTTTCCCGGTCAATCTTTTCAGCAGCAACTTTTTCCAAGGTATTCATAACCACCGCCCGGAAACTGTCCTTGTCAGCAACATTGGCATTTTGCACCACAATAGAAAAGATATTCTGCAGCATATTCTGCGTGGTGGCATACACGTTTTTGCCAATTCCGGCCTCCAACAATGCTTTTCTTACAGGTGCCGATTCCTGATTCACCAGCACATCGGCCAAAATGTCAAGTGCCATAACCGTGGTCTGATCGTAACCATTCCCAATAACCCAGTTCATCACCAGGTAGGTCTGATCAGCAAGAGGCGTTCCATCCATTACCGGATACGAACCGGCAATTTCCTTATAATCGGCAAAGGGTTTATTCTCCTCAACAGTAACCGGATTCTCTGATTTCTCATATTTTGAAAGGTACTCCTTGTCAATAAACTCAAGCTCTTTTTTTATATCAGCGTCTCCATAAAGAAAAATGTAACTGTTGGAAGGATGGTAATGCTTTTTGTGAAAGTTAACAAACGCTTCATAAGTAAGGCTTGGAATGGCTATGGGGTAACCACCCGATGAAAACCGGTAACCATTGTCGGGAAAAAGGTTCTTTTGTATCTGGTACCACATTTCACGTGTGGGCGTGGAAAAGGCACCCTTCATTTCATTGTAAACAACTCCTTTGTATTCTATGGGTGCATCCTTACCAGTCAGTTCATAATGCCAGCCTTCCTGCATAAATATTCTGGAATCGTCGTACAGCAGCGGATCGAATACCGCATCAAGGTATACGTGCATCAGATTGAAATAGTCCTTCTCATTCATACTTGCCACGGGGTAAACCGTAAAATCATCAGAAGTCATGGCATTCAAAAACGTATTCAGGGAGCCTTTCATGAGCACATCAAACGGACTTTTAACCGGGAAGTTCCGGGAACCGTTCAGTACGGAATGCTCCATAATATGGGGTGTTCCTGCATCCGATTCGGGAATGGTCTTGAATGCAATGCTGAAGGTTTTGTTAGGATCATCGGCCGCTATTTTCAATACGCGGGCTCCGGTTTTGATATGTTCGAACAGATAGCAATCGGCATTCACTTCTTTCACGAACTTTTTCTCAACAAGCCGGTAACCGGGAACAGAGATCTCTGATTTACAGGTTGACAATAATGATATCATTACGGGCACAATTATAAAAATTAATAAGGTTCTGAAAAACAAAGTTGTTTTCATAAGTAAATATTTAGAGTTTTTATACAAACAGAATAAACTTCAATTTCAGATGAAATAAAATACAGGAAAGCCTTATCAGCAGCACTAAAATAGGATATATTCACGCAATTCCGATACGTTTCTTCTAAAAATATTTTTAAACCATTACATTTACAGTTTGTCATGCTATAACACATATGATATACAGCAAAGCAGAGGCGGTTGACCTGATGAATGAATGGGGCTCGGAAGGGCTCCCGTTTCTGTTTCTCATCGATTTCGAAATGAAGGTCATCCGTTTGCATCGGCTTGATATGGATGCGCCCCCGGAACTTCATTACAGTTTTCATGAAGATCAGGTTATTTCTTCTGAAGATCATTCATCACCTGAATACATTTTCACAAAGAACCCGGTTTCATTTTCTGAATATAAACTGTCTTTTAATCAAATCCAGAATGAGATTCTTTCCGGCAATTCCTTTTTGCTGAACCTGACCTTCCCGACTCCAGTAGAAACCAACCTGACGTTGGAAGAGATTTACCGGCTGAGCCGGGCTCCCTATAAAATTCTGCTCAAAGATCATTTTGTTTGTTTTTCACCCGAGTCGTTTATCACCATCCGCAACGGAATCATTACCACCAGGCCCATGAAGGGGACCATCAATGCTGCATTGCCACAGGCTGAACAGTTGCTGCTTGAAAACCGGAAAGAAACAGCTGAACATCATACGGTAGTTGACCTGCTGCGAAACGATCTGAGCCGGGTTGCCGGAGAGGTTACCGTAAAACGTTTTCGTTATATTGAGAAAATCACTACCAACAACGGATGCATTCTCCAGGCATCATCGGAGATCACCGCAAGACTGCCGGAAAACTACCACTGCAGACTTGGCAGCATTGTTTTCGCCATGCTTCCTGCAGGCTCTGTCACAGGCGCCCCAAAGGAAAAAACAGTAGCAGTCATCCGGAAGGTTGAAAATTCAGATCGTGGCTATTACACAGGAATCTGTGGTTTGTTTGACGGGAAAAACCTGGACAGCGCCGTCATGATCCGGATGATCGAAATGCATAAGGGCACAATGCGCTTCAGAAGCGGCGGAGGCATCACATTTTTAAGCAACGCCCGGGAAGAATATGAAGAACTAATCGAAAAAGTATATGTACCCATTGTTTGAAACCATTAAGCTGGAACATAATAACCTCCTGCAACTGCAATTTCACAATCAAAGGGTGAACAACACCCGCAATAGGCTGTATGGAAGTACTGCTAACTGGGATATTGGCAAGATGATCGATATCCCGGAGCTGAATCCCGACAAAATTTACCGTTGCCGGTTCTTATACAGCAAAGACAGCTACATGACTGAGTTTATACCTTATCTTCAAAGAATTATAGCAAAACTATATCTGATTCAGGATGATGAGATCGACTATTCCTGCAAGTATACCGACCGGAGCCGGCTGGATGGTTTGAGAAAGCAGCTCATCAACACAACTGATTCAGATGTGTTGATTGTAAAAAACGGACTGATAACCGATACTTCTTTTGCCAACATTGCCTTCAGCGATGGTAAAAAGTGGTATACCCCAAACAGCCCGCTGTTAAAGGGAACCAAAAGGGCATTCTACCTGACAAATGGAATGTTGACCGAAAGGACAATCAGACCTGTTGATTTATCCGGTTTCGCAAGAGCCAGGTTGATCAACGCCATGCTTGACCTGGAAACCGGTCATGATATTGCAATGGATAACATTGACCATTCAAGTTTTTAATTACCTCTTAATTTCGGAATGCTCAAATCTGAATGGATACCAATTCATTCGAACAGGAACTTAGCAACCGCATCCAAACATTTTTTGCCGGCATGGATGTTACCACAAACGGACATGTTTTCAAACAGAATGGCGATGTGATCAATCCGGCGCACCCTATCGGACTGGATGCAACCACTGCTTCTGCTGCACCTTGTCACCAGTCACTTGTCCCTATCCTGGCTCTTGGCTCTTGATTATTGTTCATTCTTCATTATTCATTCTTCATTATTCTATGCCCGCTCACTCCCCCTCCAGCCATCTCTTAAAAGCCTCCACCCGTTCACGACTAACAATAATGTCCTCATCAGTTGCGATGGCAAGTATCAGCTTGAGCCGGCTGTTGGAATAGGCGATAATGTCCTTGATTGATTTCAGGTGAATCAGGTATTTCCGGTTGATCCGGAAGTATTGTTTGGGATCAACCAGGTTTTCCAGTTGCTCCAGTGTGAAATTCAATCCGTAGTCCCTGTTGCCGTATGAACGCAGGTAAGTCGATTTTTCCATGCTGAAGAACAGGGCCGCTTCGCTGATGTCAATCATTTTCAAATGCTCTCCCACCCTGACCAGGAAGCGCGATTTATAGGTATTGGTCAGCTGTTTCAGGGCCAGTGCAATGGCATCGCTTTCAGGAGTATGAGATTTTGCCAGACCCGACCTGAATTTGTTTATGGCCGTTTTCAGCTCCTCCTCCGATACCGGTTTCAGCAGGTAATCAATGCTGTTCACCTTAAAAGCCCTGATGGCGTATTCATTGAAAGCAGTTGTAAAGATGACCGGGAAAGAAACAGGTATTTGTTCGAAAATTTCGAAGCTCAACCCGTCAGCCAGCTGAATATCAAAGAAGGCCAACTGAGGTTGTTCATTTTGCGAAATCCAGCGTACCGCGGATTTCACAGAGTCAACAACCTTCACCAGATGAAAATCCGGAAAGAGCCTGGTAACCATGCCTGCCAGCCGTTCCGCCGAAAGCTTTTCATCTTCAACAATCAGGTAGTTCACTGACATAATCTCTAATTGCTATTTTGAATGGTATTTTGAGCAAGGATGGGTACATGCACGGTGAAATATCCGTCATCCGAGCAAATCAACAATGTTCTCGATGAAATGAACTTATATTGTTTTACAATGGTTTCCAGACCTGTCCCACTTCCGGCCTCTATTGTTTTCCTTTTCCGGATTTGGTTCTGAACGATGATATAATCATGATCACGCCAGATCTTTACCTGTAGCGGCTCTTCCTCCGAAATCACGTTGTGTTTGAACGCATTCTCCAATAAAATCTGCATGGAAAGCGGCACAATATAACCCGATTCATCATCCACATCCAGCCCCACCTTCAGGTTTTCCCCATGCCTGATCTTGTGCAGGTTGATAAACGACCGGGCAAAATCAAGCTCGGTTTCCAACGAAACGAGCTCCTTGCCTTTTTGCTCAAGCACATAGCGGTAAATATCCGATAACTGACGGATAAATAGCTGCGACTTATGTATATCCTTCTCCACCAGGGAACTCAGCACACTGAGACTGTTAAATAAAAAATGGGGATTCACATAGCTTTTCAGCGTTTCATACTGCAGCTGCAGTGCCTCTTTCTTATATCTTTCTTCACTCACCGCTGCTTTACGCCATGAAATGAAAAAGCTCTTCACGTAAAATAAAGTCGTGATCAGCATGGCGATTCCCAATTCAACAATCATTTGAAATAATATCCTGTTGAAATTATCTTTAAAGGAGGCTTTGTAGTAGAATTTGTAAAACACCACATTGATCATAAAAATTGCCAGTGCAGCAAAAGAAACGGCAGAGAGTACCTGGATTGCAAGTGTTAAGGATGGATTTCTTTCCCATGGAAATTTTCTTTCAACATAACTCCCAATACAGGCAGTTCCTTTCCATAGTGTTATAGTTAAAACAAATCCAAAGAAACAGTTTCTGAAAAAGTATCCGAAACCCGAAAACAATTCATTTCCCATAAAGAACCAGGTTATGGCAACACTGATCAGAAAGGCAATGACCAAATCTCTCAATTGGATGAGGATAAATGCAGGCCCTTTCTTATCTGAAGTATTCATAAAACCGGTTCTTTATGGTCATTAAAGATAATTACTTTTCACCATTACAGCCTGCAATAGCCTCTGAATTTGACTGAGCACCCCAACGCGGCATGATGCCCTGTTTCATGCTTTCCTTTTCAAACAATGCCTGGGCAGCCATAAATTTAGGCATTGCATTCGCACAACCACCTCCAAAACCCTCGGGGGTATGACGGATATTCATGCCCAAAAGGTACATGGCCCGCGGATTCTCCGGGTTTTCATACAATGCCTGTCCGAAAGCTTCTGCAGCTTTTTGCGAATAGGTTATGGCCAGGCCGGGATCTGCCGTGAGCATGGCCTGGTACAATAATCCCTGAAGTGCGTGAAGCTCCGATTTGTCGCCGTTCAGTTCCAACGCCTTGTTGATGCTCATTTCGGCCTTGTTGAGCAATTTATCCTTCACTTCATCATCCTGTTCCCGGAAACTCAGATTGATCTGCGCGAAAGCATAATAATACAGGGGTTCCCATCGGTCCGTTTCGGTCAGGGCAATGCGCTCCAATCGGTTGACAACTGACCGGACATCTTCAACGGTTTTGGCCTCATCAAGCATTTTCAGACTTTCTCCGATTGCCTGTTCGGGACCGGCTGACTGACAAAAAATGGATACTGTCATAAAGACCATCATGGTTAAGCTTACTGTTTTTTTCATTTGTAGATTATTTATTGTTAATTGTTCATTGTTAATTGGATGTTGGCTAACGGCTAACAGCTAATAGCTAACAGCTAATAGCCAAAGGCGCTTCTACAACGTAATAAAGAGTCCCAGCAAAAACAACCTGCCGGCTTCGGGACATACCGGCATTGATTCATAAATACCATCCTGGTTTGGTGTTTCATAATACCTGTAGCTGTATATGTTATTGCGTCCTAAAACATTGCTCAAGGAGGTATATAGTATAGTTGCTTTTTTGAAAATGGTGGTCAGGTAGCTGATGTTCAAACTGAGATCCATATAATTGCGAGTTTGCCCGTCCATAAATTCTGCATGATTCGGATTGTTGTAAGGTCTTCCGCTTGCCCATGATAAGGTAGCTCCGAATTCTGTGGTAATGGCATCAACATATTTCTTGGCCACCATGCTGAAGTTGTGTTTTGCGGCAAATGACGGTGTTACCTTTTTGGGGTAGTTCCGGTACATGCGTTTTGCATCCAAAAATGAGTAGGATATCCAATAATCGAGCCCCTGAATACTTTCCCTGTCGCGGAAAAACAATTCAACTCCCCTGGACAGGCCCTCTCCCTGATTGTTGTATGATAACGGATTGTAGGAATCCAAGGCATCAAAAACCACCAGGCCCGTATATTTTTTGCAGTACCCTTCAATCCTCAGTATTCTGTTATTCGCTTCGTATTGGAGGTTCAGGATCAGGTGTTCCGCTTTTTCAAAGTCAAGATTCCGGGAAAAACGCAATAAGGACTCCTCAGGTGTTTGATAAAACGTGCCATAAGCAAGGGAAACCTGGGTTTTGTTCGTAAAGGCCCAGGCTGTCGAAACCCTCAGGGCAAGAGCCGGTTCACCGGTTACGCTGCAGTACTCACCTCTCAAGCCTGCCCTGAATGCCAGTTTTGAAAAAACAGTAAACTCCGTCTCGGCAAAAAGGGAGGTGTTGTAGTCGTCGAAATCGCTGATGAAAAGAAAATCAGTGGCGATCTCGTCATATTCTTCACGGAAAGTATTATAAACCTCTTCTACACCAAACAACAGATTGATGCGCTTCGGAAATTTCTTTTTAAACACCAATTTAGCCTGAAGATTGGTGTTGTAATCCTGAACATGAAAGGCATCCAAATCAATGTTTTCCCTGTCATAAGTAAAGGATAACCCTGTTTTCATAAGCCATCCGTTTCCAATTGTTCCGGAATAGTTGATGTTAGTGTAATGATTCAGATCGTCCAGACTGATTTTCTGCATGTTTCCCGGTGTAGTCATTTCAGGATACATCATGGAACTGCCACCCTTCTTGGTGTTTGAAAAGACTTTCAAAATGCCATCCCCTTTCATCCGGTAGCGGGCCGTCAGGGTGCCGGCAAGACTCGAAGGGTACCGGTCCCATTCAATCCGCTGCTTCACCAGTGCGAAATAGGGAGCCAGGTTATAATACTCGAACCCTGCGGAAATAGCAGCCCGATCCGACCGGAAAGTCTGCGTGGCTCCAAGACCCACCGTCATAAAAGACAGCTCGGTTTGCGTTTTTTCAGGAAACGCATTGGTAGTAAGAATGAGCGCAGAGGACAATGCCTGTCCGTATTCGGCTGAATAACCACCCGTGCTGAACAGGGTGCCGCTGAAAAGAAAAGGAGAAAACCTGCCACGCGTGGGCAAATCGGGTGTGGTGGAGGAATACGGCTTTTTAACGAGCAATCCGTCAATGAAAGTCCTGGATTCATAACCGTCACCGCCCCTGACAAACAGGCGGCCATCCTCTCCCACCAACGTTGCTCCCGGAAGCGAGGTCAGTGCTCCGTAAATGTCACCTGCGGCACTCGGTGTGGTAACAATATCCAAAGGTTGCAATGTCACACCTTTCTTCTGGTCGGAAGTCTCAAATACACCTGCGCTGATCACTACATCACCGATCTGGTTCCTCTGCTCCTCAAGGACAAAATCAACAGTTACCTTACCATCCATGAGGGTAACCAGTTTCTCCTGCATGCCATAGCCGATGTAACTAACCACCAGGGTTTGGTCACCCTGAATGGTGGTGGTAAAAGCATAAAACCCTGCCTCGTTCGTAGAAGCCCCGTCATAGCTGCCCTTGATCATTACATTGGCACCGGGAAGCGTCTGTCCCTGCTTGTCGGTAATACTACCCTGAAGGGTAGTCTGTGAAAAAATACCGGTAACACAAACAAACATCATCACCACTATTGTGACAACAGTTTTCATCGTTACTTTGAGGTTTATCAGGTTTGTCATTGAAAGTACAATTTTGAAATCAGCAACAAATATCCCTTAACCAATCAGGCTTTGAAAAAGAAATCTGACGGGTTGTCGGATTAAGGGGATGAAATGACAAACAGGGTTACCGTGTTGAATTCGGAATTGGATGAAGTACGATGAATTTTGATAATTTTAACGGGAATTATACAACAAGGAAGACCCTGAATTAATCTTCATTCATTACAAAAGATGATTGACCCCGGAGAAATGCAAATCATTCCGGCTGAAGAACCTGACGCCGCAATTCTTACAGACATTGCTTTTTTAGCTAAAAGACACTGGTCTTACCCCGAAAGCTATTTTGATATTTGGCGGAAAGAATTGACAATCACCTGCGACTACATTGCGGCCAATACGGTATATAAGGTTCTTTGCAACGGCACTGTTGCCGGTTTTTACTCCATAGTTCACAACACGAAGGATTTCTGCTCAGGGGAAGTCTTTGTTCAAAAAGGTTTCTGGCTCGAGCACCTATTCATCAGGCCTGAATTCCAATATCAGGGCATAGGCCGGTTACTGACAACGCACGCAAAACAAATTGCCAAAAGCCTGGACATTGACTCATTGATGATCTTTGTGGATCCTTATGCAAAAGGATTTTACGACAAAATCGGCGCTGACTTTTTGCATGATTCCAAATCATCCATACCGGGCAGGATGATACCGGTTTACAGGTTGAAAATGTAAAATATTATATTCATTTATTTTTCCCTTCCATCCATGAAAGAAAGAAAGGCACCCTGACCCGGCTGATAAAAATATCCTCACCGGGTGAAGGTCGGACAGCAACTTTCAGTCGACTGTGGAAGTACCTGGAAACACTTTCAATGGATGAAATATGAACGATATACTTTCTGGTGACACGGAAGAAATCATGCGGATTCAGGACCTTCTCAAGGCCATCCAGTGAATAATCAACAACCGACTTCTTCTTTTGTTTGGTTACCACAAATACAATATTGCCCTCTGCAAAGAAAAAGGCAATATCTCCTGTTTCAATATAGCTGAAACGATCCCCGCTTCTGATCAGAAAGCGCTGCTTGAACTCCCTGGCGGCATTTGATAACTGAGCTATTTTATGCTGAAGCTGTTCAAGTATATCTTCATTTAAGGGAAATCTTTTCAGCTGCTTATATTTTTCGATACTTTTTGCTAACTGTTCAAACTTAATGGGTTTCAACAGATAAGCAATACTGTTGACGTCAAAGGCTTCTATCGCGTATTGGTCATATGCAGTTGTAAAAATCACCGGAATGCTGATGCCGGTTTTGCTGAAAACTTCAAATACCGGAGCATCCGGCAAATGAATATCAGCAAAAATCAGATCAGGAGCGGAATGAGCCGAAATCCATTCAACTGACGATTGGACTGTGGTAGTCCATGCAGCTATTTGAATGGATCTGTCGTATTCATGAATCAGCTTTACCAAATTCCGGTATGCCGGCTCTTCATCTTCAATGATCAGTATGTTCATCGTTTATAAAAGCTGTAAGATTAAAGTTAATTAATGGCAATGAAACCGTGAATCTGGTTTCGGTCTTTTTTACCTCAACTTCCTGTCCGCTTAGAAACAAGTAGCGCTCTTTCAGGTTCCGGAGTCCGATTAGTCGGGTCTCTTCCTTGTGAACTACAGGCTGCAGTTTGTTCTCAACCACAATCCTGTTGTGCAACTCATAGATTTTTATTTCAAGCGGATTGCTTTTGTCAAACGAATTGTGCTTAATTGCGTTTTCAATCAACATCTGCAACGTCAGGGGCGGTATTTTTGAGTTGAGGAGGGTATCGGGAAGATCAACCTCAAACCGGATGCTGTTAAAAAACCTATTTGAAATCAGAAATATATAGCTCCTGGTAAAGTCAAGTTCATCTTTCAGCCAGACAACCTCTTCATCCTTGTTTTTCAACACGTATCGGTATATATCTGCCAGCTCAACGACAAATTTAGAGGCTTGTTCAGGATTTTCGCCGATCAGGCCATACAATGTATTTAAATTATTGAACAGAAAATGGGGATTCAGTTGTTCTTTCAGCCTGTCAAACCTGTATTCCAGGTTTTTCTTCCGGAATCTTTCAACCAAAACGTGTGTATCCTTCCACTCAGCCAGGAAAAATACCGTCAACTCAAGAAAGACAAGCAGTAGCATGATGAAAGCTGAAACACCCCCTATGATCAGGGCATCTTCAAAATAATCAACTTTCTTATCTGCTGCCAGGGAGCCTGAAATCAACCATCCAACAGGTATTGAAATCAGTATCACCAGGAAGAAGTCGACGGTAAACTGTAATATAAAACGCTTCTTCGTATCATCGAGCCAGTTCCGGTATTTATCAAGCCGTTTGTTTACCAGAATGATCACCTGGTAAAATCCGATAAAAGCAATTATTGCAGCAACATTCACGCTCCAATCGGTATAATTCTCAAAATTAACAATCCGGTTATTTGCAATATCATATACAATATAAACCAAAAAAAGTCCGGTCATTCCCATTATCACCGAACCAATGAGGCGATACCATCTGGTTTTATTTGCATTCATAAAGGCAGACACGTTATCATTCATACCTGAGTGAATCCACAGGGTTCCGGTACGATGCCCGGGTTATCCTAAAGATAATCGTTATTGTTGAAGCAATCAACATGATTGAAAATGTAATGAAAAAAATCTGAAAACCTATGGTGGTATGGTAATCCCAAACACTTTCGAGAACTACCCGGGAAAGCTTATATCCGCCGTAACAGCCCAACAATGTTCCTGTAAAGAGAATGATAAGAAATTTCTTTGCTGAAAGATACATGATCAGGCTGACCGGCGCTCCAAGGATCTTCCGGATTCCCATTTCCCTGTTTCGTTTGATGAGATCCAATGACAAGAGGTTATACAAGCCCAGAAGCGATAAGATAATGGCGACAGCAGCCAAAAAGAAACTCATTTTCACAATACTTTTGTTCACATTGATTTCTTCCTGCATCATATCTGTCTGACGCATGCCCCTGAAAACATAATTAGGAAAACGTTGTTTCCAGGTGGCATTCAGGTATCCCAACACCTCGGGTATATCATTCACCTCTGTGCTGACAGCCAATACACCCTGCTGTTCGTCTGATGACAATAACAATATGGCAGGTTCAATTTTTTCCCATACCCCATCCATGCAAAAGTCTTTAACCACACCGATAACTGTAAGCCTTACGGTATCATTACAGGTCAATGTTTGTCCAACAGGTTCATCCCAGCCAAAATCTTTAACCAGTCTCTGGTTTACCAGTATCGAACCGCGGTGGCGATCCGCCTCTGCCCTGGATTCATTAAAGATGCGGCCTTCAATCAGCTTGAGTCCAATTGTGCCGGCATAACCCGGACCCACTTCCATACTGATCGCAATCAATTGCTTATCATTGTATTCGAGCAACCTGTAATGTGTTCCGAATCCGATATGATTTTTGGTCCCTGAGGCCTGAACAACCTTGGGATGATTCACAATTTCATCCCTGAAGGACGGAAGTAAGTCTGCAGAAACCGGCACAACAATTAGTCCATCTTTATCATAGCCGGTATCAAAGGTTCTTTGATAATAAGCGTTTTTAGTAAAAACAATGCCCGTCATCAAGGTTACGGCAGAAATGGTTATTTGCAGAAAAAGAAGCATCGAAGAGAATTTGCCTGATCCCTTGAATCTATTGATTCCTTTAAGGATCCGGACAGGCGCCATCGAACTGACATGTATGGCAGGGTATATGCCTGCTAAAAAACCGGTTAATAGCAATAATATCAATAAATATATCCAGAATGACAAATACCTGAAAAGTGAAAGATCAATTGACATATATGACCACAGCCTGCCATAGGCGGGAACCAGGAATGCGGCCAGGGCAACTCCCACGATCAATGAAAAAAAACAAATGATAAGTATTTCCAGCATGAACTGGAAAACCAGTTGATTCCTTTGTCCGCCAAATGTCTTCCTCAGCGCAATTTCTTTAAGCCTTCTACCAAAAGAAGACAAAGTAGTATTCGCAAAATTGAAACAGGCTATAAGCAGGATTAAAAAGGCAAGAATTGGCGGAGCAAGCACTGCTGCCGGATGCAAAGAAGGATAAAGACCCGGTGATCTGATGTATCTGGAATTTATTCCGACCTCACTAAAGGGTATCACATTAAACCTGCTGATCCGGAATTCATCATTAGCGCTATTTTGCAAAGGAAGGTATTGATCCAGCAAAGATGCAACATAGGCAATGCCATTTTCCGCCAGAATAAAAATAGCTGTTGTATTGAACTTCCAATCATCATCATTCTTACCCCACATCCTCAGGTAATTTTCATAATTCAACAAAACATCTGCATTGAAGCTCGAATTCCTCGGAATATCTGTAAATACCCCCCCAATTGTGAATGCAAATTTCATATTTCGGTCGTTGCTGACCGAAATGCTTTCTCCTACAGGATTGCCGTCTCCAAAAAGCCTCAAACTCATGGAATGACTGATCAGCACGTTTCCGGGATCTTTAAGGGAAGCACTGTTACCTGACATTGTCGGAAACGTAAAAATATCCAGAAACTCGGGATCGATAAATGATACAGGTGAAACAAAAACATCCTCTCCTTCCTCAACAGGACACCAGGCGGCCATGAATCGGGCAGACCGCTCAATCCCCGTGATGTCATGCTTAAGTTCAATACCCAATTTAGCTGGAACTATTCCATATTCATGTTCCTGGCTCTGCATTTCGACCATGCTGGTAATTCTGTAAATTCGGTTATAGTTGATATGAGTCTTGTCGAACTCCATTGCGAACTTGTGATTGAAAAAAGCCACAACACAAACCGAAAGTGCCACACCAAGGCTCAACATGTTGATTGTTGCGAATATCCTGTTTTTACTCAGGTTTCTGAAGGTACTAGTAAGAAAGTTTCTGAACATTTCCCTGTAAGTTTGAATCCATAAATAGTGGCAATCATCTATACGAATTTCAAGGCTTTTATTCATGTTGGCAAGGAAAAGCCGGCGAAGTTAAATATGGAGATTGTGAACAGAATATTGCGGTATTTGAATTTTCTTGACAGTATCGTGCATGCAAAACCGGGGAGAAAGGAATCAGCGAACTGCTTGTTTTTGCCGACCCGTATACAAAAGGATTTTACGACAAAATCGGCGCTGACTTTTTGCATGATTCCAAATCATCCATACCGGGCAGGATGATTCCGGTTTATCGGATAAAAACCTGAAAAAGTCGATGCTATACGGATAATAGTCTATTTTACTTTTTTTATTAACTTCAATCGATTAATATTATAAATTGTATCAGTTTCCGGATGAGCATATTCAATAAACTTAATTGTCAAAAATTATGAAGAGATTATCCCGCTATTTACAAGCAATTGTATGGATTTCCATGGTGATATGCATTTCACACACATTTACAGTGCAAGCACAAACCACAGAGAAAAAAAAGATCGTTCGCGGAGAACAGGCTCCTCTGGCCGATCCGGGTCAAAGGAATTTTGGAGGAATGATTCCGCCATCCGGCACGCAGGGACAACAGGCACCCACGCGGCCACGCTTCCCGGAGCCAAAAATCCAGACCGTCTCTCTGGATGACATTTCCATGAGTGACCCTTTCATCTACCCTGATCCAAAAAGTAATACCTACTACCTGACAGGCACAGGCGGCCGTTTATACAAAAGTACTGACCTGAAAATGTGGACCGGTCCCTACAAGATTATTGATCTTACCGGCACCTGGATGGAAGGAAACTTTGTTGCAGCTGCCGAAATCCACTATATCGGCGGAAAATATTATCTTGCTGGTACCTGGAATGATCACAGTGTGGTCATACAGGCAGTTCCCCGCAGATACAATGTGCCCCTCAACCAGACCCAGCTGTTGGTATCCGATTCACCGGAAGGGCCCTACAAACCGCTGGTTGCAGAGCATGATTTTTGCCTGGGCCCGGAAGACTGGGACATTATTGACGGAACGCTTTACCAGGAGAATGATACCACCTATATGGTATTTGTTCATGAATGGACCCAGTTGATCGATGGAACCATGGACTACATGCCGCTTTCAAAAGATCTGACACATCGCACTGCAGAACCCACCACCATTTTTCGCGCCAGCGAAGCACCGTGGTCTAAAGAAATGAACAGTATAGGAGAAGCCACTTTTGGCATGAAGATGCCGGGTTGGGTCACAGACGGGCCTCAACTTTTCAGAACAAAAACCGGAAAACTGGGCATGCTTTGGTCGAGCTGGGGTGTCAACAGGTATGCACAGGGCATTGCCTATTCTGAATCTGGATCCATAAAAGGCCCCTGGATCCAGGAAAAGGAAGCTTTTAAGGGAGACAATTCGGGACATGGAATGTTGTTCACCACATTTGAAGGCAAACGCTTATTTATAATTCACCATGCCGAAGCCAATGGCCCCCGCAAACCGCAACTATATGAAGTGGATGATTCAGGAGATAAGCTGATTCTGGGAAACAGATATACACCCTGATTTTTTTCCACACCTGCCTGACAGGCAACCTGTCTGTTTATATAGTTTGAGAACTTCCTAGAAGCAATCTGTTTTTAACTTGCAGATTGCTTCTTTTTTATAAACCAACCGTTGTTCATTGATTTTTTCACTAATTTTGGTTAACCTTCAAAACCCGGACCATGACAAAAACTTTTCTGATAACCGGCCTGTTAAGCTGTTTATGTGTTGCAGCTTTCACACAACAAAATTCAAACAGGCATTCATTTAACGCAGACAGATTTCAAAACCCGGACATCTTTAAGAAGATTCCCATGGAAAAGTTTCCGGACCGGATGATCAGAAATGGTCAATTGTTTTCATCAACAGACAGTCTGTTGCTATCGGAAATACCCGGCAGATTCAAGTTCACACCCGGCAACCCGGATTTGTACGACAACATGCCAATTGCCTTACCCCAAGGCCATTTCCCTTCAACCATTATCAAACCGGACTCTACCGTACATTATAAGCTGATTATCAGAAATCCTTAAATAACAGCTGTTGTTTTTGCAACCTTGGAAAAGAATAGTTGTCATTAAAAAAAGCACTGGCTTAGTTCCTGTTAATTAACCTGACAAAAATCTATGAAAATTATCAATTCCAAATCATTTTCGCTGTTTCTGTGTTTTGCGATCCTGCTGGTTCTAACAGGTTGTGCCACACTATACAAACCCAATGCAATCAATTCTCCCATGCTGAAGGAACAGGGAGAATTCAGTGTAACCACCTCTGCCGGATCAATAGGTTGCGGACTGATGAATTTGCAGCTTTCGGTTTCACCTGTGAAACACTTTGGTTTGATGGCCGACGGAATGTACCATTTCAGGCAATCGAACAAAAATGACTCCACTGCCGATAAACTGAGAATCTATTCCTTTGACGTGGGTGCAGGATATTATACCATGATGGGCGACAGTAAAAAATGGATGTTTCAATGTTACAACGGTGTTGGTTTTGGCAAATCAAAAGACGGAATTGATTATGAATACCAGCCCGATCCTGTTGTTCGTGCCAGGTATTTTAATGTATTCTCCCAACCCGGCATAGCGAAGACGGGCGAATACTTTGACATGGCCATTGACATGCGCATCAACTATGTTCACATGTATGACATTTACGCCAACGAGTACGATGAATTTGACTGGTGGAACAATGACTTTGTTTATCGCTCCGATACAACCCTCAATTTTGTCAACCTGGAACCAACCATTACCATGCGAATGGGCAAAGGAAACCTTAAGGGCATTGTGCAGGTTGGTTTGACCATTCCAACCATTAACGCCGATTCCTATTTGTTGGTAAATCCGGAATCATGGCTGGGAGTTGGTCTGGTGAAATTCTCGTTCGGGCTTAATTACACCTTCAGAAGAAAAAGGGAATAATCCGCTACTTCTTTAGGTTAAAATGCAATTTCGGACCTGACCCGGTCAGGTTTTCCGAATCATAAAATGACGCAACCACAGCACCCAGGGGTCGGATGAGTAATCCTTTTGTGGTTCCGTTCAAAAGACGCTGCATCACCGGTTGCGAGATGGTAATCAGGTTCCGGCTTCCGGGCGCTTCAACAATTTCCGCATCATAAACCATCTGATCGTTTACAACTTCAGAAAGGGATTTGCCCTGCAAAAAGCTTTCAAAAGTAACCTGGCGCTGATCCCATTCCGAATCTCCACCAGTAATTTCAAACACCCTGACTTTGCCGAATTCCATACCAAAGTCCCCGCCAAAGGCCTGATTATATTCACCACCCTTTGCAAAAGATTGTGTAGTTAATTCTAACAAAGCAGGTCCCTCAGCTGTTGTATTCTTCAAACCGCCGAAATCCCATCTCAGGATAGCCCATTGATTGGCGCTTACTGTTAAAACCTGCTTCCCGGATTTGATATCCTGAACATGCCAGTTTCCGAAATTCACATTGGGAAAATCCAGATTGATCAGTGCATCGTGCGCCACATCAAGGTGATTTATAAAAGAACTGATATCCGGTACAGGCGGATGGTAGGGTACCAAAACACCCTGGTCAGGACCAGCCTCGTGAACATTGACAATATCAGCCCTGTAATAATCAATGTCAACCCGGTAACGGCCGGTTCCAAAATCAGTAGCTGCCAATTGTACATAAACCGTATCACCCGGAACAGCATCAAATCTTCTGGTGGTCATGCTGATCACATGCCAGTTAATGGTATCCGGGATGTCATATTCCATAAGGTCCTCATGATAATTTGTTGTTCTTTGCGTATTGACCATGAAATTTAGCCTGCGCGGGGCACTATGTACCCGTACCCGGGCCTCAACCCTTAATTGGTACGCAGGATCCTTCAGCTTATTCAGGTCGAGAAAGGAGGTTACGTCACGTTTGATCAGGGTCCAATATACATTATGCTTGTCTTTTGAGGCATCCAGGTGCATGGTTGCATACCCGTCATTGGGCACAAAATCCATTTTCGCATTGCCGTCACCGGTCATTACAAACCAGCCTTCAATGCGATTGCCGTCAAACGAATCCAAGAATTGTGCGTGGCCGGAGTTTAAACCGGTTATCATGCTAATGACCAGTAAACAAAATCGGTTACAAACGGTGGCTATGGACTTCATCATGCTTGTTTTTATCAAATTTCGTGAAATATTTACCAGAAATGGTCAAATATAACAAGAAATAATTCCCTGACAGGTTTTGCATCGTTGCATAACATCAACCGGTTAAAGTTTGCATTTCAATCTTCAATTGATTAATTTTAGACAAACAGGGAACCAGATAGGTGAGAAATAAAAAATCAGGCAAATCACAGGTACACATTCTATGAGCAAAGCAGGCAGGGAACATACATCGGAGTTACAGGAAACCATTCAGAAGCTCAAAAAAAAACTTGTTGAAGCTGAAAATAAGATTGCTTCCCTGAATGAACAGAAGTCTGCATTCAGGGACATATCAAGGCTTTTCGCCATGAGCCTGAATTTGCTGGAATCGATTAAAAGAAAAGATGTACTTGAAAAAATCGTTGAACATGCTGCCAATCTGGTAGGAAGTGATACCAGCGCCATTTACCTGAACCATGGCAGTAATTTGAGGCTGGTGGTTACCTCACCCCCGCTTCCCGATGATTTCCCGGATGAATTCAGGAATACCGAGTTGAATAACCACCCACACATTAAAGCAGTAATCGAAAAGGCAACTACCATAATTGTACCCAATACAAAAGAAGCGCAGTTTACAAAAGAGGAAAAGCTCATCGCCGAAACCAAAAACCTGGG
>CAZLLD010000045.1:29997-31645 GCA_964560225.1 uncultured Bacteroidales bacterium
TACCTGCCGGAGGCCGAAAAAAAAGGTATTGGTTTTCAAATTCATACTGACTGTTCCGGGCCTGATGCCATCCTCATAACTGATGAGCACAAAGTCATCAGCATACTGACCAACCTGCTGAACAATGCATTCCGGTTTACTCATAAGGGGTCGGTTGAACTAAGTTGTTTGATTAAAGGCGATATGTTGAGTTTTTCCGTGTCAGATACCGGAATTGGTATTCACGAATCTGAACACGAAAGGATCTTTGAACGGTTTTACCAGGTGGAAAAGTCAGACACCACACTTTATGGCGGATTGGGACTTGGACTATCCATTGCATCTGCGTATGTCAGAATACTTGGAGGACAGTTTGAGCTGGAATCAGCCCCGGGTTCTGGGTCCAGGTTTTCTTTCACCATTCCTTACCATAACTTCCGGGAAACCAAAAAAGAAAACGGATGCACTGTCCGGAACAACCTGGTTGCGAACAAAACCATACTGGTTGCGGAAGATGAAGATTCCAATTATGCATTCGTACAGACCGTACTTGATCCTTTAGGTTATAAAATTATCAGAGCCTATAACGGTTCCGACGCCATCAAAATGTGCGCCGAAAACCCCCATATCAACCTGGTTTTAATGGATATTCGGATGCCGGTAAAGAACGGATACGAAAGCACTTCAGAGATTCTGAAGTTCCGCCCGGAACTGCCCATTGTAGCTCAAACCGCATATGGTTTCCCAAAAGACCGGAGTAATGCCATTGAAAAGGGATGTATCGATTACATCGCCAAGCCCTTCAGCAAGGACCAGCTTATTTCACTGGTAAGGAAATACGCCTGAAACTTCATTTTGCAACCTATTCCCCATGAAACGCGTAGACTGTTAATAACATCAGTAACTCCATCTTGTATTTATAATTGAATTATAATAACTTAGATTTAAGTTTTACTCAGATGAGTATTAACCATGTATTTTTAATGTAATTGTTATTTGTTTCGTTTTCATTATCCGGTTATACAAAAAGTTGACCAGTTCATTTCTGAATCAATGCATACCAAAACAACTAAAATTGAAACCCATGAATAACCAATGTCCCAAAATCGAAAAATGTCCTCTTTTTAACGACAAAATCCTCAAGAGAGAAGAATCCGCCGAAGTATACAAGAACTTGTTCTGCAGAAACGGTGAAAAATTCACGGAATGTAAAAGATATCAGGTTTCAGAAAAAGTCGGAAAATGTGCCGATTTCGTCATGCCTAATTCCAGTATGACTGTCGACGAGATCATACAAAAAATGAAGGAAAAGGCCCTGATTCCCTGATCGAAAACCATGCACAAATCCACTTAGGCTTTTAATGCCGAAAGCCTGAATCAGGATATGACGCTGACCAATGATTTAAGCTACTTGTCTTTCGTGCGCGATTACTCGTCTCCCGCAGGCCAGCCCGCGATACCCGCTCGTGATCGCGCCGGAAATATAAACGCAAAAAGGCGGCCAAAATAATTGATGGTAGTGATTACTCGCGGCTATCACCGCTCGTGATCACGCACTCAATATAAATAACAAAGGCCACCAGGGGTGGCCACAAATATTTGTCTTTCGTGCGTGATTACTCGTCTCCCGCAGGCCAGCCCGCGATACCCGCTCGTGATCGCGCCGGAA
>CAZLLD010000046.1:0-31476 GCA_964560225.1 uncultured Bacteroidales bacterium
ATGTTGATGTTGTTGGCAAATCCGATGAGGAACTGCTGAAACTCGGCCTCAGCGATCCCAAATCACTGAACCTCGAAGAAGTTCTCTATGCTGCCACACTTACCAATGATCTGAAAGAAAAAGCCGCTATCTATGCTGCTGCTTCTGAAAAATTCCCCGAGTGTGTCAGGGTTTTCAATAACCTTGGTGATGTATTGCTGAAACAGGGTAAGGTTGAAGAAGCCAAGAAAGCCCTTCAGGCTGCCCAGGCTCTCAAGGCTGACAACGCCACTGTAAAAGCCAACTTAGGTGCTGTTGCTCTTGCACAGGGTGATCTGAAAGCCGCTGAAGAACTGCTTACCGCTGCTATGAGCGCCGGTGATGCTCCCAGCTATAACCTGGGTATCATCAAGGTAAAACAGGGTGACTATGCAGCTGCTGTTAATTACTTCGGCAACAAGCCTTCATTCAATGCAGCCCTGGCTCAAATGCTTAATGGCGGCAACGATAAGGCTATTGCTACCCTCAACCAACTCGGTGAAGTAAAAGACGGCTGGGTTTATTACCTGAAAGCAGTTGCCAATGCCCGCGGCGGTGTTGCTGACGGTGTTATTACCAATCTGCGTCAGGCTATCAGCCTCGATCCTTCAATCAAGGCTTATGCACTTAAGGATGCCGAATTGCTGAAATTCGTTGAAAACGAAGCTGTAAAAGCTTTGTTGCAGTAAACTATCAAGAATATCTTACAAAAAACCCCGTCATAAGGCGGGGTTTTTTTATCGATTTTGATCTTTTATGGTTAGGTAACGCCTGCTTTTACTGCTACTGCCACTGCCACTGCCACTGCTGCTCGTCCCTATTTAGTCTTTTGGAAATACCTGAAAAACTCCCATAAAACAATTCCCGCACTGACTGCAATGTTCAACGAATGTTTGGTGCCGTGCTGAGGAATCTCAATGGCCCCGTCACACCTGTTCACCACTTCCTGGTCAACCCCGTGAATCTCGTGTCCGAAAATGAGAGCGTATTTCTCATTTTGAGAAAAATGAAAATCGTGCAACATGCAGGCATGAACGGTTTGCTCTACAGCTAAAATTTTGTATCCTTTTTCGCGCAATTCCCGAACAGCGTCAAATGTTTTTTCGAAATACTTCCACTGCACCGATTCCGTGGCTCCCAGGGCTGTTTTACTGATCTCGCGGTGTGGCGGTGTGGCGGTTATTCCGCAAAGGATCATACCCTCGAGCAGAAATGCATCACAGGTGCGAAATACCGAACCAATGTTATTCAGACTCCTTACATTATCCAGCACAACCAGTACCGGATGTTTTCCTGCCTGTTTGAATTCTTCAATGGTCTTGCGGTTCAGCTCTTCGTTCAACAGCTTTTTCATAGGTAAATCATTTGTCGCCGAAATAACTGCAATGTTAGCAATTGATCAGAAAATTTAAATATTTTCGTAGCCGGAAATTTTGATAAAACACAGGATGAATATTCATGAATATCAGGCTAAGGCTATTTTAAGCCGCTTTGGAGTTGCCGTACCCGCGGGAATTGTGATCGACGATGTGCAAAAGGCCCAGGATGCTGCCCGGGAATTGCAGGAAAAAACCGGAACCAGCAGTTGGGTTGTGAAGGCTCAGATTCATGCAGGAGGAAGAGGCAAGGGTGGCGGTGTTAAACTGGCACGCACCCTCGAGGAAGTTAAAACCAAAGCCGAAAACATCCTGGGAATGCAGTTGGTGACTCCGCAAACCGGCGCTGCCGGAAAAAAGGTACACAAGGTGCTCATTCAGCAGGATATTTATTACCCGGGGGCTTCTGATATCCGTGAGCTGTATATCAGCGTTCTGCTGAACCGTTCCACTGGCCGAAACATAATCATGTATTCCACCGAAGGAGGAATGGACATTGAAGCGGTTGCAGAGAAAACGCCGCACTTGATATTCAAGGAAGAAATCGATCCTTCAGTGGGCATTCAACCCTTTCAGGCACGTAAGATTGCTTTTAACCTGGGCCTTGAAGGAAAGGCATTCAAGGAAATGACACGTTTTGTGGCTTCCTTGTACAAAGCCTATATTGAAAGTGATGCTTCACTTTTTGAAATCAATCCGCTGCTTAAAACTTCCGACGACCTTATTTTTGCTGCTGATGCCAAGGTAAATCTAGATGACAATGCTTTGTTCAGGCATCCTGATTACGCAGAACTGCGCGACCTGAACGAAGAAGATCCGTCAGAAACCGAAGCCTCAGAGTTCAACCTGAACTTTATCAAGCTCAACGGAAACGTGGGTTGCATGGTAAACGGGGCCGGTCTTGCCATGGCCACCATGGACATCATTAAGTTGTCGGGTGGTGAACCGGCCAACTTCCTTGATGTGGGCGGTACGGCAAATGCGCAGACTGTTGAAGCCGGATTCAGAATCATCCTGAAAGATCCAAGCGTGAAAGCCATATTGATCAATATTTTTGGAGGCATCGTACGCTGCGACCGGGTAGCCCAGGGCGTGGTTGATGCCTATAAATCTATCGGGACGGTTCACGTTCCTGTAATTGTTCGGCTTCAGGGAACCAATGCCATTGAGGCAAAAAATCTGATTGACCACTCGGGTCTGAAGGTTTTTTCAGCCGTTTCATTACAGGATGCCGCTGACCTGGTCAGGAAAAGTGTTTAATCGGGGACCCCTATCTTATTGTGTGTACCGTCGCACCAGGGTTTGGAAGCAGATCCGCCGCAACGGCACAGGTAGAGTTCCTGCTCTCCCAGGGTAATTTTTCCTGATGAATCTTTGAAACTGAACGTTCCTTTGATCATAATCGGACCGTTCTGAAGGATTCTGACCTCAGCGGCACTTCCCTTTGATTCGTTTTCCATATTCCTGATTATTTTCCGATAAAACCTGTTTTTCGGTGCATGCCGTCGCAATAGGGCAGGTCGTTTGAATTCCCGCACCTGCAGAGCGAGGTCATCTTTTTGTGGTTGATCTCTTTGCCGTCGGTATCGTAAATGACAAAATTTCCGGTGATGATAACCGGACCGTCTTCCATTACCCTGACTTCGGCCTTATGTTCTTCCTGGGGCTTTTCTGCTTCAATGTCTTTATTGTATTGGAACGACAAGGCCTGGGTGGGACAAAGCCTGACTACCCTGATGATCTCTTCAGTAGGCGCACCGTCCATATTCACCCAGGGCCTCTTGCGCGGGTTGAAGACTTCAATCAGTTCACGATAGCAGGTAGTGGCATGTATACACTTGGCAGGCTTCCAGAACACCGTAATCTCACCATTTGTATACTTCTTGTCTTTCTTGTCCATCCGGGTTCTTTTTGTAAAATTAGCAATTTATCAGGTAGGATCATAGGTATTAACAAACAATGGATGGGTTTGTACGTTTAATATGAACCGGAATTGGCAAATATTTTGTTATTTTATGCTGAAATGACACGGTTTTTCATACTGTTCAGCTTACTGATATGCATTTTGAACGGAGCTTCTGCGCAGGATACGATCAGGATGAAACTGGGAGATTACCCGGTGGATGCCATTATTCACAACGGTGACACCATATACGTTGCCAGGTTGATGGAAGCAGTTATTCAACCCAAAAAAAGGGTGGCTGCCACCCGCGATTTGCGGCAATACCGCCGCTTGATCTACAATGTCAAAAAGGTTTATCCCTATGCCAAAATTGCCGGTGAAAAATTCGCCCAAATTTCAGTACACCTCGATTCAATGAAAAGCGGAAGGGATCAACGCGAATACATCAGACAAATGGAGGCCGATATCATCAAACAGTATGAAGGGGAACTTAAAAACCTGACCGTTACACAGGGCCGGATTCTGATCAAATTGATTGACCGCGAAACGAGCAAAACATCTTACGAGGTGGTGAAGGATCTGCGCGGTTCCTTTCAGGCGGCATTCTGGCAGGCAATTGCCCGAATATTCGGTTCCAACCTGAAAACCGAATATGATCCGCAAGGCGAGGATAAAATGATCGAGGAGATCATGATCATGATTGAAAAGGGGAATTTATAATTCATGTCGAAAAGAACATTTATAGCTGTTGATATACAGCCCGGAAGCCGCTTGAAGGAAGCTTTTGAGCTGATCCGCTACCGGTTGCGACTTGAAAAGATCAACTGGGTTGAAACCGGTAATATGCACATTACCCTGGGTTTTCTGGGTGATACTGATGAAAGCCTGATGCAGGGCATTTCCGATGCTATCCGGAGCGCATCCGGTCAGTTTCAGCCTTTTGAACTGGTGCTGAGGTCGTTTGGCGTATTCAAAAACCTCAGTGATCCGCGCGTGCTGTGGTTCGGTTGCGATGTTTCGGAAACACTCGCGCAAATTAAAAACAAACTGGATGATCTCCTGTTACCAATGGGATTTGAACCTGAGAGCCGGAAATATTCACCTCACCTGACACTCGGAAGGATTAAGGGTATGAAACAGGTGAATCAGCTGTCGCAGCTAATTACCTTATATAAGGATGCGGTGATTCAACAACAGCAGGTTGACCACATCGTTTTTTATGAAAGCAGGCTCACCCCCCAAGGAGCCGTGTATGTGCCTATTCGTACTTTTCAATTGGGCATTGGGCTATAAGGCTGCTGCTGCTACTGCCACTCTCCTGGTTCTTGGCTCTATTCCTCAGATTCCCTTTCTTTTAATGATAGTCAGAATGGTATAAATGATGATCTTAAAATCCACGTAAAGCGACATGTTGTCGATGTAGATGAGGTCGTATTTCAGTCGTTGCAACATTTGTTCCACGTTTTCGGCATAGCCATATTTCACCTGGCCCCATGAGGTGATTCCCGGTTTTACCTTAAGCAGGTGCAGATAATGAGGCGCGTTTTGGGTGATCTGGTCAATGAAATACTTGCGTTCAGGCCTTGGTCCTACAAGCGACATTTCACCTTTAAGCACATTATAGAAATTGGGAATTTCGTCAAGTCTGGATTTTCTCATGAATTTGCCGAAAGGTGTAATCCTGTCATCATCTTTTGATGAAAGTTCAGGACCGTCTTTTTCTGCATCTACATACATTGATCTGAATTTGTAAATGGAGAAAGGTTTTCCGTAACGTCCAATGCGTTCGTGGCTGTAAAAAACAGGGCCTTTCGAAGTAAGTTTAATGCCTGCAGCAAGGAACAGGTTAAGCGGCAGGGTGATGATCAGAGCCAAGGATGCAACCAGGTAATCCAAAAATATCTTCATATTTTCCTGCCAGGCTGGCATCAGATTATGCGAAACTGAAATCAGCGGTGTGCCCAGTATGGAACTCATCCGTACCCTGCCTGTGAGAATGTCGTACAAGCTTGGTATTGCCTTGATTGCCACGTTGGCATTGATCAGTTTGTTGATGATCAAATTGATCATATCGTGCTCAGCATATTCAATAGCAATGATAACCTCTTCAACTTTTTTGTCATTTATTATCTGGTTGATGTCTTCGGTACTTCCCAGATGTGGCAGATAATTTTCCAGTACATTTTGTGAATTGTGGTTTACACTAACAAAGCCAATAAATTTGTTTCCGCTGCTTCTTTTTTGTTCAATTACCTCTTTCCAGGCTTCCAGGGCTTTCGTATTGCTTCCGATCAAAAGCGTGTTGAACCCGATAATTCCTTTGTGTACCTTGTGAGTGGTGATGGTGGTAATGATCAGACGTGGTATGTAAGCAATCACGAACTGGAAAAGAAACATGTTGAAAAACAGCGAAAATGTTCTCAGATGATAGAGAGCCTCTGTTTTGTTGATCCCAAGCAAAAAATAGAGCGCCAGTGAACCCGCAAGCACGTTTCCAAGGGTCTGTCCAAATTCAGACAACCTTGATTTACGGAATACTTCGTTATAATACCCGGTAATGTAATGAATGAACAGCCAGAAAAAAGGCACCAGAGATAAGCCAATAAAATACTGTCTGTCCAGCAAATGTATAATAGAGGTTTGGTCACTAACCTTGTCGAGTGTAAGTCTCCAATGGATAAAAAATGCACTCCAGCCTGCAACGGCTGAGATCAGATCAAAAAATATATATTTTGATAGTTGCAGATTTCTGTTCATAATTCCGGTCCTTTACTGGTACACCTTGTTGAATATCAGGCAAATTGTACCAGCGTTTTGATAACCCTTTCATGAATCCGGTCAGCCATGACCATTGGTTCGAAACCATTATCGTAAATGGACAAGAACGCCGATCCGGAGCGGATCAAGCTAAAAAACGTCATCAGGTCATCATCAAGAATGTTGTTTTGCTCTACCTTGGTTTTTTCTATAAAGATAGGATTTTCATTTTGAATGTATGCAGGTTTAAGGTGCCAGCGTGACAATTCACAGGTAATAAAATCATATTTCAAAAAACTGTCCTTTAGCACAATAGTAACATGGTGATCATTTTGCAATGCAAGCAGGTTGCAGTAATAATTCACAGCACTGCCATTGTCGAATTCAAGGCGCGCATTGATTACTTCAGGCCGTGATGACAGCAGGTTATGTCCTTTGACTCTGATGGATGTATTGCGGGCACGATTGAGACTGCTCATTATTTCAATGTCGGCCAGAAGGTGGTTAAAAAGCAGGTTTTGCCGGTTTTCCTGAATCAGTTTGATGCTGTGATGAAAATCAATAAAGTTAATGGACCGGTTATCAGAAATGGCGTTAACAAGTCCGCTATAATCCGCATTTCCTGCTCTTCCGCATTTCAGTATCATATTGGCTTCACGGGCAAGCTTAATCAGTGCGTTCACCTCGTTCACCGACGTAATTGCCGAAGGATAAACGAGAACATGTTTGGCCTTTTTGAGTGCATAAGTAGCCAACCGATTACTCAAGCTGCTTTTATCCGTGATGATCATCGCTTCGGCCCTGTCAATGATCGTTCCTGGATCGGCGCAGGCAATTCCAGATTCCATATTAAAAGCAGAATCACCTTGTTCACTGGTTATCCAGGTGCCTGTTATCCGTACATCATGGATTTTGTTTAGTACATAGGTATGTCTGTTGATGGTTGATAACGCGCCTGCAATTCCTACATTAATCATACCTCCGGCATTTGCACAAACATAAAATATTTAGAAATATGGGTGTTTTTTTTTAGATTGAACTTATCAACTAATTTTGTTAAAAAATCAGTTTGATCATTTCAGCTCATGGAAGACAGTTTTCAGCATAAAGGTATGCGCAGGAAGTTGGTGGAAGAAATTCGCCGCAAAGGTATTCATGATGAAAAGGTGCTGGAAGCAATCAATAAAGTTCCCAGGCATTTATTTATGGACAGCAGTTTCATCAAATTTGCATACCGCGATCAGGCTTTCCCTATCAGGGCCGGTCAGACCATTTCGCAGCCTTATACGGTTGCCTTTCAGACCCAGCTGCTCGAAATTAAACCAATGTATAAGGTACTTGAAGTGGGGACGGGCTCGGGTTACCAGGCAGCTGTACTGACCGAGATGGGCGCCAAGGTATACACCATTGAAAGACAAAAGGAGTTGTACCTGCTTTCGCAATCCCTGCTCAATTCACTCCACTACCGCATCCACTTTTTTTACGGTGACGGATACCTGGGATTGCCAACATACGGGCCGTTTGATCGCATCCTCATTACTGCTGCTGCTCCCGTTATTCCTGAAAAATTACTGGATCAGCTAAAAACGGGAGGAAGGCTCGTCGTTCCATTGGGTGGATCGAATTCCCAGGTAATGACACTGATTGAAAAGCAAGATGAAAAAACGTATAAAATAACAGAACACGGTTTGTTTGTATTCGTTCCCATGTTGGGAGGAAAAGAGTAACTTGCAGCGAAAACTTTATTTTTTTGAATCCTGATGATTTCAATAAAAAACTTCATATTCAACGAAATATCCACCAATTGCTTTGTGCTGTATGATGATACCCTGGAATGCATAATTGTTGATCCGGGATGCAACTGCGAACGCGAGCAGGAAAATCTGACGACATTTATAAAGAACAACAACCTGAAACCGGTGTATGTTTTGAACACACATGGCCATTTTGATCATGTTTTTGGGAATGCCTGGGTGAAGCACTATTTCCGGCTTTCTGTGATCATGCATGCTGATGACCTTGAATTGATTCAGCATGCCGATAAATATGCCGGCCTGTTTGGCTTTGAAATAAACAAGCCGCCTTTGCCCGACAGGTTTGTAACGCATGGTGATCATGTTCAGTTTGGAAATTCACAACTGGAAATCATTCATGTTCCCGGACATTCACAGGGAAGTGTATGCCTGTATTCTAAGGAGGACCGGTTTGTACTTTGCGGTGATGTGCTGTTTAACGGAAGTATCGGGCGCTGTGACCTGCCTGGAGGAAACCATTTTTTGCTTGTACAGGGCATAAAGGAAAAACTATTGATATTGCCACACGATACAGTTGTATGGCCGGGACATGGCCCTTCTACAACAATTGGACATGAGTATGACACAAATCCTTTTTTAAATTAATCGGCGACTTCAATTTTATCATTGGAATTGGTATCATACAAAAAATAAAATCTGGTTATGAATAACGAACATTTTGCTTTCCGCCACACTGGGCCGCAACCCGACGAGTTGCCTTCCATGCTTAAAAAGATTGGCGTTAAATCCCTTGATGAATTGATCAACAAAACCATCCCGGAAGACATCCGGCTTAAGGAGCAACTGAAATTGGCCCATGGAATCAGTGAAGCTCAATATTTCAGCCGGATCCGGAAAATTGCAGGAAAGAACAAGCTCTTCAAAACCTATATAGGCATGGGTTATTACGGAACAGTAATGCCCGCCGTTATTCAACGAAATATCCTTGAAAATCCCGCCTGGTACACCTCCTATACACCTTATCAGGCTGAAATATCACAAGGCAGGCTGGAAGCTCTTTTGAATTTCCAGACCATGATTCTGGAACTTACAGGAATGGAAATTGCCAACGCATCGCTCCTGGATGAGGGAACCGCTGCCGCAGAAGCCATGATCATGTTGTACAATGCGCGATCCAAAGAATCTGTAGCTGCCGGTGATTGCAGGTTCTTTACAGATGTGAACATTTTTCCCCAAACCCTTGCTGTGGTGAAGACACGTGCACATGCACTGGGTATCGAAATAGTTGAAGGAGCTGCAGATCAGTTTGATGCCGAACAGGGTGTTTTCGGGCTGCTGGTTCAGTACCCCGATGGACAGGGAAGGGTGAGAAATTACCGAAACCTCACTGAAAAGGCTCATTCACGCAATATTCCGGTAGTTGCCGCTGCCGATATCATGAGCCTGGTACTGCTTGTTCCACCGGGTAAATGGGGGGCCGACGTGGTTGTTGGTTCAACCCAGCGTTTTGGAATCCCCATAAGCTATGGCGGACCACATGCAGCATTTTTTGCCACCCGTGAAAGTTACAAAAGATACATGCCGGGCCGTATCATTGGCGTAACTGTTGACCGTGAGGCCAGGCCGGCTTTACGCATGGCGCTGCAAACCAGGGAACAACATATCAAACGCGAACGTGCAACGTCTAATATATGCACCGCCCAGGCCTTGCTTGCTACCATGGCCGGCATGTATGCCGTTTACCATGGTGCTGAAGGACTCAGATCTATTGCCACCCGCATTCACCAGTCGGCAGTGTTGCTGCGTGACAAGTTGATTTCCCTGGGTTTTGAAGAAACAAACAAAGATTTTTTTGATACACTCTGCATCAACTTGCCACAAGGTATAACCTGCATAGATGTACGGAAAATTGCCCTGGAGAAAGGCATCAATTTCCGCTACCGGGGTGATAGTCAAATTGGTATCAGCATGGATGAGACCACCGGCGCAGAAGATATCGAGGCTGTAATTGAAGTGTTCTCGCTTGCTGCCCATAAACCGTCACAGGAAGTCAAACCCGGTGAGATCGGAAAGACCGGTCTCGACAACAAATTCCTCAGAACGGACAAGTTCATGAACCTTGAACTCTTCAGGAGATACCGGTGTGAAACGGAAATGATGCGCTATATCAAGCTGTTGGAGAGAAAGGACTTCTCTCTCGTGCAGGGCATGATACCATTGGGCTCATGTACCATGAAACTGAATGCTGCAGTTGAAATGCTTCCGCTAAGCTGGCCCGAGTTTGGTAACCTGCATCCTTTTGTTCCTGTAGAACAGGCAGCAGGGTATCATCAGCTTTTCAGTGAACTGGCCGATTTTCTGAAAGTGATCACAGGATTCAGTGGTGTTTCATTTCAGCCCAATTCCGGTGCCGCCGGTGAATATGCCGGCCTGCTGGTTATCAAAAAATATCTCGAAAGCCGTAATGAGGCACACCGGAATGTTGTGCTCATACCTGCCTCGGCACATGGAACAAATCCTGCAAGTGCTGCCATGGCCGGACTGAAGGTGGTTGTGGTAAACTGTGACGGACAGGGCAATGTTGACTTGTCTGATCTGAAAGCCAAGGCGGAATTGCATAAAGATACGCTGGCGGCCTTTATGATCACCTACCCGTCAACGCATGGTGTTTTTGAATCGGCCATCATGAAAATGGCAGCCCTGATTCATCAGTATGGCGGACAGGTTTATATGGACGGAGCCAATATGAATGCGCAGGTTGGTATCACCAATCCGGCCACCATTGGCGCCGATGTTTGCCACCTGAACCTGCATAAGACCTTTGCCATACCTCATGGAGGAGGCGGACCCGGTGTGGGCCCGATACTGGTGGCTGATCACCTGACAGAATTTCTGCCTTCACACCCGGTGGTGGAAACCGGGGAGAAAAAAGGCATCAGCGCTGTGGCTTCTGCCCCATGGGGAAGCGCGGGCATATTGTGCATTTCACATGCCTATTGCAGTCTGCTTGGAAGCGAAGGTCTTGCTTATGCTACAAAGATTGCCATACTCAACGCCAATTACCTGGCGTCGTGCCTGAAAGATTATTACAAGGTATTATATACCGGAGAAAAAGGATTTGTGGGACACGAGATGATCCTCGATTGCAGAAGTTTCAAAGCCTTATCTGATATCACCGAAACCGATATTGCCAAAAGATTGATGGACTATGGTTTTCATGCCCCAACCCTGTCATTTCCGGTTCACGGCACCTTGATGGTGGAACCCACAGAAAGTGAGTCACTCTTTGAACTCGACCGTTTTGTGGCAGCCATGAAATCTATTCATGCTGAAATTGAGGTTGTTGCAAGTCAGGGTAACAAAACCGACAACCTGCTCAAGAATGCACCGCATACACAGTTGGTATTAGCTGCTGCTGAATGGACGCATCCCTATACAAGGCAACAGGCAGCATTCCCCGACAAATGGAGCATGCGAAACAAGTTCTGGCCCGGTGTTTCAAGAGTGGACGATGCATATGGCGACCGCAACCTGGTTTGCACATGCGCTCCTATTGATTCTTACAGATAGCAGGCTACAGCCTCAATCATCTATTTGCTTATATTTACCAATAAAAATTTTCGTCAAAAAGTTGATTTGACGAAGTTACATTTTTGAGTTTTTTGGTATAAAGCAAAGAATGAGGTCAGTGAAACTCTCAGATAACGAACTTTTTCAAGGGCTGATCGCTCAGGATGAAAGCATCTTGAAGGATTATTATGTTCTTTATTATCAGAATGTAAGACGATACGTAATTTCCAATTCCGGAAGTGACGAAGACGCCAGGGATTTGTTTCAGGATGTATTGATGGTGTTGTTCCAGAAAGCCCGGAATGAAGACTTCGTGCTTTCATGTTCGTTGGGCACGTTTGTGTATTCGGTTTCACGCAGGTTATGGCTAAAGGAACTGAACCGGCGCAGGAAGATTATGCAAGAATCGTTGAAGAATGAGGATTTTATTGATTTGGAATCAGATATTGAAATGATCAGTGACAGGAATGAAAGAATGGTGTTTTACAGAGCATGCTTTGAGAAGCTTTCCGAAGCCTGCAGGAAAGTTCTCTCATTATCTGCAGAAGGGTACTCAATTACTGAAATTACCTTGGCGATGGGTTATACCAGTGAACAATATACCAGAAACAGGCGATACCGGTGCAAACAGTATTTAATTGACCAGGTTAAACAAAAGGCAGATCTTAATGAAGTAAGTTATGGAAACAATTAAATTGATTGAAGATTATCTCGACGGTACATTGAATGAATCAGAGCGGAAACAATTTGAAGAAAAACTTATGTGCGATGTTGAATTCAATCAACTTTGTGAATTGCATAAGGAAATAAATGAAAGCATTCGAGATACGAATTTTTATCAGTTTCATTCACTGGTAAAACAGGTTGATACTGCTTATTTTAATAAGCCTCATGAATACCCGCCTGTTGAGCACGCCTCAGGATTGGCTGTCAAGTACAAGAACTTGATGCGATTTGCTGCCCTGTTACTTGTTGTGTTCGGCATTGCAGCTGTTCTTAAATTTGCTTTTTTTTATGGTGCACAACCCGAACGGCTCTTTGATCGGTATTATGAGGCATATAGTGCGGATATTGTTATGCGTTCGGCACTGTCAGAAGGAAATATCCTGGAAAATGCCGTTATGGATTACAATCGAGGAGAATATGCCACAGCGCTTCGGAAACTGAATGAACTGACATCGGAAAATCAGAAAAATCATCTTGCCTGGTTTTACAAAGGTCTGACTTGTCTTGCCCTGGATCAAACATCCGAAGCCATCGGTTCGTTTAGGATGATTGATGCCGACTGGAACCATCCTCTTTTGGAACATCGTAACTGGTACCTGGCACTCGCCTTGCTTCATAACAACAATAGGGAAGAAGCGATTGTGGTTTTCAGTGAGATCAGGGAATTCAACGGGTATTATGCTGAAAATGCCAGCAAAATAATCAGGAAGCTCGGTTCCTGAGATTTTTCAAAAGCAGGAATGCGATCACTATGGTCAGTACTGAGATCAGACTGAAGACCAGCCAGGGTTTGTAATTATATATAACCAGAGGGTTGGCTTTCCCGGCAACCACATAACCGGCCCAGTAAAAAGGATGTGCAGTTAAAGGGTCTGCGTCTTCAAGAAATTCAAGTTTGGAATCCCTCAGGGCATCATCAAGCCGGTTGAGTTGCTTCAGTTTCCTAAACAGGCTGCTGGAAATCCTTGCTCCTGATGCATCGGCAACCGGCCAGAGTGTATAGGCAACAGTTCGCACACCTGTATACAGGAAACTGCGTGTGAGGCTGATCAATCCTTCATTCTTGCGCAAAACCCCGTAACCGGTGTTGCATCCGCTCAACACCACCAGCTGTGCATTTAATTTCATCTGCATGATTTCAAAAGCATGCAGTTTGCCGTCATCAGCAGTGTCATCAGGAGCGCTCATTACCAGGCACGACAGCAACGGATTCTGGTCGTCAAGAAACGAGTGCGCGGCGATGTGCAGGATTCTGAATCGCCCGGACATATTTTTAAAATTATGCTCATCGGCAAGCGTTCCGCCGAAAAACTTGCCATGGGTAATCTTCCTGATCAATGAGGCTTCCCGTGCAGCGCCTTTTAGTTCGGGCAACTGGTTTTGCATGCATTTTTCACTGTACGTGCTGTAATCGGGCAGAAATACGCCGGTACCTTTTGCTTTCTTTCTTTTAATATCCTGATCCTGCAGCAGGTTAGCAGAAAAGGCATAGGTTACCGGGAATTCTCTGATCAGGTATTGAAGATTTTTATAACCAGGCTTTTTGGTTGAAGGGGGCGTGTCGGAAATCAGTACTTCAAAGGGAAAAAGTGTGAGGTCGTTGTGTGGTACGATGATGAGCCGTTTGCCCCTGATCTTGTCGTAAACCGGTAGAATGAGCTTGCCGTACAGATAAGACGACACCTCAACGAAAGAATTGTAGGAACTGTCATACGGCTCCTGCAACGGATCCGAAGAAATGACATCGCGCAACCGGCTGATCATTACCGGTACTTCTTTGTCAATAAACTGAAAATGGATGTGGAAATCATGTTTTCTGACAACAAAAGTAATAATTTCAGTTTTAAGTAATTGGTATTCAAGCAGTACTTCTTCCTCTTCCAGTATTTGCTGTACCCTGGCTATTCCATCAGATTTTATTTCAAACTGGGAAAGGTGTGTTGCATGGTATTCCTTGTCAATCATGCCTGCAATTTCTTCGCGCAATACATACAAGCGATTTAGTCTGATCAACAGCCTTTCGTCGGTATTGGCGTATGTCAAATCACCTGCATCAAGACGGATGCGGTTTTCGATATCCAAGATTTCATTGGTTATGCTTTCTTCCTTGTTGATCAGTGTATCAGGCACTCCTGCCCGTACAAGAACATCCCGTCTTTTGGATTTCGCCGTGAGCAATTGCATTTTGCTTTTTTCAGAGTACCCGAAAGCCTTTTCTGCATAATACCGCTTGCCTGTTTTCAGGTATAGCAAGGTGGCGTAGCTTACCGCATTGTTCAGTACTCTTGGATTCCTTGTATAAAAGTCGAGTCCCGAGTTTTCTTCATCAATGCTCATGGCCTTATGGTCCAGTAACTTCACCGCAAGTTCCTGGCAATTCAAAGATGCTTCAAGAAAACTAGTTTTCCGCATGTTTCTTTCGTACAGTCGATACAGTGCGTATGCTTTGCTGGTCAGGCATTCGATAAGTATGTTGTTGCTCAGCAATACATCTTTAATTGAAGGATTTGCTAAACAAGAAGTATCTGAAAAATTTATGCACGAATAAATAATTGATTGCTGAAAAGCTTGCAGCGCCTTCAGGGTTTCACCATACCAGT
Source organism: uncultured Bacteroidales bacterium (assembly GCA_964560225.1). GTDB lineage: Bacteria > Bacteroidota > Bacteroidia > Bacteroidales > UBA10428 > UBA5072. The sequence goes on from CAZLLD010000046.1 coordinate 14,705, forward strand.
CATAACTTCGCCCTATTTCAAAATAGGTAGACTGCTTTTGTTTTCTGTACTGCTTGTGTTTTGGCAGTGTCTGGATGGCTTCTCCGAAATAAACCTGTGAATGTGCATAATTATTCTCAGCCAAGTCGATACTTGCCAGTTTCAGGTATGTGTTTGAGCGTGTGATGCTGTCATTGACAGTTTCGGGGAACCTTGAAACATCAAGCGATTTTTGAAGATACTTTTTGGCATTTTCCTGATGATCCAGTTGCCACCAGGCCAGTCCCAAAGACTGGTATAATAATGCAAGCGGAGGTTTTTGTATTCCTTCCAGATTCTTTAGAACCAGCGTATAATAGCTGATACTTTTTTTAAAATCGTTTTTATAATAATAATAATAGTTGTTGGCAATGAAATACAAGTTCAATATCCGGTATTCTTTAAGTATGGGATACCCGGCTGCTATTTTTTCTGCTTGTGTGCTGAACAGAAATGCATTTTCAAAATCATTTTCATGATACTCGATCCTGCTTTTGAGGTAATACAATATCCCGTAAAAAAAGTGATCCACCGCATAATGATCAGCAATCACCAGAGAAGCTTTGCTTAACAAGTCTTTTATTTTATCCCGGTCATCATTGGTCATAATTAAGAATGTTGCGGCATAAAGGTAATTTTCTGTCAGTGCCGGGTGCGGGGTTCCTTTCGCTAGCTCCTGGAATGAAAGTGCTTCTTCAATGTATCTTCCGGCTTCCTTTTTATCCAGATGCCTGTATGCTTCAGCTAATTGTATATCCAACAAATTAGCCCTGATGCGGCCGCTCCAGGTTTCTTCATCCTGTGCTTCCAATGCTTTCTCGAGATAGTTCGCTGCATACAGGTATTCTTTCTGTCTCATGTAATAGGTCCCATATTCCTCATTCAACTGAACCAAATCATCAGGATCAGCATATCCGGTTGTTTGAAGCAGGCTTTTGGCATGTTGCAGCCAGCGAAGGTATTCCTCCTGCTTCCAGAGGAAACCGGCATACCTGGCTTTCTGAAGAGCCATGTGAAACTGAAGTCTGTTTGCAGGATTTTTAATTGAGGCTGCCCTGTTTGAAGCTTCTGAAATGGCTTTCGCAGCCTGACGGTCATTGCCCTGCTTCAGCAGCACCTGGCTTTGTTGCAACCACAAACATGCAATTTTGTGGTTGTCGGTTTCTGACTGCCTGAGGCTTTCTAAAAGGGTTATAGCTTTATCGTATTGTGCGCAACGGGTCAGACTGTCTGCAACGCGATTATTCAAAGAAATGTCTGCTGCTGCGCATACTGAAAAGGAGCCTGGCAGCAGCCCGAACAACACAATGAGATATCGGAAGGCTTTATTGCAAAAGATGCCTTGCATTGAAATCCGGTTAACTGCCTAAAAATAGTTATAATATTAATTGATTAAGCCAGTGCAAAGGGTTATATTTACTTTTATACAATCAAAACTTTTTAATAATGAGTACTTTAACACAGTCAGGTATGGATGAACTTTACACCAGTGTTTGTTTAGCTCCCGAGCCCGATCCGGGTCCTCATCCGGGTCCTGATCCGGAACCTGGTCCGGGTCCGGACGATGAACCAGAGTAAGGATCTTTTTGCCGGAATTGGAAGTTGTTCCGGATCGGTTATTATCAGGTATCCCTGTTCGCGAGGTAATTTCGCCATTTTTCCACTGCCTGCTGCATGTCATTGGGAAGTGGTGAATCAAAATGCATTTCCCTGCCGGTTTCGGGGTGTCTGAAACCGAGTGATTTCGCGTGTAGTGCATGCCGGGGAAGTATTTCGAAGCAATTCTCAACAAATTGCCTGTATTTTGAAAATACGGTTCCGCGCAGTATTTTATTGCCTCCATAGCGCTCATCATTAAAGATAGGGTGGTTGATATACTCCATATGCACCCTGATCTGATGGGTTCTTCCGGTTTCAAGACGGCATTCTATAAGGCTTACATAGCCCAGTTGTTCAATTACCCGGTAGTGCGTAACAGCATGTTTGCCATTTTCTCCGTCTGGAAATACCTGCATCTTCAACCGGTCGCGGATACATCGTCCGATATTTCCTTCAATGGTGCCTTCAGGTGTTTCAAAGGACCCCCATACAAGGGCATGGTAGGTACGTTTTGTGGTGCGATCAAAGAATTGCCGGGCCATCCGGTTTAAGGCCAACTCGGTTTTTGCGATTACCAGAATTCCTGAGGTGTCTTTGTCAATCCGATGAACCAGTCCCGGCCTGATCTCACCACTTTGAAACATGGGCAAGTCCTTCAGATGCCACATCAGCGCGTTGATGAGTGTTCCGGTATAATTGCCATGTCCGGGATGAACCACCATGCCTGCTTCCTTGTTGACCACAATCAGATGTTCATCTTCATAGATGATGTTGATGGGTATGTTCTCGGGAAGTACTTCAAACTCGCGGTGCGGGTAGGGGAGAACTATGGTGATCAGATCTTCGGGCTTTACCCGGTAATTAGGCTTAACGGAGTTTTCATTAACCAGCACATTACCTGCCCTGATGGCCATTTGTATCTTGTTTCTGGAAACACCTTTCAGGTGGTTGAACAGGAATTTGTCAATACGAAGCAATCCTTGTCCCTTATCAGCAATAATCCGGTGATGTTCGTAAAGCTCCGATTGTTCAAACAGCTCCTCCTGCATCATCGGGTTAATTAATGGGCAATAATTATTTTGCGGTGAATCTGAACGTTACCTGATGCGGATATGATGACCTGGTAAATTCCGGGGGGAATCGATGAAATGTCAATGGAGTTCCGGTTTCCTTCTTCATTGAGTAAAAACCTGCCAGTCATATCAACAACCGAAATTCCGCGGATCTTGGTTTCTGCTGATCTGATATGAAGTATCTGCGAAACGGGATTGGGGTAAAGCACCACGTCTGAACCGGTATCCGGAATTTCAGGAATGTCGTTGACAATGTTCTTGTTGCCAAATACAGCCCGTATCATAGGTGTTCCGGGAAACAGACTATTAGCAGGGCTATACCAGTGATCTCCCTCATGAATAAACAGCCTTGACAAATTGTTTCGGCTTACATCATATCCCAGGTTTATAAATTGATCAGTTTCCTGTTTCCAGCCAACAAACAGGGAAGTATCAGTAACAACCAGATCCTGGTTTGTATTGATGAAAACGCGCTTAAACTTGGGTAAATCAGAAGAATAGTCGGGTGAATAGGTTTCAGGGGACTCATAAAGCAGTTCTCCCGGTTTTCCGTGGTAATCTTCCCACACACAAAGCCGGAATGTAAGTTCAGCGTACAGGATTTCCTTGATTTTGTTAAAATAGAAATCTACGGCACGCAAGGTGTCAGTTTGAAATACTCTGAAGCGGTATGCCAGCAAAGCTCCGTTTGTGTTTATGCCAAAACCCAACTCAGGGCTCCCGTCATCATAGGCATAATAATCTCTGAAGTGAATGAAAGATCGGGATGTATCGTTCTGAAGAAACTGGTTGGCATCCGGAACCAGGTAACTGACTACTTCCAGGGTGCCTTCATCTGAATCATCCTCTCTTACAAAGGGTGCAGTAAACATATCAACCATACGAACAAGCGTATCGGGCACGAACGGATCGCGGATCACTTCATATGACATGGTTATGCCGGTATTCAGGTCTTTCACATAATAGTTTCTTCCAACATTTTTCGGCTCACCGTTTTTGTTGAGGTTGCGTATCGGGTAAGTAATGTAGTTACGTGTTAATTCCTGTGCACTGTTCAGGTGCAGCCAGGGAACTGTTTCATAAAATCCGAGCAGGTTCCGGGGGGGTTCGGTAAGTGTAATATCATTGATAGAATTATGTTCCGATACAGGTTGGGTATTCATCATGATGTAATCAAGATTCCAGCAGTCGGCATTGGCTACAGCTCCCTCACCTCCAAAAACATTTTCAGGTGAGACACTGGTGTAATTTCGGAACCGGAAACGAAATCCGCTTTTATAATACATGCTGTCAATCACCAAAATGACTTGGCGAAAGTCTGTACTGTAATTCAGTGTGGTGTCCCATTTCCGACTCCACTGCTTGGAAACCGGCGAATAGAATTCCAGTAACAGGGAATCGCCGAATTCGGGAATCTCCCCTCTTCCCCCACACTGGAAAAAGAAACTCAGTTTCACTGTGTCGCCGGGAAAACTATAGGATGAAAGATCAAATCCCCTTGAGGTAAGCGTGTCTGAGCTGAAAGGTCTTTTTGATATGTTGTACACTTCCCCGTATTCATCGATGGCGTCAAGTGTGGCTACGCCAACAGAAATAGCGTCGATATCGAAGGATGTATTGATAAATGCACATCGGTCACTCCATTTGGCGGGGTCTGGAAATACCGACACTATCGAAAAATCCTCAAAAAACGGCAGTGTCAGCAGAGGTTCTTCAGCGGCAGATTTATATTGTGAGAATTGTTTGCTGCCGTGAGTCGACGGCCTGTTCAGGTATTGTTTGATAACCGGATTTTCACTGAGACCCTGAATGCGCTGTGCAGCAAGATCCGAACAGGATACCAGGATCAGCAGAAACAGCAGGTATGTAAACCGGTTGACCATAATAATTAAAGCGTATCGGCTGGGTGGTTGAATCGGGCTACTTTGGTCGAGTCGAGTGTGAGCCACACATCAATTGCTGAGCCCATGGGTAAGGTGACACCGGTACCGGGCTCAGGTTTTTGTTTATATACGATGGAGATAAGCTCATCTTCATCAGTAATGATCGACTGATCACGAACTGCAGCACCCACACTAAGAAATCTGTCAGAAGCAGCAATGCTGGCAGCCTCAAAAGTTAATCCCACCAGGTCGGGAACGGCAGCCTGTTCGTCACTCAGTCCTTTTCCCAGCACCAGGTCTATTTTGGCTCCTTTAACTATGGAATCACCGGGGTTAAGATTTTGACCGTTGATGCGCTGGGCCAATACCACGTTGATTCCCAGGTCGGGCTCATAGGAAATATGCCCCACTTTGAGCCCAAACGATTCCAGTTTGGCACGTGCCTGAATGAAGGTAAGATCAACCAGGTTTGGTGCGGCAACCCTTTCAGGATTCATGGCATTCACGGTAAGAAAGATCTTCCGGTTTTTTTTAACCATAAAACCTGCACGCGGATGCTGTTCCACCACAGTTCCCCTTTCTGCATCAGCCAGAAAAACCGAGTCAAACAGAACGACTCGCAGATCCCTGCCTTTTGCCACGTCAGCAGCTTCCTCAAATGACAGGCCGGAGAAGTCAGGCACGGTAAGGTCGTGATTATGCCGGGTGTATAGCTTCAATAGCTGCATGATAATGGCCGTGCCAAAAAACAGGATCAGAATGGCAAGCACCACGTTCCGCAGCACGATTCTTTCTTCGATGTAGCGGACTATATCCCTGATTCTGGCAATGATCTGGTCGATGTTCATGATATTGTGGAATATTTATTAACGGTTCAGCAAAGATAAAATTATCTGCAATATGTGTCTTTTATTAAATATCTTATAGGAAATGTCTGAGGATAAAAAACAGGGCCAGAATATACATAACCAGTGAAACACTTTTCCATTTGCCTGTGAATACCTTGATCAATACAAAACTAAGCATGCCGAATGCAATTCCTTCGGAGATGCTGTAAGAAAGCGGCATGATGATGATGGTAAGAAAAACCGGCAATGATTCGGAATAATCTTCCAGGTTGATTTTCTGTATGGGGCTGATCATAAAAAGGCCTACAATAACAAGCGCGGGAGCAGTGGCTACACCGGGGACCATGAGGAAGAGCGGCGACAAAAAGAGTGCTGCTATAAAAAGAATACCTGTTGTTAAGGAGGTCAGGCCTGTTTTGCCCCCGGCCTGCACACCGGCTGCACTTTCCACATATGATGTCACGGTGCTTGTTCCCAGCATGGCACCAACAGTGGTACCTATGGCATCGGCAAACAAGGCCTGACCGACACGTGGTACCTTCCCGTGTTGATCCAGAAGGCCGGCTTTTGAACATACTCCGACCAGGGTTCCCACCGTGTCAAACAGGTCGACAAACAAAAATGTGAATACAACCAGCAGCATATCCCACGTAAGTACCCTGCTGAAATCGAACTTGAAAAAAGCAGGTTCAAGTGAGGGGGGTAGACTCAGGAATCCGCCTTCGGGTAAATGGGTAATTCCTAGGGGAATTCCGAAAATGGCGCAGGTGATGATACCGATAACCAGTGCCCCTTTGATTCTGAATGCAAGCAGGATTCCGGTGAATATGATTCCTCCCAGGGCCAGCAATACGCCCGGATCACCGAGATTTCCCAGTCCAATCAGGGTAGATTCATTTTTTACCACAATGCCCGCATTGCTGAAGCCAATAAGTGCAATGAAAAGACCAATACCTACCGATATGGCATGTTTCAGGTTGAGAGGTATGCTGTTGATGATGGCTTCCCTGACCTTAAACAGGCTGAGCAGGATGAAAATGATGCCCTCGATGAAAACAGCAGTGAGCGCCATCTCCCAGCTATATCCCAGCTGAATGACCACCGTATAGGCAAAGAAAGCGTTCAAACCCATTCCGGGAGCCAGTGCAATGGGCAGGTTGGCGTAAAAAGCCATAACTACAATAGCTACAAAAGATGACAGTGCGGTTGCCGTAAATACGGCATCACGGTCCATTCCGGTATTGCTGAGGATCATCGGGTTTACCACCAGTATGTAAGCCATGGTCATGAAGGTGGTTATTCCTGCCACCAGTTCCGTTCGGATGGTGGTATTGTGCTCCCTGAGCCGGAAAGTCTTTTCGAGAAATCCGATTGTCATGACTTAGTTAGTGAAACAATATACAGTAAATTTAATAATTCGCCGTGTTTTCAGCATTTTCAATACGCAACACTTGATTCTCATTATTTATGCCTTATTTATTCCAAAAGACGTATATCCATTGGTGAGTTTCTTGTTCTCTTCCAGGATGATCAGGTTATGATCGCTGTATTCAAGCCTGTGGTGATAGTAATGATATTGTATAGCCAGGTGTTTCAGGTGCCTGTATTTGCAGTTATGCTGCCTCAGGCGCATATCAAGGTCGGTGTCTTCACCTACGTAAGGCGACAGGTATCGCTCATCAAATCCATTAACGGCAAGGATATCCGCCTTGTGCAGCGAAAAATTCGACCCGAGCAGACCCCTGTCCTTTTTGTTGATTCTTTTCCTGATCCACTTGTGCCTGAAGTATATGGCATTTTCCACAAACTGTCCCTTTCCGAATATCCTTTCCAACAGCATCCATGGAAACAGCATCTTTTCAAGCAAGCCCAGTCTGACTTTTTTTACAGTCAGGAATTCGCTGACCTTTTTACTCAGCAATACCCTTCGTCCGGTGAGCACGTAATTCCTTTCCCTGGCCTGCAGGTGCTCCTTTACAAAGTGCCGGTGCGGTATGCAGTCTCCGTCGGTGAACACGAGATAATCTGTTTCTGCGGCCATGATGGCCTTGTTCATGATCAGGTTCTTTTGCCACCCGTTGTCGGGGTGCCATACATGCCTGATGTGCAGGGGAGACAACCTGATGATCTGTTGCAACTCATGCACTGTGTTTTCGTTTGATCCGTCATCGGCAATGATGATCTCAAAGTCTTTTACCGACTGCCTTTCAAAGCCGGCCAAAACCAGTCTGAGGATGTTGGTTTTGTTGTAAAACGTGATGATTATGGTGGCCAGGTAATTCATGGGTGCGTTAATTCGTGTTGCCATAGTTGATCAGGTTCGTCAGGAGTGATTCAACCTGCTGCTGACTTTTTTCATGATCAAAAAAAGCTTCGGCCCTTTTTCTCCCGGCCATTCCAAATTGCTTGCGCAATTCGTGATTACGGCCCAGTTCTTCCAGTTTTTTGCTGAATTCATCAACATCCCCGGGGGCTACAAGAAATCCTGTTTCTGAGTCTGCTACGATTTCAGGATTGCTGCTGATCCTGAATGCAACCACGGGCTTGCGGCATGCCATGGCTTCCACCAGCACGTATCCGAATCCTTCCCATACCGAAGGCAGCGCAAAAATATCGATACTTTCCATGAAGGCCTTGGCGTTCTCAACAAATCCAGGAAAAACAATCTCTTCTGCAACACCTGATTCAATGGCCATTTGCTTAAGCGAATCCTCTAACTGACCTGTGCCTGCTATCAGAATCTTAAACCTAATGTTTTTTTGCTTCAGCATGCGGGCCATTTCAATCAGGTGTTGCTGGCCTTTCTGAATCACCATCCTGCCCATATTGCCGATAACAAGTTCTTCTTCCTTTTTCTGATAAAAAGGGGTTGCCGGTTGGCTGTCAAGAAGCGACAGGCTGATGCCGTTAAAGATCACGGTTATTTTATCAGCAGGAAAGAGATTTTTGTTGTGCTGAAGAATGGTGCGCTTGGTTTCTTCAGAATTGGCAATGATGTGTGTAATTATATGCCGGTAGAGCAATCGGTTAAAAAGTGTGTTTCTGACAGGTATGGCGCTTCCCCGTCTGAATACAACATGCCTGATGCCCGCCCACCTGGCGGCAATACCTGAAGTTTTAATGTCTGACGAAGAATTCAGCAGAACGACATCGGGTCTTTCCCTGCGGAACAGACGATAAAGCCTGAACAGGCAAAAGGGATTCAGGAAGCTCAGGTTGGAAACGCTGACCGGCAGGGTGCGTATTCCTGCTGCCAGCGATTTTCTGAACAGATCTTTACCGGCATAGGCCAGCAGGGTTATGTTGTGGCCTTTGTTTTTGAGTGCGCGGGCCGTTTCGAAGTGCCATTTTTCGCCACCTCCCCATGTTTTTGTATTGATTGCCAGGAATACTTTCATGTCTACTCCTGAATGTAAACGCGTTTCACCCGTTCGGAAATGCCGGTGAGCACTTCATAAGGTATCGTCTCCAGGATGCGGGCAACATCCACTACCGAAGGTTTTTCACCAAAAATGATCACTTCATCCCCTTCGCGGGCACCTGTTCCGGTTACGTCAATCAGGGTCATGTCCATGCAAATGCTGCCAATAATCGGTGCCGTCTTGCCTCTCACCACAAAGCTGCCTCTGCCATTGCTCAGGCGCCGGTTCAGCCCGTCGCCATAACCAATGGGTACCACAGCTATCTGCGAAGGCTTTGTGGGTTTGCCGCGCCGGCCATAGCCCACAGTTTCACCGGGTTGCACTTCCTTGATCTGAAGTATGGTGCTTTTCAGTGTGCTCACTGTTTGAAGCCTTGCGGAATCAACGCTGCTGATCCCGTATAGCCCGATTCCCAGCCTGACCATTTCAAACTGGGCATCGGGAAATCTTTCGATTCCCGAAGAATTCAGAATATGCCTGATCACCGGATACCCGACTGCTGAAATGATCTGATCCGAGTTCACCCGGAATGTGTCAATCTGTTCCCGGGTAAATGAATCATGGATATCCTCATCACTTCCTGCCAGATGTGAGAAGACGGAGCAAATCCTGATGTTTTTGTACCTGGCTATTTCTCTGCAAAGAGAACCGGTTTCCCCGGGCAGAAATCCCATCCGGTGCATGCCCGTGTCGAGTTTGATGTGAACGGGATAACCGATCTCCTGGTTGCGGATTACCGCTTTGTGAAACAATTCAAGCATGCGGAAGCTGTATATTTCAGGTTCCAGCCGGTAGCGAATGAGGGCGTCAAATGATTCCGGCTCGGGATTCATCACCATCACCGGAAGGGTTATCCCGGCCTGCCTCAGGCTCACTCCTTCGTCGGCAATGGCCACACCCAGGTAATCCACTCCCTGGAATTGCAGCACACCGGCAATTTCATGCCGTCCACTGCCGTATGACAAAGCTTTTACCATGACCAGCGTTTTTGTCCCGGGTTTCAGCAACGACCTGAAAAAATTCAGGTTGTGAACCAAAGCATTCAGGTTGATCTCAATACGGGTGGTATGCTTTTTCTGCTCAAGCAATGCGGCAATTTTTTCAAATTCGAAACTTCGTGCACCTTTTAGCAAAATGGCCTCCCTGTTATAATCATCGGGAGTAAAGCTGCTGATAAAGGCACCGGTGGTCTCGAAAAATTTTCCGGGAAGGTCAAACAGCGCGGCGTTCTTATGGATTTCACCGCCAATGCCGATGATTCGTGTAATGCCCTTTTCCCTGATGAGGTTGGCAACGCGCAGGTAAAGCTCTTCAGGGTGCTTACTGCTTTGCAGAATATCGGAAAGAATCAGCGTCTTATTCTTGTGCTGGAACTGCCGGTTCAACACGTCCATGGCTATTGACAGCGAATTGTAATCGGAATTGTAACTGTCATTGATCAGCGTGCACCCGTTGATGGCACTCTTTTGTTCCAGTCGCATGGCAACCGGCGGCAGATCGTGCATGCGGGCAATGACCTCTTCGCGGTCAATTTTGAAAAACAGCATCAGGGCCATGCAGTGCATTGCATTTTCAAGCGAAGCAGCATCGGTGAACGGTATGCGGATCTTGATGGTTTCATTGAGGCAGGTTACCTGAAAAGATGTTTCTTGAGCCTCCTGTGCAATATGGCTGACCATGATATCGGCCTTACCGGTGACCGACCAGGTCAGGAGTTTCACCTTTTGTAGCTCCGGGGTTTTTCTAACTTCCTGGTCAATTAACTCATGGTCGGCACAATATATGAGCGTCTGGCAATGGTAAAACAACTTCAGCTTTTCGGTAATTTTCTGTTTTGTATCGATGAAATTCTCCTGGTGCGCTTCGCCGATATTGGTGAAAATGCCGACACGGGGATGGATCATTTGCCTGAGGCGTTCCATTTCGCCCGGAAAGCTGATTCCGGCTTCAAAAATTCCCAAACTTGTGTTTTCATCCAGCAACATGAGTGAAAGGGGTACCCCAACCTGTGAATTGTAACTTTTAGGGCTTCGGGTAATAGAAAAGGTATCCGAAAGGCAGTGGAAAAGCCATTCCTTGACGATGGTTTTGCCGTTGCTTCCGGATATAGCTACTACCGTGCAGGTGCATTGTTCCCGGTGGTATCGTGCCAGTTCCTGCAATGCCTGAAGTGAATCTGGTACAACTATGAATCCTGCTTCCGGAAATTTTGTCGGGACGGGCAGTTCAGAAACCACAAATGCCCTGACACCACGCTGATAAAGCCCGGCAATATACCTGTGTCCGTCATGGTTCTTGCCTTTGATGGCAAAAAAGAGAGCAGACGGATTGGCGGCAGCCGACCTGCTGTCGATCAGCAAGTGCTGAATTGCAATATCCTTTTTACCTGTCAGTTTTCCTCCGGTGATTTCTGCAACTTTGCCGACTGAATATTTTGCCATAATTTGATATGAAGGGTGACTGTTGTAACTTTGCACTCGCGCAATGGATTTCAGCCCTGCAAATATATAAGCAATAATTCAATAAATTGAAGACATACAAGCACCTTTTCTTTGATCTGGACAATACATTATGGGATTTCCAGGCAAATGCCAGGGAAGCCTTCCTGGATATCTTTCATGAACTTGAGCTTTTCAGCCGGATTCCTGATTTCAACAGGTTTCTTGAGTTGTATGAAAAGTACAACGAGCACTTGTGGATGGAATACCGTAAGGGCCGGATCAAAAAGGATCATATGCGCACGGAGCGCATGGTAATGACCTTTGGTGAACTGAATATTGACGACCGCGAACTGATCAGCCGGGTGAGTGAAATGTATGTGAACACGGCCCCGCAGAAAACCAATCTGTTTCCGGGGGTACATGAGACACTGGAGTATTTGTCGGCTAAATATAAAATGTATATTCTAACCAATGGTTTTTCTGAAATTCAGGTGCGCAAAATCAGTAATTGCGGATTGCAGGGGTATTTCTCAAAACTGTTCATGGCGGAGATGGTGGGTTACCAGAAACCCGACAGGCGTTTTTTTGAGTATGCGGTCAAATCGCTGCATGCACACAAGGAAGATTGTCTGATGATAGGTGATGATCCCGAGGCCGATATCAGGGGAGCATGGAATGCCGGTATCAACCAGGTATTCTGCAATACCATGAAAAGGAAATCGATCATTGAACCCACCTGGGAGATTCGGGAAATTTCCGAATTGCAGCAGATTTTATAAGACACGTAGAGACGCATAATCATGCGTCTCCAACAATATGTTTTTTAATGCGTCGATAGAGAGACGCACGATCGTGCGTCTCTACGTAATTTTTATTTTTTCTGATTGCCTTCTGATTTGGCTATGGAATCACGCATCTGCGTATCGGCATCAATATTCTTGAGCTTGTAATAGTCCATGATACCCAAATTGCCCGAGCGGAAGGCATCTGCCATTGCAAGCGGAATCTGGGCTTCTGCTTCAATAACCTTGGCGCGTGCTTCCTGGGCCTTCGCTTTCATTTCCTGCTCAACAGCAACAGCCATGGCCCTTTTTTCTTCAGCTTTGGCCTGTGCAATATTCTTATCGGCATTGGCTTGGTCCATCTGCAATACAGCACCGATATTTTTCCCTACGTCAATGTCGGCAATGTCAATGGATAAGATTTCAAACGCAGTTCCGGCATCCAGCCCTTTGTTCAGAACCACCTTAGAAATATTGTCGGGGTTTTCCAATACTTCCTTGTGCGAAACAGCAGAACCAATGGATGAAACAATTCCCTCACCAACACGGGCCAGTACGGTTTCTTCCCCGGCACCGCCAACCAGTTGACGTATGCTGGCTCTCACGGTAACACGGGCTTTACAAATGAGCTGAATACCGTCTTTGGCAACTGCCGTAACCGGGGGTGTGTTGATGACTTTCGGGTTAACCGACATCTGAACGGCTTCAAACACGTTTCTGCCAGCAAGGTCAATGGCTGTAGCTGCTTTAAAATCAAGAGAAATGTTGGCTTTATCCGCTGAAATAAGCGCATTTACCACCTGTTTTACATTTCCACCTGCCAGGTAGTGCGCTTCCAGTTCATCAGCATTCAGATTCAGTCCGGCTTTGGTCGCACTTACCAGGTTATTCAGCACTATGGATGGGGGCACTTTCCGAATCCGCATCCCGATCAGTTGCCAGATGGGCACATATACTTTGGCAAATACGGCACTGAACCAGAGTCCGAGTGGTATAAAATAAAAGAACAACCAGATTACAACAATGATCGCCGCGGCAACCACAAGATAAATTCCTATACCAGTTCCAGCCATAGCAAGTTTATTTTACAGGTTTAACAATAATTTGAGTATTGAGTACTTGAACTACTTCAACAGGGGTATTTTCATTAATGAATTCGCCGTTTGATTTGGCTTCACAAATGGTGTTGTTAACCAAGGCTTTGCCTACAGGTGCGAGCCTGGTGATTGTTTTTCCCTGGTCTCCCGGGTGGATCTTATTCGTTTCAAAGGGTTCAACCCGGCTGTTGATACTTGCCTTGAGACCCATTGATTTCCAGGTTTTTTTTTTGAAAATGTAGTAGATGGTCGCGAACGACAACAACACCGTTCCCAACACGGTTATGTGCCCGGTAACCGGGTCGTGAAAATAGTATGCCGAACCAATGCCCAACAGGATGAATGCGATACCTCCGATACCAAACACGGTAAATCCTGGAATAATCAGGAATTCAACCAGTAACAGAAAAATTCCGAGGAGGATGATGATGGCGATGGCAAGTATGGACATGAATTATATGAATAATTTAATCAATAGTGACATTCAGGCCCCGTTCAATAAGTCCTTCTTTAAACGGCTTAAGTATCACATAAGAACCTTTTTTTACATCGCACTTGCCTTTGTAATGCACTAGATAGGTACATTGCTCAGCCTGGATAATTTCCATGTCGCAAACCTCTACCAATGATTCAATCACGTAATCAAAACTATGAACATCATCATTGTGCAGCATGAGAAAACGGCCTTCAGATAATCCCTCGTCAATCAGGTTCTCTAATTGGGGGTTATTATCTTTATAAATCTTAGGCTTCATAATCACGATTTAATGGTTCACTTTGAAATTATTTCTATGCAAAATTAAGAAAATCAAATTAATTTGATTTCATTTTGAATTCCGAAAACTCAATTTCTCTTGCTTTTTCTGTTGCTATCGGCTTCCCGTCGAAGAATGCCACCATAAAGGCATCGGGAAAACCACCCGCGCGCACTTTTTCAAGTGCAGCGGTAACTGAATTCAATTTATAAAATAAGCCTGCATAATACTTAAACATGGTACCACCTGCAACCGGTTCATATACAACCGGAGTAATGCCTCCAAAAGAATCATCTGGTCTGATCTTGCTGAACACGCCAAGCTGGATCCTATAGGTCAGCCCTCCGTTAGTTTCAAAGCCTCGCTGTATGGGATTCGCATCGCCATAAGGTGATTTGTCAAGGATTGCGAATTCATCTGCTTTCGATATCTTGCTTGGTTCCATGTTGTCTGCTACAGGCAAAGGAAGTTCTGCAACGGATGGAATATGGACTGGTTTTTCAGTGTATTCCTCTTTTGCAGCAGTTTCTTCAGTACAATTTTCAAAATCTTTGTCTGCATTAAAATTTCCGGTGTACCGGTATACCTTGATCCCGTTGATTTCCCCGGATAACTGAACAGGTGAATTTACGCTGGGTTGCTCAATAGCGGAACTCATTGCGGGTTCCTGCTTTACGGTAATGGGTTTCAGTGAATTTGCAAGGGCAAATTGCTTATCGGCCATTCGTTGGGTAACCTTTGCCTCCCTATCAACCAGGATCATGCCCGAATTAAGTTGTTTTCGGGCACTGTCATCCCATGCTTCTCTGGATTGTATGCGCATATCCCTGGCAATTCTCGAAAGTGAATCAGCCCTGATCTGCAGTACGAGTGCTTCAACAAGAGCCTCGTCATACAACCGGTCAGACAGTTCTGACATACCATTGACAGTATATTTAAGCGTGTCTTGTGCCTGTGCTGTATAACAGACAGCCAGCAGCAAAATCTTCAACATGATTCCGGTTTTTTTATTCATTTTGGGCATTTGTTTTTCACGGTTGAAAATTAGCAATAACCCCGACAGGTTGTTGAAAGTATTTTAACATTTTACTCACAGTGTGGCGAAATTAATTTATATTCGCTGCTTAATTTTAAAAACATAAACGATGAAAATAATGAGAAGTCTGGTGGCTATATGTGTTCTAAGCCTGCTGATTCTTGCTTCATGCAGCGCTGATAAAAAATACGCAACAACAAAAATTAAAACCAAGGATGATTCGGTGAGCTACTTTCTTGGATTGACTTATGGAAGTGGTTTAAAACAAGCCGGTATCGACAGTTTATTCGATTATAACGCATTTATGAAAGGTGTTGTGGAAGCCAGTAAAGCAGATTCCATAAAGGTTTCACAGTATGAGGTTGAGGCTTTTCTGAACAAATTCTTTTCAGATTTGCAGCTTGAAAAAATGAAACGGGAGTATAAGGATTACATTGCTGAAAACAAAGCCTTTCTGGAAGAAAATGCAAAAAAAGACAGTGTGGTTACTTTGGCCAGCGGTTTGCAATATCAGATTCTGCGCGAAGGAAACGGTCCCAAAGCAAAAGTTAATGACAAGGTAAAAGTTCATTATACCGGTAAAATGATTGACGGAACCGTATTTGACAGTTCTTATAAGCAGAATAAACCTATAGAATTCTATCCTTCTCAAGTGATTCCTGGCTGGAAAGAGGCGTTGCTGATGATGCCTGTTGGTTCAAAATGGAAAGTTTTCATTCCTGAAAACCTGGCATACGGTGCCAATCCCCCCAGGATGTCGGGTATCCAGCCTTTCTCAACGCTTGTGTTTGAAGTTGAGGTAATTGAGGTTACTCCGCCGCAAGCCAATTAAGGTTTCACAATAGCTAAACATGAACACCCTTGATGAAAATATCATCAAGGGTGTTTTTGTTTTTACCCAATCCGTACTTTATGTTAAAAGGTTTAAGCTTACATGAGATGTGCCGATGTTTTTTGCCCTGATGTCTGGCCAGAACTTGTGTGATAAAGCGTACGTTTGCTTATTACTTCTCTTCACTGTAGTCCGGGGAAGGATTATAGTTTAAAACTTATCAGCCAAGCTTTAGTAAACAAAACCATCGATAAAATAAAAGTATTATATTTAGCATAGAAAGAAACTAACAAGGCAATCATAGCTACTCGTTTGAAAACCGGAAAACACTGAACAGGTTTGGGTTGAAGTTAAAGACTGAAAATGAGCAAGATAAGTAAGGTAAGAATGATTCAGCAGTTGTAGGGAATGGGACGAAGGTGCACGAAGTGTGAGAAAAACCGAACATTAACATGAGTTAGATCTTCTTCATCGAGAATTTACCGGTCTGAATTTCGCATACCCTGCCCACGTATGTTATATAGACGCACTTTTTGCTTTCAGAATCAGAGAGGTGATTCTTTTGGGACACGCTTTTTGGAATCTGGAACAGATTTGCGGAACTTTAATAAACAGCTGGGACATGCCTGCATCAAAACGACACTGATATACGTTCACGTTTCAACAGGTGAAACAAATCAAATAATAAGCCCCCTGGATGATTTGGACTTGAGATGCATATTGTATAACTATGTAAATAGTTAGGATTAAAGAACCATCAAAAACAAACTATCCCATATAGATAATATAGACGAACTTTTTACAAAAAGTTCGTCTACACTAACGTTGTACGCAAGCCAAACGAACATCCTACTAAAATGGACATTATGATTGTAAAAACACAAAATATTAGACTGATACACAAAAGCCGGGTAAATGCCGTGATAAATGTCGGCTGAAAATCAGACAAAATACGTGGCTAGTTTTTAAGCTAAATTTTAAAATTG
>CAZLLD010000047.1:0-30696 GCA_964560225.1 uncultured Bacteroidales bacterium
GTTTTGCTTCAGTGAAATAACACAAGATAACTGAATAAACAATCATGTGGCGGGTATTTTTTTGAATATGGGGAACCAATAATACGATTATCGTATGAAATGATGCAAGTCATGCTTCGACAAGCTCAGTATGACACCCCGGTCATCATGAGCCTGCCGGCAGGCAGGGACAAAACGAATCCCCGGCTAGTCCCGGCACGATCTCTGCCGTCATACTGAGCTTGTCGAAGTATGTCGGGCCCACCCACGGTGCGTATTGGCGAGTATTGCCTGTGCGCTTGTCTCAGCATTGCATCATAATAATGCATACAATCGAAGGTGCAGTTGACTAAAGTATTATTCATTCTCCGTGGTCAGTGGGTTCTGCACCATGCCGATGAACAACACGGCTCCTGTGGTGACTTCACGAATGGCAAAGATAAACGGACGATCAGCTTTGAAAGTAATTGAACCGGGTACTGAAGTCAATTCTATTTCAACAGCCGTTACCGCGGCCGCAGTAGTTCCTTCCTCATTCACATCCACAAAGGTTTTGTGTATTACCCTGGAAATATCAAGTCCCCCTGTTCCGTTAATACCCGAAAAATCAGCCTGCGGGGTAAAGGCAATTCCCATTCCCATGGCAGTCAATTCGTTGTTTAGTATATTCTTGTATGAAAAAGTGAATTTGGGCAGTTCCAGGTTAAGTTTTGCAATATACCTGCGTTTTAACCACCCCTCCCAATTTTCGGCTGTGAGCGCAGGGATCAGTTCGTTGAGCGAATAGCCGGGTTGCGGCAGCAACACGTTCATAACGAAATTACCACGACCATAGGGCAATTCCACAAGTGCAAATGAATCACATGCCATATAAGGATAATCGCACTCTTGCTTCATGAACGGGACCGTTACCTGAGCATCATCACCGGTAAAAAACGGACCGTTAAAAGTGGCGTTCTTATCGAATGCATTTTGCCAATCACCCTTGAAAAAAATGGCATTGATCAGGTACATCATCACCGCGTCAGGAATACCATCAATGATTTTTTTGATCTTGTGGTTGGTTTTATCATCCACCCAGTTGTTTATTTTTCCGGCAGCTGAAGGTTCTTCAAAATTCAGCGAATTGACTTCGGCATCGTAGAAATCGCGGTTAATCTGAATGAATTGCGGCAATACACTGAATCCCTTTTTATACCATATTGAATTGGCAATCTGCAGTTGCACTTTGGGGTCAACCGAAGTGAGTGCTTCAACCAGGCTTTTATACGACTGGTTAATCTGTTCCGAGGTAAAGTCCTGTTTGCGCAGCGCCTCCTCCATGGCCGATTTGGTTTCGCCTGCAGCTCCGTTATACGTCATGGCCAACGCCAGGGCAACACTGATCGGAGATATCATAACATTATCAGCTTCATTAGCTGCCAATGCATGGCGAAACAAGGTCAGACCGAAATCATTGTCGGCCTGAATGACATCAGTGGCTTTCTCACTCAGGTTCAGATCTACAGGTCCCTGTGGTGGCAAATCCATCCTGTATTCGGTTTTCTCACATGATAACAGCAGGGCTGTGAGTACGGTAACACAAATGAAAGTTTTCATTGCAGTCGATTATTTGGTGTTAAATATCAGATGACTTCAATGAGCAAAAGGTTGCCTGCAATAGTTTTATTTTGCCCAATTGAAAGCCACACCTTTGGCATCGCGTGCATTGGCACCCACATACACCTTGAAATCTCCGGGTTCCCAGCAATAATCAAGGTTGCTGTTGTAAAAACTCAGATCGTCCGTGGAAACATCCATACTCACCTCTTTTGTTTCGCCGGGTTTCAGCATGATTTTGCGGAAATTCTTCAGCTCCCTTACCGGCCTTGAAACAGACGCTGCCAGGTCTTGTATGTAAAGCTGAACAACTTCCTCTCCTGCAAATTTGCCTGTATTTGATACCGCAACAGTAACCGTAAGCTTCTCATTTCCTTTCAGCAAGGATTTGCTGAGCTTCACCTCTCCGTATTCAAATGTGGTATAGCTCAGTCCGAACCCAAACGGGTAAACCGGATCATTGGGGCTGTCGAGATATCTTGATGAGAATTTATTGTTGGGGGTCACTGGCCTGCCGGTATTTTTGTGGTTATAGTAAAGTGGTATCTGGCCCACATTCACAGGGAAGGTGGTGGTAAGTTTGCCGGATGGATTGTAATCACCAAAAAGCACATCGGCAATGGCGTTGCCTGCTTCAGTACCTCCCGCCCATGCTTCAAGAATTGCGGGAACATGCTGATTTTCCCAGGGCAATGTCATCGGACGTCCATTTATGAGAACGAGTACAACAGGTTTGCCTGTTGCAATAAGTGCTTTCAGCAAATCCTGCTGCGGTTTCTGAAGTCCGATATCGGTCATGCTGGCTGCTTCGCCCGACCAGGCAGACGGTTCCCCGAGCACAGCCACGACCACATCGGCTTTTGCTGCTACCTGAAGTGCTTCAGCGAGCATCTCATCCCTGCTTTTACCAGGTTTGCCGGAAGCATCGCGGATTTCAAGGGAGAGCGGATTGGGACTATCGATCAGAGATTCCAGATCTGATAACGGAGATCCTTTTGCATGGAGAATTTTTACTGCATTACCCCCTACCCGCTTCATGCCTTCGAGCACGCTGGATATGGATGAGGCTTCGCCACCCATGGCCCAGGTACCCACCATATCGGCTTTTGAATCAGCCAGCGGACCAATGACAGCCACTGTCCCCGATTTTTTGAGAGGAAGGATCTGCCGGTCGTTTTTAAGCAATACCATGGATCGCTGTGCCACTTCCCGGGCGGCTTTGAGATGTTCAGGCGTTAGCACTTCCGACTGGGCTCTTTTTTCGTCGATGTATCGATAGGGGTCGCTGAACAAGCCCAGCTTGTATTTGGCTTCCAGCACCCTCCGGCAAGCCAGGTCAATATCCTGAATGCTGATTTTGCCTTCATCCAACGACTTTTTCAAGGTTGTCAGAAAACCTTCACCAACCATATCCATATCCACCCCGGCCTTCAGTGAAAGTGCCGATACTTGTTGGAGATCTCCCATTCCGTGCTGGATCATTTCATTAATGGCAGTATAATCAGTAACTACAAAGCCATCAAATCCCCACTGGTTTCTCAGCAGTTCAGTCATCAGCCAACGGTTTCCGGTTGCCGGAATGCCATCCACCACGTTGAAGGAGGTCATGATGCTGCCTGCTCCTGCATCAACAGCGGCTTTATACGGCGGAAGGTAATCGTTATACATGGCAAGCCGGCTCATGTCGACGGTGCTGTAATCGCGACCCGCTTCGGAGGCCCCATAGAGTGCAAAATGTTTCACGCAGGCCATCATCGTGTTATTCAGCGTGAGGTCATCACCCTGATAACCTTTCACCATGGCTTCGGCAATTCGTGATCCGAGCCAGGGATCTTCACCGCTTCCCTCGGCAATTCGGCCCCAGCGTGCATCGCGGGCAATATCCACCATGGGCGAATAGGTCCATGCAATTCCATTGGCAGTGGCCTCCTGTGCTGCCATACGGGCTGTTTTCTGTATCAGTTCCATATCCCAGGTGCAGCTTAATGCCAGGGGTATGGGGAAGATGGTTTTGTAACCGTGGATGACATCCAGTCCGAAAAGAATGGGAATGCCATGAGGAGATTCCTTTACGGCCATATCCTGGATGGTTTTATTGAATGCCAGCGAGAAGCTGTTGAGAATGGCGCCTGCCTGACCGTTTTTCACTTTCTGTGAAACACCTTCGCTTACGACAGCTCCGGTAGTAAACGAACCTGAAGTGATCAGATTCAGCTGGCCGATCTTTTCTTCCAGGGTCATTTTACCCATGAGTTCATTGATAAAGGCAGTCATTTCATGCTGCGCAGCTACCTGGGTGATCATTAGGAACACCGTAAAAATTGCAGTATAGAGCTTCTTCATTCTTTTTTTATAATAGTTATCCCCAAATTTAAGCAATAGTCTGCTTTTTTATACCGGCAGCAATAATTTCTGTGCACTGGTAATAAAAAAGCGCAGCCTTGCGACTGCGCTCAGTAATTCAAAGGCATCCTGTGCCTCAGCTTATTTGGATCTGTTGCTGTCCAAAAAAACTTAACCCAGACACAAAGACTATCGTGGGCCACCCGGACCACGCTGTCTGCGTTCTTCCATCATGGTGTCATATTTTTTCAACTGATCAGCAGTCAATACCTTTTCAAACTCAGCTCTTTGTTGTTTTTGCATTTCCTGCATTTTCAGACGGATTTGCTCAAAATCGCCACCCGGTCCGTTTTGAAACAATTCACTCCTTTTCTGAGCATACTTCAGGTTAATGGCTTCCACTTGGGGTAACTGATCCTGGGTAACACCCACTGTCGATTTCATTTGTTCAGTTTCCCTTTTGGCCATATCTTCGGCTGAAGGCATGCCACCGCCGGGTTGACCCTTCAGGGTCATTGTAAGTGCAAACAGCACCGACAAAGACAATAAAGCTACTTTTTTCATGATCTTTAATCAAAATTTGGTTATTACGTTTCCAAATTTCCAGTATTTAAAAGGGCAACCCAAATCTAATCTACTAACCGGGGATTTTTATGGACAGACAGGTTTTATTTCAGATTGCTATCTTCCATGTAATTTGGAGCAACAAGCAGGCCAAGGCGCAAGGTTTTGCGCCTTGGCCTGCTTCGGCATCTATTTTTTACCCAGCATCTTGTCAGCAGCCAAGACCAGGAACAGGTAATTGGTTTCACCGCCACCCATCACATACTCGGTTTGCTGCCACAGGTAGGGGAATTCCTTCAGTTCGGCGAGATCGGGCCTGATGAGTGCGGTTCCGGAAACCACGCCTCCGGGAATATAGTAATCATAAACCCGATAGAAACCATAAGCACTGGTGACCGATTTCGATCCTACTCCTGAGGCAAAGGATGCGGTGTTGACTCCCGGATGGCAACCCAGCACAAAGTTCAGTGCATTGTACATATAATCAATACTGAACAAATCAGGGAAATGTTTGGAAAGGTAGTACTGTCGCATTCCGAATTCCTGGATGTTCCAGCCTGCTCCCCAGATATGTGGTCTATAGGGCACACCGTAAGGGGTTTCAGCACCCTGTGCTTCAATTTCCTTTGCAAAACCTGCCAACGCAGTTTCAATCTTCGTTTTGTAATTGTTGTCATTGACAACAGGAATGGTCCGCACTACATACCAGCCCACACGGGAAATCCGTTTGGCAATGGAGTCGGTCATGGCAATCAGGAAGTTGCGGTATTCGGCATCGTTGGTAGTAAGGAGCAATTCACAGGCCGCATTGATCTGCTGCGAAAGATGCCAGGGTCCCAGTTTTCTTTCCATTTTCCACAAACCAGTGGCAGCTTTCAGACAGCGGTCGGCCAGTTTGGCATCGTAATCTTTCAGCGCACGTGCCGATGCAGCCAATCCGATAATGGCAGCATACTCATTTGAAGGATTTTCTTCGGTATAAACCTGGCGGTCGTCGTTGACACCGGCACGGTTCTCAAATTTACCGTTATAATTAACCGATTTGCTGTAATTCACGTTGTCGGTCTGACCGGAAGGAGCACCAACCATGGTGTATTGCTCAATAGTTGGGACAATGATGCCACGGTATACCCTGCCCAGGTTTTCATAGCCGCCTAGCACAGTGAGCGCACCATGTTCAATTTGCTGCAGAATATCGGGTTTGCCATCGGCAATATGAATTTTTACCAGCCGTGCAGCCTGGTCGATGGTGGTGGCATCCAGCTCGGGTCTGAATTCTTCCCATGCCAGTGATAAAAGCTGCATGGTAATTGCCTGTGATTCCACGCGCAGATCATCGTCACCGGCGTCGTGCCAGCCTCCTGCATTCAATCCCGGAACCCGGTCACCCGGTTTGTATCTGGTAAGTGTTGAAGGTCCCTGCTTGTATCCATCAAACAGAATGCTGTCGGTTGGGGCCATGATGGCGTCATCAAGGTGACAAGCGTCATGCCATACATGATAGGCGTCTACCACTTTCATGTGGCACATCTGCACCGGCAGAAATACTTCAACCGTAGGCTGCCATACATGCCTTTTATAGATATCGGGAGAAATGATGAACGGGTTGGATTGGTAATCGCCATATCGAACCTTGTAAGTGCCTTCTTCCTGAACATCTGAAAAATCAAACAACAGGCAGTTGTAACGCAGGAACTTGCCCCAGGTTTTCGGCTTGCCCGATTTGACAATGCTTTCTTTATCTTCTCCGGTGATTTTCACCAGACTTACATTGGAGATGTTGCGATCGGCAGCATCCAGTTCAATAACAGCTGTTTTGGACTGACCTGGATGATAGCCTACCTGTGAAGTATGCACCACAGGTTCTGCCTTCCAGCCCGGAATGCGATTCACCTTGACCGTCCATTCAATGGCATTCTTGGTAGCACCCGAGGGAATGGCAGACCGCACTACAAACCAACCGTTTGAATGACGGATGCGGCCGTCAAGTAATTGCAGATCGGCAGTAGCGCTTTCTATGCTGAATCGTTGTTTATCTTCCTCAGGAGCAACCACCAGTTTTTTACCGGTTGCCATAGGCACGGCCTGATCGCCATCAACCGGCCCGTTGGCCTGGGGCGGAAAGAAGCCAGATTTGGCATCCATCATCCAGGTCTTTCCAAATAAATCGTATGGAAAAAGTTCCAGGTTGAATCCTATTTTTCCTTCCCATTCTGCAGGAACAGGCTTATCCATGTCCACGTAAATTTTGAAATAATCCTTCTCCCCCACTACCCGTATCTGGTATGTAAAAGTCAGATCGGGATAGAAGATCGGATTAAAGCCCTTTCTGTTAATAGCCGAATCCGGATACCAGAGTTTTACTGTGATCACGTTATTCTCCTTGTCAACAGTTCTTGGCCCTACCTTTGGTATGGGTTGAAACTGTCCCGGTGTCAATTCCAGTCTCACATCGCCATTGGTTGCAACCCGAACACCATGTTGAATGAAACCCACACCACCCTGGTGACCTTCGGGGTATATGTCTTCAAAAACCATCACATTCAATCCCGGGAGTTCAAAATAGTTTTGATCGTTGATCAGCAGGTTGCTTTTATCGGCGTTTTTGCACGACAGCACCATCAATAGTAAAAAAAGAGGTATGCACGCTTTCATAATAGAATAATATTAGATATTAATTGAATTCTAAGGAAGAATAAAGCAAGTTAACTAAAATTGAACGACAGAATTTTAATTTCTTGTTAAAAATGCCGGTTCCCACCTTCCCTGAATTCCTGGTTCCGAATTTCATTTCTGGCATGTTTTATGCAATGGCATGAAACACATTCTGTCAGGTGTTTTCTGTGACAAATGAAATAAATATGCTAACTTTAAATAAAAAAAGCCATGAAACCGATCAAATCCTTATTGATGTTGACTTTTGTTGTTCTTTCGACCATGATGTCCGCGCAGAAACCAATTGTAATCAATGACGACAGCATTACCTTCAGCACGTCCAAATATCCCGGATTTACTGTGGCCATTCCCGAGGTTAATTATGACCGTACGCTGAAGGAATGGACCAAGGAATTGCAGTCGGGCACCAAATCGAAGGTGGTTACTGAAAATGGCATACTGACTATTTTCGGCGCCATCATGAAAGACATCACGCCCACTCCGCTTAACGTATACAGCAAGCTGCTTTACAAAGATTCTCTCGTACATTTACAGGTCAGCCTTGAGACGAAAAAAGACCAGTATGTAGACAAGGCCCATGGTGATGCCGAATTTTCTGCGGCCAAAACATTTCTCAAAAATTTTGCCAAGGCCCAGTATGTTGATTTTGTAAAAGATGAGCTGCAGGTTGAAAATAAAAAGCTGAATGATCTGAAAGGCAATCTGAATTCATTGCAGAATGAGAAATCACGGATGCAGAAATCCATTAATTCCAGCAATTCAACCATAAAATCCGAACAGGACAATATCGTTCTTCAGAATACTGAATTGCCTAAGATAACCGGTGAAATTGCCACACAAAACAGCCAGCTGACCTCCATGGAAGAAGGTGCCGCCAAAGAAGAAAAGACTTCCTATATAAAGGAACTGGAAAAGAAAAAGAAAAAAATTCTGAATGATATTGAGTCGTCGGAAAACAAGATTTCCAAAGCTCAGAATGCAATTAACGAAGCACAGCGCGACATTCCCAAAAACGAAGCAGAGCAGGATATTATGAGGGAAAAAATTACACAGCAGGAAGCTGTGGTGAAGCACTTTGAGAACAAACTGAACACCGTTAAATCATATTGATTTTGTGAACCGGAACACCTCTTGCTCAGAAGTACTGGAACATGCCCAAACATTTGATGTTCTTGTTACGGGAGGAGGTGCCACCGGTGCCGGAACAGCACTTGATGCCGCAGCGAGGGGGTTCAAAACCCTTCTGCTGGAGCAGGATGATTTCGGAAAGGGAACCTCGAGCCGCAGTACCAAGCTGGTTCACGGAGGTGTAAGATACCTCGCCCAGGGCGATTTGTTCCTGGTAACGGAAGCCTTGCATGAGCGCGGGCTGATTTTGAAAAACGCGCCCAGTCTGACTTTTAACCAGGAATTTGTGATACCTGCCTATACCTGGTGGGAAATACTGAAATATACGGCCGGCCTTAAGTTTTACGACTTACTGGCCGGTCGTTTGAGTTTGGGCAAATCGAAATATTTGAGCCGTGAAGACACGCTTGCTCAAATACCCGGGTTAAAAAGTGCCGGCCTCAAGGGTGGTATCGTTTATCACGACGGCCAGTTTGATGATTCGCGGCTGCTCATCACCCTGATCCGGACTGTTGTGGATCAGGGCGGGAAGGCACTTAACTATTGCAAAGTCACAGGCCTGCTGAAAGACAGCAAGGGAAAAATAAACGGGGTGACTGCCGTGGAACGCGAAACCGGAAAATCATTTGAGATAAGAGCGCGTGTGGTGATAAACGCAACCGGTGTATTTGCCGATGAAATGATCAGAATGGACACACCTGTTTCCAGGCGCACCATCAAGCCGAGCCAGGGCATTCATATAGTGTTGCACCGGGATTTCCTGGGAGGCACATCGGCACTGATGATACCCAAAACCGATGACGGACGCGTATTATTTGTCATTCCCTGGTACGACAGGGTGGTGGCAGGCACTACCGACACCCCTGTGGAAACCATCAGCACAGAACCCAGACCCCTGGATGAGGAAATCGATTTTATACTGCACACAGCCGGAAAATACCTGACCCGGCAGCCATTCCGCAGTGACATCCTCTCGGTCTACGCAGGTCTCAGACCGTTGGTAGCTGACGCAAACAATCCCGAAAAAACCCGGGAAATTTCAAGAAGACACAAAATAGTGATTTCACCATCGGGGCTGGTGACGGTTGAGGGCGGAAAATGGACAATATACAGGCGTATGGCTGAGGATACGATTAACAGGATCATCAAAACCGGAATGCTGGAGAAAAGAGCCTGCAACACGAAGCATCTGAAATTGCACGGGATGAATGAACATCATGGCAGTGGAGAGCGTTTGGACATATATGGAATTCATGAACAGGAGATGTTGCGCATGATCAGGGAGAAACCGGAAGACGGAATTCCCCTGCATCCGCGCTTACCCTATACGCCTGCAGAAATCAGATGGATTTGCAGAAACGAAATGCCCCACAGGCTTGAAGATATGCTGGCACGCCGCACACGGGCCTTGTTTCTCGATGCCGCGGCCAGCCTGGAGATGGCCCCCGAAGTTGCCACCATTATGGCCCGTGAACTGAACATGCCACCGGATTGGGAGAAGGAACAAACAGCAGCATACTCGGCACTGGTAAGGAATTACTTATGCCGGTAACCTAACCTAAGCAATATGGAACGTTATATTCTTGCACTTGACCAGGGTACCACCAGTTCACGTGCCATTGTTTTCGATCACGAAGGCAATATGGTATCCGTTGCACAAAAGGAATTCACCCAGATATACCCCAAGCCGGGCTGGGTTGAGCACAATCCCGATGAAATATGGTCATCCCAGGCCGGGGTTGCATTTGAAGCCCTTACCAGGGTAGGCATCAACAGCTCCCAGGTAGCAGCAATAGGCATTACCAACCAGCGCGAAACAACCATCGTATGGAACAGGGAAACCGGCGAACCCGTGTACAATGCCATTGTGTGGCAGGACAGAAGGACCGCAGCGTATTGCGACCAGATCAGGCAAACCGGTCACGGTAACCGCATAAAACAAAAAACAGGACTGATAATCGACGCCTACTTTTCTGCCACCAAAATCAAATGGATTCTTGATAACGTTAAAGGAACAAGGGAACTAGCCAGACAGGGAAAACTGGCATTTGGAACAATCGACTGCTGGCTGCTCTGGAAACTCAGTGAGGGTGCCGTGCATGCAACCGATGTTTCCAATGCGTCAAGAACCATGTTGTACAATATACATACCCTGGAATGGGATGATGAATTGCTTGACTTGTTTGACATCCCCAAATCCATATTGCCTGTTGTAAAAGCGTCAAGCGAAGTGTATTGCACCGCAACAGGTTTGTTGCCTTCACCGGTTGCCGTGGCAGGCATCGCCGGAGACCAGCAGGCATCGCTGTTCGGACAACTATGCATCAGACAGGGGATGGTAAAAAACACTTATGGAACAGGCTGCTTCATGATGATGCATACCGGAGATAAGCCGATCGTATCGGAAAACAACCTGCTCACCACGGTGGCCTGGAAAATAGGAAATCGCGTGGACTATGCCCTTGAAGGCAGTATTTTTATTGCCGGTGCGGTGGTGCAATGGCTTCGCGACGGCCTGGGAATTATCCGCACATCCGGCGATGTTGAAAAACTGGCAGCCGGGGTGCCTGATAACGGGGGTGTGTATTTTGTTCCTGCCTTTGCGGGACTGGGGGCTCCGCACTGGAACCAGCATGCCCGGGGAACTATGGTGGGACTGACCCGCGGATCAACAGCCTCGCATATTGCCCGCGCAGCACTCGAAAGCATTGCTTTCCAAACCCTTGAAGTGTTGCAGGCCATGGAAGCTGATTCAGGCATCGTAATCAATGAGATCCGGGTTGACGGCGGTGCTACTGTCAATGACCTGCTCATGCAATTTCAGGCCGATATCACCACCACACGGGTGGTAAGGCCTGTGGTTACAGAAACTACGGCACTGGGAGCAGCTTATCTGGCCGGACTTGCGGTTGGATTCTGGGAAAACATGGATGATCTGGAGCATCACTGGCAGGTTAACCGCACTTTTAATGCACAAATGAATGCAAACCAGGTGCATGTACTGGTTGACGGATGGGAAAACGCGATTAAGGCAGCACAGCAATGGGCCGGAAATCAAAACATTCCTGGGGAACAGCCCTGATTCCTCTCAAATATTCATAAAGCAGCCTGGCGTGCTACTGATTCACGTTCGCCAATCTGCTGCCTCCACATGGCATAGTAAAGGCCCTTGTTAGCCAACAGTGAATCATGGTTTCCTGCTTCCACTATCTTTCCTTTTTCAAGCACATAGATCCGATCGGCATGCATGATGGTTGACAGCCTGTGTGCTATCATCAGGATCATCTGTTTTTTGCCGGCAGAGATATCCCTCAACGTACAGGTTATCTCTTCCTCTGTAAGCGAGTCGAGTGCAGATGTGGCTTCATCAAAAATCAGCACCCTGGGATTGCGTACGAGGGCCCTGGCAATAGCCAATCGCTGCTTTTCACCACCTGACACCATCTTACCTCCTTCGCCCAGCAAGGTATCCAGACCATTCATTGATTCTTCCACAATTTTAAGCGAAGATGCCTTTCTCAGGGCTTCCATAATTTCCTCATCAGTAGCCTCTGGTTTTACAAATTGCAGGTTGGCCCTTATGGAACCTGAGAAGAGCTGTGTATCCTGGGTAACAAAACCCAATTGTCGCCTCATACGGTTGAACCGGATGTCCTTTGCCGGAACCTGATCATAATAGATATTCCCCTTTGTTGGCGAATACAACCCGGCCAGCAACTTTACCAGTGTTGATTTTCCACAACCCGACGGGCCCACAAAGGCTATTGTATCGCCAATGTTCACGCTGAATGAAAGATTTTCAACGGCATCATGATCTGCCTTTTTATAACGAAAACTGACCTGCTCAAATCGCAGGCTTTCAATATCCCCAATATCTACAGGCTCGTCAGGCCTATACTCAGTTTCCTTTTTCATCAGGTTGCTGAAAGCATGCAGCGAAGCTTCCGCCTCGCGATAGGCCATTATGATCGATCCAAGGTCCTGTAACGGAAACATAATACGGGTAGATATGAATTGCATGGCGATCAGCTCTCCGGTAGTGAGTAAATTTCTGAATATCAACCACAGAAGAATAAAGAGTATGGATTCTTTGAGAATCAGCAACACAGATTTCTGCAGGAAGGTGAGCGTTCTGATTCTTTTCACTTTTTGCATTTCCAGGTTGAAGATATTACCTGTAAAGGTCCTGAGCCTTTTTATTTCGGGCCAGGTTAGTCCCATGCTCTTCACGAATTCGATATTTCGGATTGATTCGGTAATGCTGCCGCTCATCTTATTGGTTTCCTGAATCACCGAACGCTGAATCGTCTTTATTTTGCGGCTCAGCAAACCGGTGAGACCGCCCAGCCAAACCACACCAATCAAAAAAACGGGAATCAGCGCCCAATGTTTGGTAATGGCATACCAGATAAGGAACGACACGCCAATTATTGCTGAAAACAAGGATGAGATGAAAGAACTGATGAACCTTTCGTTGTCATTTCTTACCTTCTGCAGCAATGACAACAAATGGCCGCTGCTGGTTTCTTCAAATTCGCTGTATGGAAGCCGCAGGGTGTGTTTTAACCCTTCATCGAAAATTGAAAGGCCAAACTTCTGAATGGTAAACCGTGTGAAATAATCGGTGAAAGCATGTGCCAGCCGGGCCAGCAGAGCCACGCCAACAGCCAGCGCAAGCAACAGAAGCACTCCCCTGACCAGGTCCTGCTCACTCCGGCCCTCCGGATTGACGGCAAAATTGTCGATGATCTTGCCAAAAATAATCGGATCAATTAGTTCAAGAATCTGAGCTATTGCTGCCAAACCCATTGAAATAAACAACCATTTCCTGAAAGGCTTCAGGTAAGTCCATATAATCTTCATCAGCCTTTGTTTTACGCAGGAAACCAGAGGTTCCTGACCTCATTAATATCTAAATTTATCCATATCGGCCATGAAAAACAAACATACGCAAAAATAAATGTCCCGTATAATCATGCCATGGCAACGGCCTACCCTTTGCACCTGACCGAAAAGCGGGGATGAGACAAGTTGTCCTGATTGACCAGAAAAGTGATCCGATGCTGGCAGGTAATACAGTATAAGCAAACTTTGTCATTAAATCAGTAATAGGTATTATTTAAAAAGCTGTTTAACTTTAGGTTGAAAAATACAAGCCATGAAGAAGTATATTCCTGTATTGCTGGCAATGATGCTATTGGCCTGTACGGAGCAGTCAAAAAAGCCGGGCCCTGCCGACCCGCAGGCAACACCCGAGGCCAAACAGCTTTTTGACCGGCTGATGGCCCTGCAGAAAAAAGGTGTTATGTATGGTCACCAGGACGACCTGATGTATGGCTTTACCTGGTGGTACGAGAAAGACCGTTCCGACATCAAGGACCTCACCGGCGACTACCCGGCAGTGGCAGGTTTCGAACTGGGACATCTTGAACTGGGGAACAAACGAAGCCTCGATTCGGTTTCTTTCGCCGAAATCAGAGAACAAATACAGATTTTTCATGGCCGCAAGGGTATCATCACACTCAGCTGGCACCTTGACAATCCACTGACCGATGGAAGCGCATGGGATGTCAGTTCCAACCAGGTGGTGAAATCAATCCTTCAGGGAGGTGGGAAAAATGCCAAATTCAGCAACTGGCTCGACAAGTTGGCTGCGTACTTTCTGACCTTGAAGGATGAAAATGGCATACTGATTCCTTTTATATTCCGGCCCTGGCATGAACATTCGGGGAGTTTCTTCTGGTGGGGGAAAAATCTCTGTACCGAAGAAGAATATGCACAGCTTTGGCAATACACGGTGAAATACCTGCGCGAAAAAGGGCTGCATAACATCCTTTATGCGTACAACACCGATCGCATAACTTCGCTTGAAGAATACATGAACGGATACCCGGGGGATGAATACATCGACATGTTTTCGCTGGACATGTATGACCGCGGCCCCGCTTATTTTGCCGAGCTCGACACAGCATTGGGCTTTATATCGCCTACTGCCATTGCAAAAAACAAACTTTGTGCCTTAAGTGAATGTGGAGGGGTCGACAGTACCTGGTTTTCTGAAAAACTGTTGGGAGTGCTTAAGAAGTATCCGGTTTCGTATGTGCTGAACTGGAGAAATCCATATACTCCTGACAGTATACCTGACAGTTTGCCGATTGCAGCACCAACGGGAAAGAACGAAGTATACAAGGCCGATTTTGTGAAATTCTTCAACGATCCGCATACACTGTTCCTGAAGGATATTCAATAAACCCGGGAGGTAAAAAACAAAATCCGGTACCGGCTCTATGAAACAACAAGCCGGTACCGGATTTTCCATTAATTTAATTTACGATCTTTCTGAGGTGCCTTTTTCTTCTTTAATAACAATGGCCATATTTCGGCAGAAGCGGGTGCAATCGCCGCAACCCTTACAATTCTCAAGTACAATAAAGGCTTTGCCTTCTTTTACAATGAGCGCCTCATCTCGGCATGCCTTATAGCAATGACCACATCCGTTGCATCGTTTCGCAATAACCGTATATTTCTTAGGATTCTCTGTGGGCTTTTGTGCTATGCCCACGAGAGAAATTCCTCCCAATATTCCTAATCCAGTACCTTTTATTATGAATTCCCTTCTGTCCATAAACTAATAAATTAACCTGCCATTCATACGGCAAAAATAATACCAGGTTTCTAATAACCAAATATTTTGTGAAAAATTGGGATACAGGAGCAGTGGCAGTCAAAATGTAAATTCAGCTTGCAGTTCGCAGCTCATAGCTCGCAGCTTTTTCAGATATAGCAGACTAACCATTCCTGTTTATCAGCTCCTCAATTTCATTCAGGTGTAACTGCAAATGCCTCAGGTAATCAATAATCATGGCCTTGAGTGAAACTTTTATATTGAGTGCGGTTATCCACTCGTTATCGAGCTTTTCGCTGTTTACATTCCGGATTACATGTGCCACATGTAAATTGGCATATTTCCACAACTGAACCAGGTCGCTCCAGTTTTCATTCTGATATTGCTGAATGGCAATCCACCTGTCGTTGTTCCCCAGGTTTGCATAGTCGGGGAAAATCAACGGACTGGGCTGGTATTGCAGGTGAATGATCCGGTGGGTATTGTTGGATGCCGAATCGATCATGTGACCGACAATCTGTTTGATTGTCCTGTTCTGGCTGTTCCTTCTTTCAGCAATCACTTCATGAGAAAGGACTGACAGCCTGGGTTCCCATTCTTTAACCAGGGTGGCTATTCCCTGGATTATAGGCTCAAATTCTCTTATCATGTTTACATATAAAAAAGCCCGCCGATAAACCGGCGGGCTGGTGATCTTTAAGCTACTTAACAAACCTGTAATACAATTCATTCCATCTGAGCTCGTTTTTGATGCTGCTCATGGTGGCTTGCTTTCCGATGTGTACAAATTCGATACCGGCCATTTCAGCAAAATCCTCGAGATACTGGGCATCAACAGCCTGACTGAATGCTGTATGGTGAGCACCGCCAGCGAGAATCCAGGCTCCGGCACCGGTTTTCAAATCGGGTTGCGGAACCCACATGGCTCTTGCCACAGGAAGTTTTGGCATAGGAGCATCGGCTTTGACACAATCCACTGAATTTACAATCAGTCTGAACCGGGTTCCCAGGTCAATGAGGCTGGCATTAATGGCAGGCCCTTCGGGAACGTCAAATACCAGGCGGGCCGGATCAGCTTTGCCGCCAATGCCCAACGGATGTACTTCGAGCTTGGCTTTTCCCTTGCCTATGGTTGGGCAAATTTCGAGCATATGGGCACCCAAGGCTTTCATTCCTTTCGGATTCAGGTGGTAGGTATAGTCTTCCATGAAGGAGCATCCGCCTTTGAGGCCGGCGCCCATAACCTTTACAGCACGTACCAGGGCTGCATGTTTCCAGTCGCCTTCAGCTCCAAATCCGTAACCTGCTGCCATAAGGCGTTGGCTGGCAAGTCCGGGGAGCTGAGCAAGGCCATGCAGGTCTTCAAAGGTGGTGGTGAAAGCGCCGAATCCGCCACTTTCGAGGAAGCTCTTTATGGCAATTTCGAGCCTTGCCTGATAGCGTACATTCGCATGCATTTTTCCGGATGGTTTTCCGTCGGCAGCAAACTGGTACAATGCTTCGTATTCTTTTACCAGCTTGTCAATGGCCTTGTCGCTGACATCATTCACCAGCTTCACCAGGTCGCCCACGCCATATCCGTTCACCGACATACCGAAGCGAATCTGGGCTTCAACTTTATCTCCTTCAGTTACGGCTACTTCCCGCATATTGTCGCCAAACCTGGCTACTTTAAGCATACGGAAATCATACCATGCAGCGGCAGCCCGGGACCATGTGCCAATCTGTTCCTGCACTTCCTTATCGCTCCAGTGACCCACAACCACCTTGCGGTTGATGTTCATGCGGGCCATAATAAAACCGTGTTCGCGGTCTCCGTGTGCAGCCTGGTTCAGGTTCATGAAATCCATGTCGATATCGGCCCACGGCAAATCGCGGTTAAACTGAGTGTGCAGGTGAAGCACCGGTTTCTGCAAAATTCTCAAACCGTTAATCCACATTTTCGAAGGAGAGAAAGTATGGCACCAGGTGATTACGCCAATACATTTTTTTGAGGCATTGGCCTCCTGCATGGTTTCAAAGATTTCATCAGGTGTTTTTACCACCGGTTTGAACAGCACCTCAACCGGTATCACGGCGGTTTTATTTAAAGCTTTCACAATTTCCTGTGAATCGGCAGCCACCTGCCTGAGGGTTTCCTCACCGTATAAATGCTGGCTTCCGGTGATGAACCATACCTGCAATTTTTTAAGATCTATCATAAATTTATATTTAGTAATTGTTTCGAATAAATCAATCGTTATCAGCTATTGGCCTTTGGCTTTTGGCTGTTTGCCTAAAGCCTATAGTCTATAGCCTATAGTCTAAAGTCTATTGCTGTCCGTAATACGATCCCGGACCATGTTTTCTTTCATAGTGTTTCCGGATCAGTGACTCTTTGAGTCGCGGTGCACCCGGCTTGATTTTTTCAGTCAAAAAGGCCATTTTTGCCAGTTCTTCAAGCACGGCACTGTTGTAAACTGCCTTATCCGCTGTTTTACCCCACGCAAAAGGGCCATGACTGCCAACCAGGAACATCTCCACTTCCTCGTATTTCAGCCCTTTCCATTTCATGTAGTTGATGATCTGGTTGCCGGTTTCAAATTCATAATTGCCCTGGATCATGTTATCCTCCATTGCCGGAGCACAGGGAATATCAGCAGTAAGATGGTCGGCATGGGTGGTACCGTAAATGGGTATATCTCTCAGGCTTTGTGCCCAGCTCGTAGCAAACGTGGAATGGGTATGAACAACAGCCCCGATACCCGGCCAATTGTCATAAAGCACAGCATGCGTCAGCGTATCGGAAGAAGGCCGCATGTTGCCGTCAATAGTTTTGCCTTTGAAATCAACAACTACCATTGAATCGGGAGTCAAGGTTTCATAGGGTACACCACTTGGCTTGATGGCGAAAACTCTGGAGTTCCGGTCAACCACACTCACATTGCCGAATGTGAATAAAACAAGTCCGAGCTTTGGAAGCTGCATATTGGCTTCATAAGCTGCCTGTCTGAGTTCCTTGAATTTATTCATGGCTAGGAACGGTTGGAGTAGTCTTCAACAAAACTGCCTGCCTGGCTGTATAATTGATAAAGTTTATTATAGGCCTCGGCATTTGCCTTCACCGGCTTGTATTCAGTCTCGTACCCGTTGCCCATGGCTTTCTGCGCATCCAGTACAGTGGGATATAAGCCGGCTACCGTGGCAGCAGCCATGGCAGTTCCCAAAGCACAGGCCTGCTCGCTTTTAGCCACCAGTATAGGCATATTCAGCACATCGGCAACTACCTGCATGACAAAAGTAGACTTCTTGGCTACGCCGCCCAGGGCCACTATTCCGTCTATACGCACCCCTTCACTGATGAAGCGGTCAACGATTTTTTTGGCGCCGAAGGCAGTGGCTTCAACAAGCGCCCTGAATATACGCGGGGCATCTGATCCCAGGTTAAGACCAAAAATAGCTCCTTTCAGCAACTGATTGGCATCGGGGGTACGACGGCCGTTCATCCAGTCGAGTGCCACAATACCCGATTCGCCAATGGGAATTTCAGCAGCCAGTTTGGAAAGTTCAGGAATGATGCGATCGGCCATTTCCTGAATCAGTTTATCTTTGGTTGGCTGGTCGATCAGTTTGGATTTTGCCAGGATTTCTTCAGCCGGCCAGAGCAACAGGTTTCTGAACCAGGCATAGATATCCCCGAATGCCGATTGACCTGCTTCAAGTCCGAGCATGCCCGGAATAATAGAGCCATCAACCTGTCCGCAGATGCCTTTCACCAGTTTATCCCCAACTTCTTCCATGGGAGCGATCAGCATATCACAGGTTGAAGTTCCCATCACCTTGCTCAGGTAATAGGGTTTTATTTCACCGCCAACTGCGCCCAGGTGTGCATCAAAAGAACCGGCGCCAACAGCGACAGATTCTTTCAGCCCGAGGCGTTTTGCCCATTCGGGAGTCAGGTTTCCCACTTTCACTTCGCAGGTATAGGTGTCTTTAAACAAACGGCTGCGCAAGTCCTTGAGAAGCGGATCTAACTTAACCAGAAACTCCTCGGCAGGCAGTCCGTCGAAATCAGGGTGCCACATGGCTTTGTGCCCGGCGGCGCACCTGCTGCGCTTCATGGTTAACGGATCAGTCTGACCAGTAATTACTGCCGGAATCCAGTCGCAATGTTCCACCCATGAATAGGCAGCAGCCCTTACTTTTTCGTCTGCACGAAGTACATGCAGCACCTTTGCCCAAAACCATTCGGAGGAATAGATACCGCCTTCAAATTTTGTGTAGTCGACGCCACCCCAGGTTCGCGAAAGCTGATTGATCTCATCGGCCTCCCTGGTGGCTGTATGGTCTTTCCAAAGCACAAACATGGCATTCGGATTTTCCTCAAAACCGGCAATGAGCGAAAGCGGAGTTCCGTTTTTGTCCACGGCAACCGGTGTGGAGCCGGTGGTGTCCACCGAAATAGCTACCACATTTTCAGCAACGTCTGCCGGTGATTTGGCAAGCGCATTCCGGATGGTGCTTTCCAACCCCTCCAGATAATCCAACGGATGTTGTCTGAACTGGTTCTGGGAAGGATTACAATATTTTCCTTCTTTCCACCGGGGATAATAAAATACATCACTTGCCACCTCCCTGCCATTGGTAGCGTCCACAATAAGTGAACGCACCGAATCAGTTCCATAATCAACTCCTATTACATATTTTGACATGATCGCTTTTTTTTATCTGTTAGTTAATTTTTACCAGAAATAAATATAAAATGCAACACAGAAGGCTACCACACCTATCGAAGCAATTACATCCCACATATTCCAGCTCTGTTTGATGAGTGCCTTATATTCACCTGTGAAAGTGACAAACTCAACCTGTTTTGCGGATGGTTTCGGAGTAAAGAAGGATACTGCGACCATAAACAACATGATGAAGGCAAGCAAATAGATCTCAAAGATAAGCCAGTTGGTATGCCAGAACCATTGGGTGGATTCCCATAACCAGCCCGTCATTACGTCAGCACCCGTATTTGTGAAGATGTTGGTGAGCAAACGAACCATACCAATTAAAAAGCCAACAATCAGGCCATATTCACCTGCTTTGGGTGTAATTTTCTTGGAAAAAATACCCAGCACAAAAACCGCCACCATTGCAGGGGCGAGCAGCGATTGAATGCCTTGCAGATAGGAGTAAAGGCTGCCGAGACTCATCATAACAGGTATCCAAATGATACCAAGTACCACTACGGTAACCGTTGCAATTCTTCCTACCAGAACATACTGAGCTTCGGTTTTGCCTTTGAACATTGGCTTATAAAAGTCTTCTGTATACAGTGTGGCGCATGAGTTGAAGAATGCAGCCAACGAAGCAACCAATGCAGATATAAAGCCGATGGTAACAATACCTTTCACCCCGGCAGGCAAGACAAACTTAACCATCGAACCAAAGGCTGTATCAGGGTTTTCTAACGTAAAGCCGCTGCCGGCACGTGCCGACAATGCGGCGGCTATCATACCGGGTATCAGGAACATAAACACAGGCAACAATTTGAAGTAACCGGCAGCAATAGTACCTCTGCGCGCACGTTTCATCACTGCATCGCTGGGTTCGCCTTTTTGTTGCCCAAGTACACGTTGAACAATATGCTGGTCAGTAGCCCAGTACCAAAATCCGATTATTGAAGCTCCGATAAACACCCAAAAACCGGGATATTCACCATAGAGCGGATCACCTTCATTGAAGTGGAACATGTGGTTGGTGCCATAGGCAACACCATCGGTTCCCACATTGAGCGTCTTGGAAAATTCAATCATGGCTGTCCATCCATTAATTATACTGCCATCTCCAAGCGCTGCCAATCCTAAGAAAAGCACAAGGAATGAGCCCAGGATAAGTATTGGCGTTTGAATTGCCGATAATGTCATCACCCCCTTCATACCGCCCATAACTGTAAATATACCCGTTAACACGATCAGCCCTATAGCCCCATACCAGAAAGGCAGGCCAAGAAGACTCTCCATGAAAATCCCACCGGTAAATGCGGTTACACTTACTTTCGTCAGCACATAGGCGATAAGGGTGATGATTGATAACCAGGAACCCGTACGAGGCGTGTACCTGTTTTTCAAGAAGTCGGGCATGGTGATGATTTTTCCCAGCTTGGTATTCATCAATTGATAGAACGGCACAAAGAGCCACCCCAAGATAAGGATCATCCAGCCCTGCATTTCCCAGTGCGCCATGCCAACACCTGCATTTGCCCCCGTGCCGGCAAGTCCAACAAGGTGTTCAGAGCCAATATTGGCGGCAAAAATTGCAGCGCCAATTATATACCATGGTTCACCTTTTCCGAAGAGGTAATCTTCGCTGTCAGCTCCCTGAAGCTGTTTTTTATGTTTTTGTATCGAACGCCATATGGCCCATATGATGGCCAGGATTCCGACTGCCATAATTGTCCAGTCGAGCCAAATAAATTCTTGTGATTTCCAATTCATCGATTTAAGCGTTTTAGTTTATTTTGTTGTTTTCTATTATTATCTCGGGTATGGTGTTTCGCAGAAGCTGCATTATTTGACTATGGGCGAAAGACTCAGCTCATCCTCAAGCTGATCGGTATACCTATATAAAAAAGCCCCTTTCTTTGATTCCGATTTATCTTTGATGCCTGTATTCTGCAAAACTCCCAGTGAGAGCGTTTTCTTTCTGAAATTTCCGGCATCGATCTCATGCTGAAAAATGGCTTCATAAAGCCTTTTCAGGTTGGTGATGGTAAAGGTATCACCCAGTAATTCCTTGCCGATCAATTCTGAACCGGCTTTCTTCTGCAATCGGAGCAGGGAGTGTTCCACCATTTTGGCATGATCAAAAACCAGTTCCGGCAGTTTGGATACCGGCCACCAACAGGCTCCGTGCTCGCGCAACAATTCATTGTCCTGTTGGCTGATCCGGATTAGCGCATAATAGGCAACACTGATAACCCTTCCCGCCGGATCGCGGTTTATATCTGAGAAAGCATGTACCTGTTCCTGGTATATATTGCGAAGACCTGTAGTTTGAAACAAAACACGTCGTGCAGCATCTCCAAGGGTTTCATCAGTTTTAACAAAACCACCCAGCAAAGACCACCGGCCTTCATCAGGCTCAAAACTTCTGGGATAAAGCAATACCTTCAGCTCGTCGTTTTCATAGCTGAAAATCACACAGTCAACAGCAACATAATGCCTGTCATGTGCACTATATGGATTGCCTTTCATAAACCGGTGAATGAGATAAATGTTTCCGTAAATATAAAAAGTAATTTCTACTTTTAATAACTCAGCATATAAAAAGTAGCCGCTATTCTAAAAAACATCATTCTTTATCAATTCGTTGTTCATTGTGCATGTATGCATTGGTTAATTGTCATCCATTCAACGCACTGCAAACTTGTAAACAGTCACCTGCCTGTATTTTTCACCAGGTTTCAGCAGGGTGCTCGGGAATTGTGGTTTGTTGGGTGAATCGGGGAAATGCTGGGCTTCCAGGCACAATCCGTAATGGCTTTTATATTCAATGCCCTGATATCCTACATATCCTCTAAGAAAATTACTGGTATATAACTGAAGTCCCGGTTCTGTTGTATAGGTCTGCATGACCCTCCCCGATTTTGGTTCATAGGCCTCTGCGGCCAATACCGGTCGTGAATTCCCCAACCGCAGCTGATAATTGATATCATACCCTGCAGGCAGCTCTTGAATCCGGTCACCAATGGCATGCATGGAAATAAAATCATAAGGTGTACCGGCAACTGGCTCCAAAATACCCGTGGGTATCAGTCCCCTGTCGGTTGCAGTTATGGAATCTGCATATATTACCAGCTGATGATTTAATATATCTTCCTTACAGGCGGTGAGATTGAAATAGCTATGATTGGTGAAATTCACCACGGTGGTTTTATCGGTCTCGGCCTCATAAATGATTTTCACTTCATTCGCTGCTGTAAGCACATAGGTTACCGAAAGCTTCAGATTGCCCGGGAATCCTTCTTCCATATCGGGACTCAGGTAGGAAAGTGTAACAACCGAAGAATCTCCGGCAGTATAACATTTTTCAACATCAAAGACTTTCTTGTCGAAACCCTCTTTGCCTCCGTGAAGTGTGTGAAAGCGACCGGAATTTGCAGCCAGCTTATATTCCACACTATCGATTGTGAATTTAGCTCCGCCGATGCGGTTCGCATAACGGCCGGCCACACTCCCAAAAAAGGGATGACCTGCCAGATAACGCTTCAAACTATCGAAACCAAGCACCACATTTTCGTACAATCCATTTCTGTCGGGCACCGACACCCAGGTAAGCGTAGCACCATAACTGGTAACCCTGATTTCCATACCATTCTTGTTGGTAAGGGTTATCAGTTTGATGGGTTGATCGCCCCGCTGACCCCAGACAACTTCACGGGCAGTAATGAAACCTTGTTGTGAAAAACAGATGCCTGCCTGCAGCGACATCAGCAACAGAAAGAATGAAAGTCTTTTCATAAATTTTGTTGTAAAATCAAATAAATGATGTAATGTTAATTAATATTCCTTACTCCGCAAAAATCAATTTCGATACTGAATTTTCACAAAATAAAACTGTTCTCACCCGGCTCCAAAGCATATTGCCTGCCCTTCCATACAAAACTACCGGACAATTCTCCGGGCAGTGTGATTGAAATATTCCAATTTCCTTTTTCCAGGATATACCTCACGCTGATTTTTCCCTTTGGATGAGGTATTTCACCCGAAAGCTTTTTCAGTGTTCCCGGATGAGGTTCAATTTTTACCCTGGAGAACCCGGGAGCGTCTGTATCGATACCCAGTATGGTGCGGAAGAATTCAATATTGGGACTGGCACCCCAGGCATGGCAGTCGGAGCGTGCCGTATTGATCTCCGAATCTTCGGCCCATGTTGTCATTCCCATGGCTATGTTCTCGTGCCATTTGCCAAGCCATTTCAGGTAGTCGTTCCCCAGTCCGGCTTTCACCAGTGCCAGATGCAGGTAGTATTTAAAGTAAATAGAGGCCGGAGCCAGGGAAGTATCTTCCAGCATGTTTACCGCCAGTTGTTTAGCTTCATCCGCCGTGACAGTATTTGTAAGTATGGCCAGGGTATTGGCATGCTGGGAAAAAAGATCCTTCTCCGGAGTGTCCGCGAAAAGTCCTTTTCCCTGATCGTGGTATTTTCTTTGTATGGTTTGCATTAGCTGAACGGCCCGCTCATTGTATATCTGAGCATAGGCCGCCATGCCCAGGCGGCTTTCGAGTTCTGCAGCAGTCT
The DNA here is from genome assembly GCA_964560225.1 of uncultured Bacteroidales bacterium. GTDB lineage: Bacteria > Bacteroidota > Bacteroidia > Bacteroidales > UBA10428 > UBA5072. The sequence goes on from CAZLLD010000047.1 coordinate 24,188, forward strand.
GGTATGCCAGCAGCAGCTGAAAGTCAAGCACTGCAGAACTGCCGTCCTCGCCCACGGGAGCCACCCCACCCGACCAGCCTTTCCGGTTCTCCACCCAATCGGTAAAGTTCCAGTAGGGCACCTTTTTCAGTGAACCGTCTGCCTGCTGGTACCGGTTGAAGAAATCAAGAATCTGCCGGGTTCCCGTTATTTTTTCGCGGAGAAATAAGCTGTCAGGCCGGTACATATAGTAATCATGAAGCATGCCGATGTACCATAATGAAAAAGTAGGTATTATCTGCGGTGAAAACGAAGGATGCCTGCTCAGCGTGACACCTTCTGCAATTCGGGAATGGTCCGCCTGGTTTAAGGCATTTCGCACCAACCGGTCATCACCGCTGTTATAGATGCTAATCATGGCCTGGATGCGCGTGTCACCAATGTACTGCAATTGTTCATAATACGGACAGTCCATGTAGGTTTCCATGGCGCATAACCGGGCGGTGCGCCAGCCAGTATCCATAATCTTCTGCAATCCCGGATCGTCCGATTCAAACCTGGCATTCATCTGAAACGGGTACCCGGTGAAGGTTCCGAATAAGTCATCGATCATCAGCGGATCGTCCTGGGTATCGATAGTCAAAAGTATATACCTGTAAGTTCGCCAGTGGAGTGGCGTGAATTCCTGGTGGCGTGTACCATCGGATATCAGGCTGTCTATTCGGCCCAGGAAGATTTTATCTTTCACTTCATTGCGGTTGCCTTTGCCTGCAATATGACTCCGGCCCATGTAGCCACCGCGCGGGTTTCCATAGGTTGCCGAACCGGCAGGGACAAATAACGCTTCAGCATATTTGATGGAAATGGAAGCATCCTTGCCGTTGCTGAAAACAAGTGTTGGATACGCGTTGGTAAGATATCCCTGATCGAGCAACATGGTGGCATGTGTATGTGCCGAAATTGGGAAGGGCACCGCTTCGACAGGGAATCCGGGAGGTACCTGCACATCATGCACTTCGCGGGTACTTTGCAAACGCTGGACGGAAAGTTCCATTTGCGGAATGGAGGAAGGCACCAGCATCCATCCGAAGGCATCGCGCAATCCTTTTGGAGATCCTCCTGCCCAATAGGCCAGATCTGCGTTTTCCCATGATGTGTCGTCAAAAGAAACCCGGTTCCATCCGGTCATGTGCTTTTTCATGTCGATGCATTCCCCCGTACCTGCCACAAAGTAACCGATTACCTCTGGCGAAGGCAAAGGGCTGTAACTGTTATCGCGCATGCATTTCCAGCTTTCATTTGTATTCAGCAGGAATTCACCGGGAGTATTGCCCTGCAGTATGAACCCGGTTCGCCATGAAATCTGCGCTTCGGGGCGCAGGGAACCTTCATTCCAAACCCGCGCTGCCACAACGTTGGTTCCCGGAACAAGATATGGGGATAAATTCACTGTTTCATAATTCCAGTAATACATATCGCCCCGTGCCGGACCGATTGAAACGAGCTTTTCATTCACATACAGCTTGTAGCGGTTATCGGCAGAAACGTGAACAATAAAAGAGTCCGGTACAGATTTCAGAGAAAAGGTTTTCCTGAAAAGGTAAACACCATAATCATCAGCCGGTTCACCCGGAACAGCAATCCATTTAGCAGGCCATTGGTGATTCAGAATTGAAAAATCAACAGATTGGGCATTCATAATTACGGGCATCCCAAACATGCAGATGAAAAGCCACAAGGCAAGGAAACAATATTTTTTCATGTTTCTGTATTTATTTTTCATTATGTAAACTTTCATAATGTTCAGTCAGCAGATGCTGATTTTTCGATCTGTACTTCATAAAGAGTACCAGTGTGAGCACGGAAAAAATCATCAGAAAGCCTCCCATCACCGCAAGGCCTGTTCCCAGGCTGTAATGATCGGTCAGCCAGCCTGCCATGGGTGCAAAAAGCGAAAAGAAAACCCGGATGGTCAGATCGCGGAGCGACATGACAGTGGCCCTGACTTCGGTTCCGGTACGCTGGTTGATATAATCTTTCAGCACAGGGGTGGCAATTCCTCTCAGAAAATAAAACACCACCAGCACGGGTATGATGGCAAAGGCCGGAGCTATTCCGGAAAACACCATCAGCAAGGGAATACTTACAGCTATTAACCTGAGTGTCCGCGACTCCCCAAGTCTTTGTTCAATGCGGTGAGCCAGCACCGATGAACCTCCGGTGATCAGATTGAGTCCTGTCCACACCACTCCGAATAATGCAAGCGGAAGCAACATTTTTTCAAACAGCGGTTGTGCAAACCAGGCCATCAGCAAGGTGGCAGCGCCTATGATGGATGAAAAAAGCAGGTTAAACCGCAGGTCTTTTTCATGACGGATGATTTTCACCAGAACGGCAGTGACTTTCTTCATCCGGTCATGGGCTCTTTCGGGGTGCTGCATATGAGGTTCCACCAGGGTAAGTGAAGCCGGAATCGCCGATGTGGCAATAACTGCCTGCACATAAAAGGGCAGACGCAGGCTGATCAGTGCCAGGCCTCCTCCGGCAATACCGGCAACAGCCTCCGAGAAATTGCCAACCGAAGCATTGATTCCTTCATACCGTGTGTATTGTTTCTGCTTTCTGTCAGATGCCAGGGTGTCAAAAAGCATGGCCGAATCCGCTCCGGAAATGAAACTCTGGCCTGCCCCCAGTGTAATTTCAGCAATCAGAAAGCCGGCATAAGAGTCGGTAAGCGAATAAGCAAAGTAACCGGCAGCGCCCATCAGAGAACCCGTTACCAGCATGTTTTTACGTCCGAGCACATCGGAAAGATAACCACTGGGCAATTCAAGCACGATGATGGTGATGGCATAAACCGATTTCAGCGTCATGATGGATGTAATGCTCAAACCATTGTCCTGGTAAAAAGGAACGATGATGGGCATGACCACTGAAAACCACTTGGAGAACTTAATTACATTCAGCTTGAATAGATTGCCCCGGATATGCGGAGGCAGCGTACTATAAATCATTTACTCCTTTTTCATTATCTGTTTGACAATGGTTCTTCGCTGAAAAAGTGAATAGCAAATCATAGTATTGAATTGGTCTGATACGTGTCAGGTACGGCTGAAACTATGATACAAGTTCTTCTTTTTATGTTGCAGGTTTTCAAAGTCCCTGCAATTTTGAGATTCAGCGCCTGTCTCCCGGGTTTTCAGGTTCGGTGTTCAGTGTCACTCCATCAATTCTCATTCAGCTTATACCATTGATCGAGCCATTCGTAACGCTTCCGGTATTGATCCTTTACTGCCCGGGTATTTACATCAATAATCAGGTACTGTTCCGGATGGTCTGTTCCGGCAACAGGCCAAAGGGGAAGTCCTGTTCCGTTGGGATCACCTGTTTTCACAAAATTGGCAAAGTATTCCTGCATGATGGCAGAAACGGTAAAGTCTTCAGGTTGCCAGTCGTATACCCGGTTTGTGGGTAAATTGCCCATGGCATATTCGATTTCTGAAGAATGTGAGGCACCCGTTGAGACTTTTGCTTCAGGGTTACCTGCATCAGAACGCATCAACGGTCTTGGCCGCGCGTAAAAATAACGATAAACCTTGCTGTTGCCGGTTTGACGGTGAAGGTCATACAGCTTCCAGGTGCTGAACGATATAAAACGGTCACCGGCCAGGTCGGTCGATGATGCAATAACCTCATCTGCAGTAGTTCCCGGGTAAAGCTTCAGCACACTTGCAGCCGAATCCCGAAACAGGTTTTTAATGACCGTGGTGTAGTTTTCAGGACTTGGCTCGAGTGGTCCCAGGATGCTTTGGGAACCCGATTCCTCCGAATTCCATCCAAGCAACAGGGGCACCTTGGCCTGTTCTCCGGAAGCAAAAATGTCAGCCGGAAGCTTCGGGAAGAAATATCCGTCGATGGTTGCTGCAGTCCGGATACCCTGCCGGCCAAAAGATAAATCCAGTAATTTCTCTGCCGGAACAGCCCTGAGGTCAGCCAATGATTTGGCACCAATGAGGACGGCGAAATCAGTTCCCTGTTTTTCAGCCTCAGTCAATGGAACAGGAGGCAAGGTGGGTTTGATGATGGTACCGCTTTCACAAATAGCACCTGCAATCAGGCCTTTTGATTTCGGGGATGCCATCAGTGCGCTGACCGAAATGGATCCTGCTGATTCCCCGGCAATGGTAACCCGTGCAGGGTCGCCTCCAAAAGCAGCAATGTTTTGCCGAACCCAGCGCAATGCAGCCCATTGGTCCATCAGTCCGTAATTTCCCGAACCCTTGTATAATGTTTCCCTTGACAATTCGGGATGGGCAAAGAACCCGAAAATCCCCAACCTGTAATTCACCGTGATTGCCACAATGCCTTTTCGTGCCATGCTTTCACCGTCGTAACGATACTCGGAGCCGTCACCTGCCATGAATCCGCCGCCATAGAAATATACCAGCACAGGCAACTTTTCATCCGCCGAACGTGCCGGAGTCCAGATATTCAGGTACAGGCAGTCTTCACTTACTCCATCTGACCTGAATTGCATATCGCTGAAGATGGGTTTTTGCATGGCACGGGGGCCGAAATGGTCAGCCTTCCTGACGCCCTCCCAGCTTTTCACAGGCTGTGGTTCCTTCCAACGCAATTCACCTGTGGGGGGGGCAGCATAGGGGATTCCTTTAAAAACGCAGATGCCTGATCGGGATATTCCTTCAATAGTTCCGGATGCCGTGACGGCCTGTGGTTTTTCAGTATTCAGTTGTGCTGACAGGCTCAACGGAACAACGATTAATAGAGCTGCTAAAAGCTTTTTCATGATACCGGTAAATAGTTACGTGGTTAATTCATTGTAAACATACAAAAAAGACCAGTATAAATGTATTTCAACATTGAATCATCTCAGTTCATTCAGGCAGAACAGCCTTTAACCGAAGACCGGTAAAAGGCAGTTCCTCTTCAAAAGCGCTGTTCCAAACTACCATAGCGGTGCCCAGCGCTGCGGCATTTTCAATTGTGGAAGTAAACACTTTCTTTTTCGGCAGGCGTGCAGCCAGCAATCTCACAAACAATTCGTTTTGTGCAAAACTGCCTGTTACATAAATTGTTTTGATTTGATCGTTTTGAGGAATGATCAGGGCAAGAGATTCCATGCAGAGATCGACCAGGTCGGCCACTAGCTGGTGATAGGCATCTGAATAGGTCAGAAAACGTGAAAGATCGGCCGTATTATCAACATAATCGGCAGGAACACCATTGCGAAAAAAAAGTCGTTCTTTGCAGGTGCTGATTAACCGGGCAATCTTTGCAGAATTGGTTCTGACAGTTTTCACGTAGTCTGCCCCGACGCCAAAGTACCTGTTCAGTTTTTCAACATTCGCATCATGAATAGCACCTGTGCAAAGGCGAGATGCTTTCACGTGTTCCCGCTGAATATTCATGTAGCAAAGGGTGTTCTTAAACAATTGTTCCGTTGTGAGCGGCTCGGGATTAAACGGGTTCATGAACATGAACCAGGTTCCGGTTGAGATCACGATGAAGGGCTCTTCTGTGTATTTTAAATACGGAACAAGTGAGGCAGAAGTGTCATGAATACCAACACCTGTGGCGAGGGTTCTGTCTTCAGCCCGGTATGGGAAAACCGTTGAACCGGCAATCGGTGCCGGCAGCGGAATACGCTCTTTCCTGATCCATTCATGGTAATTGCGGTTATCAAAATCCCACATAGCCGTGTGGCAACCTATTGAAGTGAATTCAGCAACAGTTCTTCCCGTAAACAGGTAACTCAGGTATTGTGGAAGGTGCAGAGTGGCAGCAATGCTGTTGAACACTTCAGGTTTTTTTCTTTTCAGCCACAGTGCCTGCAAGCCGGAATTCAGCATGCCCATGGCCGGGGAGGCTGTTTTGCGACTGAACTCCTCAATGCCGCCCCAATTCTCATAGAAATCAGCAAGAACATCTTCGGGCATTGGTTTCAGGTAATTATAAAGCGGAGTCATTCTTTTCCCCCGGGCATCCAGGTGCATCAAACCTGCTCCGTAGGTGGTAAAATTAACAGCACGCAATGAATAAGCACGCTCCTGAATCACCCGGGTAAGACACTGCCGCATCCAGATTTCGATTCTGTCAATATCATCGCAGGCAAAACCTTCTTCATCCTGTATTTCATTAAAAACCTCCACTTCCTGATATGCAGGCACCAGCACGGAGCTGAAGAGCAAAAACTTCTTAGAGGTTTTGCCGATGTCAAATATGGCAATTACTTCCTGTGACATGATTCAAAGCGTCTGAACTGACGGATCCGAAATGGTATCCGATGAATGAAATTACTGCATCTAAAACTATTCTCTTTTTGCGGATTAGTTTAACTATTTGCAGAAAAATTTACCTGATAATGTTTCCCTTTATTCTCTTAATAAACTAATTTTATCGCACACCTATCCTTCAGGCTTAATGGAAACAGATAAAAATCAGGATCTCCAGCTGGCTTTCGATTTTGTTCAGTATACCAACCGCAACATTTTTCTCACAGGCAAGGCCGG
>CAZLLD010000048.1:0-29880 GCA_964560225.1 uncultured Bacteroidales bacterium
TTGTTGATGGAATTCCGGCCAAATGTATTCAGGAAATATTCATAGGTGAGCGTGGCATGGTAATGTGCAGATATGGCTGCCTTTTGTGACCAGGTATTGGTTGCTGAGGTAACGTATTTATAATTCAGATCCTCGGTTGAGGTGTTGTCGGCATCGAGCGTAAAAATTACTCCTTCACCGGTTTCGGTGTTGTACATGTCCTCTGCAATATTGTACATATAATAGGTGCCTTCCTGAAGGAATACATCAAAGGTTCTGACCTGGTTGTTCAGGTCGTAGCCTGAAGCGGTGAGCGGACCGTCGGACTGGGTGTTGTTGTATTTTTTCAGGATGCTGCCGTCTGTGGCATTAATGAAATATTTCCATTCCTCTATAAAATTGGGCCTGATGGTAATTTCCCAGGCCAAGGCATAACCCTGGCCGTTTTCACCAAAAATCACCAGGTTATGTTCCGGCGAATCATAATCAAGCAGCTTCTTTTCCGCTTCGGTAAGCTCATGGTAAGTAGTCAGTTTCCTCAGATCTTCTCTTACAACCCCGAGACTCTTTGTCAGATCAAAAACCGGAATCACAGGCACATCCTCGTCAATTTTGTGGAACTTTCCGGTAATACGTTCCTTTTGCGCATCCAAATGAAGCGTGGATTCAGAGCCATAAACCTCGATCCCCTTGTATTGCTGAACCGACCTGATTCGCGTAATCCCAAGTTGATCTTTACGAATACCGGTAATTTTAAATGATTCACGTGAATTTTCAATTCCGGTGAGCGCTTTCGAATCATCAAGAAATGCAAAGAACTTATCTTCAGTACTTTTCCCGGCTTCAGATTTCAGTGCCGATACGTTTCTTTCAATAAACACCGGCGTTTTTCCGTTGCGGATAATGTGTTTTTCCTGGGATGATGAAGCGGCAAATGACAGGGGCTGATAAACAAAAGAAGGCACCGATACGGCTGATTGTTGCGAATATCCCCGGTTAAGCAATCCGATGTTGATTCCGGAGGTTACTTTACCGGCAGTTTTTTTGCGGTATGCTTTGGATTTTCCCTGCTGTCCGCTTGCCGATATAACTGTTACAACAAGTAATGCAATGGTAAAAAATGATTTCATGACTTACTCTTTAATGATATCTGTCAATGCTTTGTACAATTCCCTGATCTGGCTGTTCTGAGAAGAATCCGTCCACTTCACCTCATGCGCCAATCCCGCCTTCACCAGCCTGATGTGATAGGTCATATTCCCGGGTTCATTCAGGCTCAGTTTACTGAGGTCAATGGCATTCACCTGGTTGTTAATGCTTTTCACCTGGTCTCCGCTAAGTTTCCGGATCAGGGTGAATTTTTCACCCTCCTGTTTGAATACGTAGTTTTCAACTAATACATATTCAGTTGAAATGTTGGTGAACCCGCCCGATTTTCCAAAGTAGATCCGGTCTTTTGTGTTGTCGGACAAGAGTTTTTCAGGGCCGGTACATGCAAACAGCAGCATGAGCATCCCTCCTGCAAATAAAGTTTTGATCGTCATGAACTGGATTGAGGTAATATAATGCTATCCTTATAGGATAAAGATAGCAAAATATGTACGAAAGAAAAAGGGGAAAAAGATCAGTATTACACAGATCGGCTCAGGCACAACGTGAACCGGATCAAATGGCGAATTGTCAGTACCTGAAGAAATTGGCTTCACCTACGCCCACGTCGAACCGCCCGTGTGAAACGCTTATCGGAATACCGTCGACAACAGCCTGATATCCGAAATAGCCCGAAAGGATCACATGAATGGGTTGCCGGTCAACCAACAGAAACTGGGCCCTGGTAAACTCAAGTTCACCTTTGATCAGCTCCATATCCACCGTATCGTTATTAATCACTGTGACCACCTGCATGCCGGTTCCGGTGAGATCAATGAGTGTATCGTTCAGTTGTACGAGATCTTCATAGGTTTCCGGCAGGAATCCGGCAAGTTCGAAGGTCACCGACATGTCGCCGTAGGGGTAGTATGAGTCAGAATAATCATAATAGCCGTTGTGGTCTATCCCGCTCATATTCCCTGAAAGCATAAACCGGGTAATTCCGCCCGTGTTGATCATCTTGGCAGGCACCTTATCATCATTGTAAATGAAGAGTATCCGGTCATAATAAGCACCAAAGGTGTTGTAACCCCATTCGGTATATTCCGGAAGGCTTGGATAAACGGGATCGGGACGGAATACCGACTTTTCAAGTTCATAATCGGACTCGCTGCAAGCAGACAGCAGCAAGATTGCAGCTATTATTATGTAGATATGTTTGTTCTTTTTCATAACACCGGGTTTTAGAAGGGTATGCGAATACTTAACCTCACGCCTCCGCCAATTTCAGGCGAAACAAAGGAATCATCCATATTGGCAGTAATGAACTCGGGAACGCAGGCTTCCAGGTTCACTCCGGGTTTGCCGGGTTTTCCTATCTTCATGCCAATTCCCAATTGAAAGGTCGAGTAAAATTTCCAGGGATCTTCAATGAGGTTTTCTACATTGTCTTCATGTTGATTCATGCTGCTTTCCAGAAATTTCACCTTGGTTTTACCTCCTAAAAGCAGGTTAAAATCTGCACCAAGCTTATAATACATTTGTATGAACCTGTCCTTATAAGGATAAATCCTGAACTCCAGCGGCATCCCTGCGTAAAACGAGATCTGGGTAATGTCTTTCACTTTCAGGTATTCGGTGGTGGTGCCCGATTGCCGGTAGAGCAGGTAAAGAAAATCTGACCGGTCGGACCAATACGTGTTTTTTCCCAGCGAACCTTCCATGCGGGTAAATCTGAATCCGCTTAATACACCAATAAGGCCGTCCGACAATTTCATTTCTATTTTTGCGCCTATGTAATTTTTGTACAACAGGGCCGACATGTAGCTTGTTTCATAATAATAATAGGGATTTGGATTCACATCTCCGCGAATATAGTCCTTGTCATCAGGCTCATAACAGCTGATGAAATCCGCACCGGCTTCAAAATACAACGATTTCAGAAGCCCGCTTTTATCTTTCGGTTCTTCCTGTCCCATGGCAGTATAAGCCATGAATGACATGAGCAGGAGCATGCAAACGAATATTTTTTTCATAGGCAACAAATGAATGAAATGGTGTTAACTGGTTTTCTTCAACGGTAAGATGCCGCATCCTCCAGAAAGGTTGCTTGTGAATCGCAGGAACTTATCCTGTAATTCTTCGTGTGGCTTCTTCCAGCGTGGATACAAAAAGGATATGTCCGGTTTTGTTGCTTTCGTATATAAAATCTCTGAGGCTTTTACTGGAAAACCTGCTAAAATCACCTACAATAGCCAGTTTCATCCGGTAATTAGAAAATTTCTGAAGGATTTCCCCGGCAATCCGGGTGCTCAGGTCGAAAAAATCGGGCGACAACTGACTTTCATTGACAATTATTCCGGTTGCTCCCTGATATGATGCGTTTCCCAACAGGTCGATGAAATCATCGGTATGGCTTAACAGCGCATCATGATGTGTTAGTTGTGCAATTGTCTTGTTGTTATGACAAATGATTGAAAGGTTCATAGTAAAGACGGGTTTATTTTGGCATAGCGTATTTCATCCCACAATTGATTATCTTTAAAAATAGCCTTTTTGAAAACAGCTTCCCGGGTGTATCCGCATTTTTCCAACACCTTTTGTGAGGCCGGATTATACTCATAAACCCCGGTATGAATGCGGGCAAAGCCGCACTCTTTAAATCCGAATTCCGTAATCAGCTTCACGGCAGTGGTCATAATTCCCTTGTTCCAGTATGGTTCACCTAAAAAGTAACCGATTTCAGCCGTTTTGCGGTATACATTCTCCAGCGGTGTCAGGCTGATATTGCCAGCATATTCACCCTGGTATTCAATGGCAAAATAAGAATTGTAGCGCAGGAACAGGTTCAGAAACTGCTTTGCATGTTCCAGTGTATAGGGGTAAGGAAATCCGTCGCGCAGATTTCTTCCTATTTTTGGATTGTTGGCCAACTGAGCCATCCGGGGAGCATCGGATTCCCTGAACGGCCGTAGGGCAACAAGGCCTGAAGTCAATTCCATGAGATAAACTTTTGAGTTAGGGCCTTAAAATTAGTAATAAAAGCAGGAATTAGATGAAATATGAAATACCGGGAGCGATAATGGAAGCATTTTATCGTTATTATTGCATGATAAAACCCATAAACCCATTGTTATGAATAAGTTGATAGTATTGTTGTTGGCTCTGCACTGCACAATTTTACCGGGTATCGCCCAGGATCATTATCAGCAATTGTATGAACGCAAGGTAGAAACCTTTACCAAGGTGCGAAACGGGGGATATGCCATGACGGGTGCTGGGGCCGGTCTGGCCTTGACCGGCGTCGTGCTGATTGCCACACTTCCTTCAGATTACTGGGGTACGGATGATGATGATTATTATGGTGACTATGATGAAGATTACGGTTCCAGTGATGACGTTCAGGCTGCTCTCGGCTTTCTGTCAATCGGCGTTGGTGTCGGTCTTCTGGCCGGAGGAATTACCATGAGTTCCATCGGTTCGCGAAAAATAAGGTATTACCAGGGAAAGACGGGTACGCTTTCCTTCGGAATAAAAGGTCAGGGATTGACATTGACTTATAAGTTTTAATAGTCTTTGTCAATTAAAAATTGATCATGGCCTTCATCACACCATCCCGGTAACCCGATACCATTTCAAAAGCCTCGCCAACCTGATCGAATTTATAAGTATGGGTTTGCATGGCATCGGGTTTAATCCGGCCGTCAGAGATCATTTCAAGGGTCAGTTCAACTGACTCATTCTGCCTGCGTACACTCTGTATGTCGATTTCCTTTCGCCTGAGGTCATCTACATCAAAACTCCACCGGCTGAATGACGGGATTCCGATAGCCATCAGCCGGCCGCCCGGCTTCAGCAATCGTATGGCCTGGTCAACAGCTTCCTGTTTGCCGCAACATTCGAACACCACATCAAGCTGCAGGGGTTCCATTTCAAGGATATTGCTGACCACATCCGTATTGTTGGGATTTCCGGTCCAGTGAGCTCCCATCTTTCGTGCAAGAGCTAACCGTGCATCAATTTTGTCGGTCATGTATACTTTTCCGGCTCCGCCGGCCAGGGCAGGAAGCAACACGCTGATGCCTATCGGACCCGAACCCAGGATACCGATGGTTTTTCCTTGCAATGAGCCATACAGTCGGGTTGCGTAAACCCCAATGGCCAGCGGCTCAGAGAGTGCGCCCTGATCGAGTGTCATGTTGCCGGGCAAAACAAAACAGCTTGTAGCCGGCATGATCAGGAATTCAGAAAAGCATCCTGCTGCCTGCCCGGGGCAACCCAGAAACTTCAGATGACGGCATGTATGAAACCTCCCTGCCTTGCACTGATCGCAATTGAAACAAGGCATGGCCGGGTCAATGGCTATTCGATCGCCGGGTTTTACACGGGTTACGCTGCTACCGGTCTTTTCAATAATTCCTGCCCCTTCATGGCCTACCGTAAACGGATACTGAACCACCTGGCATCCGATTTTCCCTTCCTTGTAATAATGGATATCAGAACCACAGATACCCACCGATTTCATCCGGATCAATACATCATCCGGGTTGATGATTTCAGGATCAGGTTTCTCAATTAGGTGCAACCGGTTTAAACCGGTGAGTTCCATTGCTTTCATATCTCGTTCAGGTTGTTGAGATTATGTGATTTTAACGGCCTGAAATTAGAGAAAAAATACGAGCAGACCACTTCTCAATAAATCAATTTGTGACAAGTGCATATATAGTCGGGTGGTGTCAGAAAAAATCTGTTATATTTGAATCCTGCAGTAGGGAAGTGCGTTTGATGAATACGTAAGTATCGATAACCCGAATTTAATTTTAATTCACATGAAAAAATACCTTGCTGATCCTATTGATTTTAAAGGACTGGCAAAAATGTACGACGAGCTGCCTTTGTGGTCAGCACCATTTGGGGTCAAACTACTTGACTTCATCAAATACAGGCCTGGTTTGACGGTCCTTGATATTGGCTTTGGTACCGGTTTCCCCTTGACTGAGGTTGCCATGCGACTCGATGCAAATTCCGCTGTTTATGGAATTGATCCCTGGGAGGAGGCGCATGTAACAGTAAAAACGAAATTGAAATGCTATAACATATCGAACGTGCGACTGATCAAGGGGTATGCCGAATCAATTCCTCTTGAGAACAAGTCGGTTGATTTGATCGTGAGCAACAACGGGGTCAACAACGTGAAAGACCTTGAAAAGGTTTTCTCTGAATGCGCTCGTGTGATCAAACCCGGCGGGCAGTTTGTTTTTACCATGAATCTGGATAAAAGCATGATTGAATTCTATTCAGTATTCGGCCAGGTTCTCAGCGAACTGGGATTGGTGGATGAGCTGGATGCGATGAAGAAACATATCTATGAAAAAAGGAAGCCGCTTGATGAGATCCTGAACGGTATTACCAATCATGGATTTCATATCAAAGATATGGAACACGACCAGTTCAATTACCGGTTTGCCAATGGCACAGCCATGCTGAACCACTATTTTATCCGCCTGGCATTCATGGAATCATGGATTAAGCTGCTGCCGGCTGACCAGGTTGAACCTGTTTTTGGCAAGGTGGAAAATCTGCTGAATGAAAGGACCGTTTTATTGGGAGAAATGACGCTGAGCATACCCTTTGTAACAATCAATGCCATCCGCGGCAGTTGAGGTAAATTGCACTGCCGGTATCACTGGATCTGCGTCCGGAAATAATTCAACAACTTTTTCTACATTTACCAAAAACCACTTCATGCCCTCAAAACTAAAATGCGGTAAGCTCCAACTGAATCTGAATCTCCCTGCCAGAGCTGTTGCACCTGAATTCAGAGAGCCGGAATATAAGATTGATAAGGAATCTTTCACACAGGAACTGCTGAAATTTCTACCCGCTGACCAATTGAAATACAGGGAAGTTGCAGTTGTGGTATCTGATAAGACCAGGTTGTGCGGCTATCCGCAATACCTCCCCTGGCTCACTGAAGCACTGATCAGCCGGGGCGCTTCGCCCAGGAATATCTGCTTTTATATTGCCTATGGCACGCATTTGCGCCAGTCTGAGGATGAGAGTTTTGAAAGTTACGGTAAAACCTATGGTGAATTCCGGTTTGTACACCACGACTGCTCTGATGAAAGTGCGTTTCAAGACTGCGGAACCACAAAACGGGGAACTCCTGTTTTGGTGCGCAAGGAGTTATTCAACAGCACGCTGGTGATTACCTTTGGTGCCATTTCGCACCACTATTTTGCCGGTTACGGCGGAGGAAGGAAACTGTTGTTTCCCGGACTGGCTTCGAGAAAGGCGGTATACCACAACCACGGACTTTTTCTCGACCGGCAAACCCGGTTGCTTGCTTCGGGATGCCAGCCCGGCAAACTCGATGGCAACCCATTGGCTGAAGACCTGAGGGAAATTGATGCCTTAATGCCACCCAGGATTTCCATTCATGGCATTCTGAATGCATCGGGCAAGGTGTGCCGGTTGCTGGTGGGCGACAGCTACGCGCATTTTCTGGATGCCTGCAGATTGCACGACAGTTATTACCGGTTTGAAGGAACAGAGGTTTACGATTTGGTGGTAGCCTCAAGCGGCGGATACCCCAAGGACATCAATTTCATTCAGGCGCATAAATCGGTTCACCACGCTGCAGCCTTTGTTAAAGACGGGGGCAAACTCATCATGCTCTCGGAATGCATTGACAGAATAGGCTCCAATTACTTCATGAAATACCTCGAGGCAGGAAGCTTTGAAGCTGCCTTTGCCATGCTTGAAAACAACTATGAAGGAAATGGCGGAACGGCCCTGTCCATGATGCAAAAGGCCAAACGAATTCAGATATACATGCTGACTTCACTGGATGAAGCCGCATGCAAAACCCTTGGCGTGACAAAAATTAAGGAAACAGACATACAAAAGCTCATTGATGCCGAAAAAGGGAGTATTGCCGTGTTGCGGAATGCAAGCATCCTGATTAAACAAGCCTAAACGTCAAAGGAATGAATTGGTTGCTCGAATCATTGCAGTTTACCTTTAAACTGGCTTTGCGCTTTATCGAAAGTCCGCATACCCAGTATTTATCATGTGCTTTCAGTAAAGATATGGTGTTGGTCAGCGTCAAACCCAGCAGCAATCGCAACTTGAATATCCCTCTGTTAAAGGGAGTGATAAAAAGTGATTGTTGAAATACCGGCATGGAAAGATGAAAAAAATTCTGAGTGAAATTCTGGATTATCACAGGAAGTATTTTCATCTTTCACTGTTTATTAGCATCGGCATCTTTCTGGCAGTGTTGATTGCCTTTAACTACAGTTTTGACTTTGAGGATGACTATATCGACAAATTGCCACCCGCAGGCAAAATGGCTGGTTTGTTCCTGTATCAGGGCCTTCCTTACCTGGTGATTTGTCTGCTGCTCTATTTATTCAATTTGCAGCGAACCTGGATCAAAAGCCGCGGGTTTTGGTTCCGCTTTGTCATCGGTTTTCTTATGCTGGCATTAAGCCGATCTTATAACCGCCACCACTGGCTTATACAATTGTTTTCCGGAATCGACCTGATTTTTGCCCGGCATGTGATGAACAACCTGTGGAAGTTCTTCACCCTGATGATCCCCCTGGTTATTTTGCACCTGCTTGCCGACCGGAATAAAACCACCCGATTCTACGGACTGGGTTTTAACCGGTTTTCGCCGCGACCCTATTTTATTATCCTGGCGATTGCCCTGGTTTGCGTTGCCATCGGCAGTTTTTTCAGGGATATCCATGATTACTACCCGCTGTTTTACCGTTACCGGGGTCATGTTTTTGCCGAAGTCAATAATTGGCCGTTATGGACGGCAATTCTCACCTACGAAATACCCTATGCACTTGATTTCATCAATGTGGAATTTTTTTTCCGGGGATTTCTGGTGGTGGGATTTACCAGGTATCTCGGTCCCCATGCCGTATTGCCCATGGTGGCAGCCTATTGTGCCCTGCACTTTGGCAAACCCATGACTGAAGCCATCAGCTCGATTTTTGGTGGTTATATCCTGGGTGTGATCTCTTATCACTCGCGCACCATTTGGGGAGGGGCCATTATTCATGGAGGAACAGCCTGGGCAATGGAAATTGTAGGGTTTCTCCGGCGATTCGCCTGATTTTATATGAAGGTTCATTATTTTTGCTTCCACAAAAATTAAACCCATGAGTTTTTTCCGTATGATACTTATTTTCCTGGTTTTTATTGCCCTGAACGTTTACCTCTTTGCCAGGGGGTGGCAGGCATTGCCCAACATGAACTGGCTACGTATGGTTTATTCCGCAGTATTTGTTCTTGCACTGGCTTCCAATTTCCTGGCCATATTCCTGGGGAACCGCTTGCCTGTTTGGCTTGTTTCCCTATTTGAGCATGTGGGAGGTTATTATATGATCCTGTTTATCTTTCTGCTTGCCGGAACCCTGCTGGCCGATTTGCTGAGGCTGGGGAACCATTTTTTTCATTTTTATCCCGAATGGGTCAGCCAGAATTATGCCCGGGTCCGATTCTTGTATTTTGGAGGACTTTTGCTGGTTCTGCTGGCAATATCGGTTATAGGCTTTTACCGGTTCCGGGATCCGGGTGTGGTAGAACTGACGCTGGAAAGCAATCGCGCCAATGGCAACACCAATGGCCTCACCATCATTGCTGCCAGTGACATTCACCTGGGCAATGTGATCCGCAAGGGACGGCTCACCAAATGGGTAGAGCTCATCAACAGCCACCAGCCCGACCTGGTATTGCTGGCTGGAGACATCTTCGACCACAACATCAGGGCAGTTGAAGCCCAGCAAATGGATACCGAGCTCCTTAAGCTGAAAGCTACATACGGAGTATATGCAGTACCGGGCAACCACGATTACTATGCGGGAATCGACAAGGTACTGGCCTATCTTGAGCGTTCGGGAGTCAGGGTGCTGCGCGACAGTGCCGTGATCGTCGACAACCGCCTGGCCATTTACGGGCGCGATGACCAGACCAACCGGAACAGAAAGTCGCTTCAGGAGCTGCTCAGTACCCTCGAAACCGACTTGCCCCGGGTGGTGCTTGATCACCAGCCGGGCAGCATGGATGAATCGGTAAAACACCTGATCGACCTGCACATTTCGGGGCATACGCACAACGGGCAGATCTTTCCCATCAGCCGGGTGGTTTCCAGGATTTATGACCTGCCGTATGGCTATAAAAAATCGGGGAAGACACACCTGTATGTTTCATCGGGACTGGGTTTGTGGGGCGCACCCATACGGCTGGGCACACAGTCGGAGATTGTGAAGATCCGGTTTGTGCCGGAGTGAAAGTTTTCCTGATTGCCAGGAAAACTTTCATCAAGCTTGCAACGTAGCCTTTATGTCATTAGCGATTTTCTGGGAGCTTTGCTCCGAAATCCTTTTGTTACTTTTCCCTACAGCTGGAAAAGTAACCAAAAGAGCCGCCGCTTCTGATAAAAGGCTAAAAATCAATTCATGTGCTACACAAGAAAATAAACTCGGCCGTAGCCTGCCTGCCGGCGAGGCAGGGAACCGGCCTCAAACATATTTTCTTATCGACATCTGTTAAGCATGCAAGCCTGCAGTGAATTGATTTTCTATACGCCTTTTCTCAAAGGCGGATCTTATTACTTCAAGGGCGTTGTGCCTATATCTGCTGTTCTTAATAGTTATTCAGGCACACCATTTCCAAGAGCTTAAACTATCTGAGGACTTCTTCTTAATCATCTGAATCTGCAAGAATCTGTTCAATCCGCGCAAACCTGCCTGCCGGCAGGCAGGTCTGCGAGAAATATTTTGCGTTCAACGTATTATCAACAAATCATTCAAAAAATCAGCAATTATCCTAAATTTGAATAGTAAATCCGATTGCAGCAATTCCACACATGAACTGGATAACTCTCATCGAAATCATCTACGCGGTGATCGTGGTGTTGGTATGTTTAAGAATTGTCTATGATACCCGCAGTTCTTCCAAAACGCTGGCATACCTGCTGCTGGCTATTTTTGTTCCCGTAGGAGGCATCATCTTTTACTTTGTTTTCGGGGTTAATTACCGGAAACGGCTGATATACACGAAAAAATTAATAGCGGACGAAGTACGGCTCAAAGAACTCGATAAGCGTACTCTGTCTTCTTCGACGCGTATTCTTAAAAAGCATGCTGTTGAAGTTGGTAACGGTCACAGCCTGGTAAATCTGCTGATGAACGAAAGCCGCAGTCCGCTCACCTCCGGAAATGCCGTTAAGTTGCTGATTAACGGGGAAGGAAAGTTCCCTGAAGTAATTGAGGTACTTAAAAATGCGAAGCATCATATTCATTTGGAATATTACATCTACGAGGAGGATCAGATTGGCAGCCGCATCAAAGAGGTACTGATACAGAAAGCACTTGAGGGCATTCAGGTCCGAATGATCTATGATGGATTCGGCAGCAGCTCGATCAGTGGGGAGCTGATTGACGAGCTCCGGCTGGCCGGCGCAGAGATTTCTCCATTCCACCGGATCCGACTCCTTTTGTTTGCCAACCGCATCAACTACCGGAACCACCGCAAAATCATCATTGTTGACGGTCAAACCGGATTTTTGGGCGGTATCAACATCAGCGACCGGTATATCAACACCGGGAAGGATGAAAGTACTGTTTACTGGCGCGATACGCACCTGCGCCTTGAGGGGCCGGGCATCATGTTTTTGCAGCACCTGTTTTTATGCGATTGGAATTTCTGTTCGGGTCAGAAAATACAGCCTGAACCTGCTTATTTCAGCGCGGTGCCTGTGCCCAGTGCCAATACGATTTTGCAGATTGCCGCCAGCGGCCCCGATTCTCCTGTTTCCACCATCAAGCTTTCGTTTCTGAAGGCTATCAACATAGCCAAAACTGAAATTTTACTTACCACGCCCTACCTGATACCCGGGGGCAGCATCATGGATGCACTGAAAGTAGCAGCATTGGGCGGGGTCAGGGTAAGGATCCTGGTTCCGGGAATATCCGATTCACGCCTGGTGAATGCCGCTGCCTGGTCGAATTACGGCGAACTATTAAAGGCCAGCGTGGAGATTTACCTCTACCAGAAAGGATTCATCCATGCCAAGACCATGGTGATTGATGACGCCATTTCTGTGGTAGGAACCGCCAATATGGATCACCGGAGCTTCGACCTGAACTTCGAGGTTAATGCCATCATCTATGCTGCCGACTTTGCGGAGCAGCTGCGCAAATCGTTTCTTGCTGATCTGCGTAATGCCAGAAGACTGACGTATAACGACTGGAAGTCACAGCCGCTACACAGGCAAATGTTCGAGCGAATAGCACGGCTGCTGTCGCCCTTGCTTTAAAAGCAGTGGCAAACAGCAGATTCTGTAAGTCGCACTTCGACAGGCCTGCCTATGCTAGCGCTCCGGCAGGTAAACTCAGTGTGACTAGCGTTGCCGTACAGAGCCTGCCTACACTGCCGCTACGGCAGGCAGGCTTGTCGAAGTATGACTTGTCGCATTTCTGTTGAGCTGAAATTTATACATGCTCCCCAATATTCAAAAAAACAAAAAAAGGTTGAAAGGGAATTTTCTTACATTTGTTTAACAACATCCATTATGAAGCAGGTTCTGAAATATGCCGGTTACGTGTTGTTGCTTCTGCTTGCAGGCCTTCTGATCTGGAAGTTCTGGTACCTTATCGCCTGGGTGCTGGTAGCAGCTGTGCTTTCATTCATCGGGCAACCTGTTGTACAATTAATCGACCGGCTTCACGTATGGAAATGGAAATTTCCGCACACCCTGAGTGCGCTGCTGGCCCTTGTCATCCTGGTGCTTGTCGGGCTTGGCTTTATTTCCATTTTTGTTCCGCTGATCATCAAACAGGCAGAAACCATTTCGCAGATTGATGTGGATCAGCTGGCTAGAAATCTTCAGGCCCCATTGCAATGGATTAATGAAAAACTCCATCTGTTTGGGGTTGTCCCCGAAGGCCAGACCCTGCAGGATTTTGTGCTGCTCAAAGTAAAATCGATGGTCAGCCTGGGAAGTGTGACCGAAGTCATCAGCAAATTCTTCAGCACCGCAGGCACGGTGTTTCTGGGCTTGTTTTCCATTCTTTTCATCACCTTCTTCTTCCTAAAGGATGAAGGCCTTTTTGAAGACGGCCTTTTCCTGATCATCCCCGTTAAATACCATCTGGGAGCGCGTGAAGTGATCAGTGATTCAAAAGGTCTGCTGAAACGATATTTCATTGGTGTTGTTCTCGAGGTTGTGGGTGTCATGTCGCTGATAGCTGTCGGACTTTGGATTTTCGGAATCGAAAATGCCCTGCTCATTGGATTCTTTGGTGGTATCATGAATATAATCCCGTATCTCGGGCCGGTGATCGGTTCGGTTATCGGCATCGTGCTGGGTATCACAACTGCCTTGGCAACGGGTAATGTAAATGAATTGCTGCCTGTTTTCCTTAAGCTCGCGGGGGTTTTTCTGGCTGTAAACTTTATTGACAATAACATCCTGGTTCCGGTGATCTATTCCAAAAGCGTCAAATCTCATCCGCTTGAGATATTTTTCGTGATCATCATTGGCGGCAGCCTGGCCGGTTTGCCGGGCATGTTGCTGGCCATTCCGGTTTATACTGTGTTGCGGGTAATTGCCAGGGAATTCTTTCACCAGTTCCGGATTGTGCAAAAACTTACCGAAACCATGAATGACGACTGATGGTGATGAATTTGGGCAAGCTCCGGGAAAAGTGATTAATTTCATAATTGTGGTGCCAAATAGTTTTATATCTTCAAACTTTTAAATGAAAAACCTATAAAAATCAGTATATGTCGGAAAAGAAAAAATTCATACCCTTTGTTTCACCCGATACGAGCATGACGGAATTTACTGTCAGGGCGCTGATCATCGGACTGGTTATGGCGGTTGTTTTGGGTGCGGCCAATGCCTATCTGGGCCTTAAGGCCGGCATGACCATTGCGGCCACCTACCCGGCAGCAGTCATCGGAATGGCCATTCTGAAAGCTCTAAAGGGTTCAATACTTGAAGAAAACTTTGCACGTACGGTCGGGTCCATCGGAGAATCAGTTGCTGCAGGCGCCATTTTCACGCTCCCGGCATTCTTTGTAGCCGGACTCTGGGATCCGTTTTTCACTCCCGGACATTATGTCACTTCCACCCTGATCCTGATTGCAGGAGGTATTCTGGGTATCATGTTTGTTGCCCTGTTGCGCAGGGTGATGGTGGAGGATACCGAATTGCCTTTCCCCGAGTCGGTTGCTGCATCCGAAATTCACAAGGCCGGGCAAACCAGCGGCGGAAATTCCAAATTTCTCTTTTTCGCCATGATCATGGGCGGGCTGGTGAAGCTGCTGGGCGAGATCAAGCTTTTTGCCGTGTATTGGGAAAAATTTGTGGTGTTTACCAAACAAACCGTGGCCAGCACCAAATTTGTCGGCCAGGGCGGCATGATGCTGGGTTCACCCGGTATCAGTCCGGCCTACATGGGCGTTGGATACATCATCGGACCCAAGCTGGCCTCGCTGAACTTCAGCGGCGGCGTCATTGCCTGGGGATTGCTTACCCCGATGATCCTGTACTTCCTGGCCCCGTCATTCGACCTGAATGCCATGGCATCGGCCTTCATGGCCGGTGATCCGTCACTCACCGCAGATGCAGCCATGACCAAGGTTTGGACCTCTTCATTCTATTCGATATGGCGTTTCATCGTAAGGCCCATTGCTATTGGCGGCATGCTGGTAAGCGCTGTTTACACCTTATGGAAAATGCGCAAGAGCCTTATTGCCGGCATTGCCCGGTCAGTAGGCGATGTGAAAAAGGCAGCTTCCGGACAGCATGTGGATACTCCCCGGAACGAGAGGGATATCAATTTCAACTGGATTCTTATTGGCATCGGCCTGGTGGCCCTGCTTACCTTCGGCATTACATTCCTGATATTCAAAACCACACCCCTGGTTGCTTTTGTAGCTGCAACCGTGATGATTATTCTCGCCTTTTTCTTTGCTGCTGTTTCGGGTTACCTGGTTGGCCTGATGGGATCAAGCAACAACCCGATTTCCGGACTTACCCTGACCGCCCTGGTGGTTACCGCTCTCATTATGGTTGCCCTGGGCGTTACCGGCAGCGAAGGCGTTGCCTCTGTGCTTGGTGTGGCTGCCATAGTATGCGTTTCGGCAGCGGTTGCCGGTGAAATGCTGCAGGACCTGAAGGCCGGGCACATCCTGGGAGGTACTCCCTGGCGCATGCAGATCGGCGACATCATCGGAGTAGTGCTCTCGGGAGCTGTCATGTTCGGCGTGCTCGTGTTCCTGAACGACGGCGATATCGCCAAAGGCGTTCGCGAGGGCTACGAAGGCGGTTTCGGCAGCAAGAACCTGTCGGCTCCGCAAGCCAGCCTGATGGCCATTCTTTCAAAAGGCATTGTGGGCGGACAAATGGCCTGGCCGCTGATCATCGCCGGCATGCTTATGGGAATCGGCTTTATCATGATGCAGGTCAAAAGTCCCATGCTCGTATGTGTGGGGATGTACCTGCCGCTCGATACCACTTTCGCCATCTTCCTGGGCGGTATCATCAAAGGATGGGTAGATCAGATCACTGAGAAACGCAAATTCACCGCTCCGCAGAAGGTCAATGTGGAAAACATCGGTGTCCTGCTGGCATCAGGCCTCATAGCAGGCGAGGCGTTAATGGGGCTGATCATTGCCATCTTTGCGGTGGGAGATATATTCCTGTACGACCTGTTCTCGTTCTTCAAGAACCCGCCCTTCTCTATCAGCCTGATTGTGCTGGCGCTGATTGGCCTGGTGCTCATCCGGATTCCGGTTAAAAATGCAGGTGCTCCCGACGCCCCCATGCCACCAAGTGCCATGTAGGCCTTCTGACGAGGCTTTTGCTCTTCAAACGATATACTCATACCTTCAATCGATACGCACATACCCTTCAAGCGGTCTTCTGACCCTTGAAGGGTTTATTTACCCGAACCACTATTCACCATGTTCAAAAAGCCCAATCACACCAACTACCTCGATATGGTTCCGGTTCGCAACGTGCAGGAATTCACCGAAGACTCCAGCGGAAGAATCACGCTGCTGATACCCAAATTCAAAAGCGCCTGGATGACCCGGTGGCTGATACCTCCACGGCGGTCGAAGCACTTCAGAATACATCTCGATGAAACAGGCAGCAATGTCTGGCGGTTGATTGACGGACAAAGAAGTGCTGGAGAGATTTGTGACCTGGTATTTAAGAATATTCAGGGAGAAGTGAATTCGAATAACCAGCCCGAATTGCGACTGACCAAATTTCTAAGCCACCTTTACAAAAACCGGTTTATTGTTTTTAAAGTCTGACAACGCAGGTCACACTGAGCCTGCCTGCCGGCAGGCAGGCTCAGTGTGACCCTAATAAATTGTATTAGCCGCAGATCATTTAGTTGTACTATCTGAAAAAGCAGAATGACAATCCGGCATTCAGCCTGAGCTGGTACATCTCGTAATCAATGTTGTTGAACTCCGGCTTAAAAAGGCTGTTAAAGCCAATGGTAAAATGAGTGTGAAACGAAAGCCGGTTCGCAATTTCATAGCGGTAGCCGATCAACAGACCGGCATCCCATTTGTCAAGGTCATCATTGAAATCATACCGTGTATCTGCTGTTCCCGGAAGCTGTGCTGCATCGGTAATCGACTTGTCATCTGAAAGAACCCCGTTTTTCCCCTCAGTGTCAAAAGCGCCATCGGCAATTCGTGAATAATAGGCCCCCATTATCAGCGCCCATCGCGAACCAATCTTGTACAGTGCCATAACCGGGAATTCAATAAGCCGAAGTTCAATGTCGGTATTTGTTTCTCCTGAGAAATAGAGTATTCCCTGCTGGTTGTTGTAATAAAAAGGCTGACTGATCACGTCGGCTTCACCGGAGAACTCAAGTACATGATAATTAATTTGTATGCCGGCACTCCATTTTGGCGTGAACTGGTATTCAAATCCCAATCCCAGGCTGGGATTAATCTTTGATGTTCCCCTGGCACCATCCGGGATATCTGATAAGGGGAAGGGAATGGCGCCTCCAATATCCACACCGAGCGCAGGGTAGATCCACCAGTTGTTCTCCTGGCCGCACACCAGCACAGGGATGAAGAGCAATATCATCAGCGCGACCCGCTTCATGGTAAAAGTTCTTTTAATATACCAGTTCCAGATCGTCAACGGTTAATGTACTGCCAACAGCGCCGGTAAACAAGTCACCATCTTTGCTTGAGGTGAAAACCACATAAATGTGAGTCGGTTTTTTACTGCTCGAATAAACAAACGGAACAGTGAGTTCCTGGAAAACATCCTGAGCTACGCCTGAGTTGATCTCTGCCCTGGCGATTTCGGTAACCTGTGATCCCTCGCGTACTTCCAGCACGGCATATGCCGCAAACATATCTCCGCCTTCCAGGTCAGTGATGTTGAATCCTCCAAACAGATTCGAAGGATTCTTCAGTGTAGCCTGAATATATCTTTCGCCTGGCTGATAGGTGTACCTGAACCTGAAAGCTGTGGGACGCAGTGTAAACGGTATACCAAAGGCCACTGCCTTGCGGGGATTGGTAGGGTTGCTTATGGCGCCGTTGACATCAAACCTGCCATTGAACAACGTTCCTGCCGTAACAGGAATCAGTGAGGTTTCTCCGGTTTTTATCTGTGCAAGCGTGTTATCGCCATCGGCCAAAGGTTTGGTGCAGTATACGCCATACATGCTGGTTCCGTAATTAGCAGTTGCCCAAACGGTAGAAAGGCTGTTCGTTCCGGGTTCCTGGTATGGCCTGCTGTCCATGCCGCTTGCAGTGTACCAGTCCTCGAAACCGGAATCGGGAATCTGGTTATCGCGCATTACAATGCCATATTCATACTTGCTGCCATCTTCAGCAGTAAGGGTTAACAAACCATAATCATCACGGTCGCTGATGGTAAAAGTCGTTCCTGATACGGGCAATGACGTGGCTCCTGCGGTAAGCCCGAAATGGGCAACAAAACTTACCGGATAAGATTCGGCAGAAAGGGTTTCTGCAAAAAGCAGCGAGATGGTCTGAGACGGATCATCAACAATTACGGTGTCTGGGAACAGACTGGCAGGACTCAGATCCGAAATGCTAAAATTGGCAATGTTGGCAACAGTTGAAAGATCTTCTTTTTTGCATGCCTGGAACAGGAGCAAAACAACAAGTAAGGCAGTGAGAGTTTGCTTCATAATGTAAGTTACCTAATTTGTAATCTTTTGTAAAGCTAGTGAACCTGCCGGATAATTATCAACAATCGGTTGCAAAATCATCATTTACTGTGATCCATCCAAACAATTTTTCTATTTTTGGACAATATGAAATGCCCGGCAGTCCTGAATGAACTGTTGCAGGCTGCGTACAACCGGGTAGTGTGAATGGAATGCCATTATTTTGAATTTAAGAATAATTGTTAACAGAAAACGTATGGAAAAACAAATAATCAACAGCTACGCAGAGTTTGAAAGATTCAACGGTAAGCTCATCGGTATGTCTGATTACTACAAAATCACACAGGAACACATCAACCTCTTTGCCGATGCCACCATGGATCATCAGTGGATTCATGTCGACACGGAAAGGGCAAAAAAGGAAAGTCCCTATGGCACCACCATAGCACACGGCTACCTGAGTGTGTCTATTCTGCCGCATTTGTGGTACCAGATTGTTCAGGTCAACAACATCAAACTGATGGTGAACTATGGCATTGAAAGTCTTAAATTCAACCAGCCTGTGCTGGTAAACAGCGAGGTGCGCCTGGTGGCGAGCCTGAAGTCAATTGTTAATCTGAGGGGTGTTACCAAGGCGGTAATTCAGGTTGTTTTAGAGATTAAAGACAACCCGAAGCCGGCTTTTGAAGGGGCCATGATCTTTCTATACCATTTTATCTGATGCAGACAGTTCGGAAAACCGACCTTAAAGAGGGATTACCTTTTATAAATCAAGTAATTATCATCTTATAACCAACCCCATGCACCGTAAGGATAATCTTCGGATTGTTGGGGTCGGCTTCAATTTTCTGCCGCAGCTTCAGAATGAAGTTATCTACCGTTCGGGTGGTAATGTCATAATCAATACCCCATACCTTGCTCATCAGGTCGTCGCGGTCTACCGTTTTACCTGAGTTGGAATACAGGTAATGCAGTATTTCAAATTCCTTGTGCGACATGCGTACCTCACCGTTACAGTCAGATGCCGTATAATTTTTGAAATTTACCCGCAAATTGCCGATCTGAACGTCTTCATCCCCTTGTGATTCCCCGTTGGTGCCGGGCGACCGCCGCAGGATGGCCTTGATTCGTGCCAGCAATTCGCGCAGGCTGAAGGGCTTGGTGATGTAATCATCGGCTCCCAGCTCAAGTCCGAGTACCTTGTCGATCTCCTCTCCCTTGGCAGTGAGCAGGATGATGGGCGTGTTCACTCCTTTTTTCCGTGCTGTTTTGCAGATGTCGAACCCCGAAACTTCCGGTAGCATCACGTCCAGTAAAATGAGGTCATATTTACCGCCGGTAACCTTTTCCAGTCCTGTCTTCCCCTCGGTAGCCGTGTCTACTTCATATCCCTCAAATTCCAGGTTGTCTTTCAAACCCGTGATCATGTTGAGTTCGTCTTCAACTATTAATATCTTTTTCATAGTCATTCAGGTTGCATAATCGGGAATAAAAGCCGGAACATCGAACCCATACCTGGTGTGCTTTTCACATAGATCTCACCCCGGTGGGCGTTCATAATATGCTTCACAATAGCCAGGCCCAGTCCGGAACCCTTAACCCGGTGGGCCAGGTTCTTTTCGGTTACCCGGAAGAACTTGTCAAAAATATACTTCTGATCCTTCTCCGAAATACCGATGCCGTGATCTTCCACCTCCAGAAATATGAAATGCCCGTCGGTTCCCGTTCTTACGGCAATGCTTTTATGCTCATCGCTGTATTTCATGGCATTGTCAATCAGGTTCACCAGGGCATCGGAAATGGCTTCGCGGTCAGCGGTCAATTGAGGCAGGTCGCCATCAGGTTCGAAGCTGAAGGAGAATCCCTTATTTTCCAGGGTATACCGGAAAGAAGCAATTGATTTTTCCACAACCTCGTTCAGGTCGGTTGCTGAGAAACTGTACTTCCGCTTGTTGTTATCAATCTGCGAAAAGCTCAAAATGCGGTTCACCATGGATGACAGGCGCGACGTTTCATTCAGGATCACCGTGTAGTATTCTTTGACCTTTTCGGCGCTTTTTACCCTGCCCATCTCCAGGGTTTCAATATACATGCTGATCAACGCCAAAGGAGTGCGGATCTCATGTGAAACGCTCGATACGAAATCGCTTTTCAGCTGCGAGAGTTCCACCTGCTTGCGGATATTTCTGAAAATGAGCCAGGCCCCTGCCAGCAAAATAAGGTCCATGATCGCAATCAGGATGAGGTTTTCCCTCGACCGCTGCCGGGCCAGATCAGCAATGGTAACGTCTTTAAGCTCTATACCCATCAGGTAGTTTTTCAGGAGCCAGAACGGCCTTTTGTTTTTAATATTTCCCGGATTCAGCTTCTTGTTTGAGGAGTAGAACGGCTGATTCTCCCCGGCCCTGAAGGCAACAATGTGAAATTTGTCCCGGGCAACTTCCTGTATTTTTGGATCTAACAGCTGGCTGATAAATTTCTCGGGATCGAGCACGAGCACGTTGATCACATCCTGATCGCTCATACGGGTTATAAAAACAAGCTTCTGCATTTGTTTTTCCGTGCTGTCGAGTGTTTCAATCTTGCGGTAGCCGCCTCTCAGGTAAGTCTGCAGCCTGCGTAAGCGGTCGCGGTTATCCTTAAGCAGGGACCTGGTTTTTTGAAGCGTCATGCTGTCGCCGTCCATCGGGGTAACCGATGATTCCAATTCCAGCTTTGCATTGAACCGAAACAGGTTGATAACCGATGAATTCTCTTCCGTCAGTCTTCTTAACCTGGCGTTGGATTCTGAGTTGTAGTTGATGTATATGTTCTCAATGCGGCTGGCCAGGTTGCTCATGATGTCGTCGGAGTATTGGTTGATGGAAAAGAGTATGGCCTCGAGCTGGTTGTTGTATATGTCCTGGATTACTTTTTCATTCTTTCGCTGGTTGCCCAGTTCAAATACTGAAAATACCACCACCGGCAATACAATGATTGCTGCAATCAACATGCCGATCTTTCTTAGCGACGAATTCATGAAGTAATTCTTTGTTTAAATATATATAAAATTTGGATTATACTTCCTGTGAAAAAAGGAAAGGAGCAAGTCCTCCAACCGCTCCTTTCACGCAACCAATAAAAAGGGGACCCCTAAAACTTATTATGTCCCGTTAGGAGAGCGGACGTCCTAATTTCCGCTTCTCTTTATCTTGCGCCAGTATTCAATATACTGGGTTTGTGTAATGATACCTACCGGACCTTCATATATACCGCCTTCGCCACCGGTATCAAGCACTCTTACGGCAATGGTGTTCTGACCTTTTTTCAGCAGGCTGGCCGGGAAGTAATACCCCCTGAATGCGTTGTAATGTTGGTCGGAATTGGCACGCTGCCCCGGTTTTGCTGGAAATGTGCCTGTTTCGCCAACAAGGGTGCCGTTGATATACACCTGGTCAATGTCGTCAATCTTACCCATGAGCACCACCAAGGTCTTGTCGTTGGCATTTCCCTGGTAAACAAACGTTTTGCGGTACCATCCATAGCCGTCGTAATTGCGGTAACCCTGGTCTTCCCATTTGGCAGGAACAAAGAGGTTGTCCCACTGGCTGTCGTTAAAATCAGCTTCCTTGCGTGCCAGGTCATCACCGGTTTTGAATTTCCACTGCGACTGTAAGTTTACTTCCAGGTTAACCGAGGCTTTTCCGCCATACAGACCCACATCGCCGCTTACAATACCACCTGCCTGTTGTGAATCATAAACTTTTACCGTAATCAGGTTCAATCCGTCGAAGTTGATGTATTGTTCGGGTATGTAATAGGTGCGGTTGGCGTTGTACGCAGTCACGTAATTCGGCGGAAAACTGCCGGTGGAGCCAATCTTGTACCCGTTCAGGTAAACAGCATCTACGTCATCGATATAGCCCATTTTCAGGTACAACATGCGACCCTTGTATGATGCAGGAATCGTAATTTTTTTTCTGTAAAAGGCATAGCCGTTGTATCCGTTAAACCCCTGATCTTCCCATGAAGCCGGAACCCGGATGCTTTCCCAGTCACTGTCATCGTACTTTGGTGAGATCCATTCGTCGCTGATCCCGATTGAAAAGGACCACGTACCTCTCAGGCTCATAAGCAGCGTCAGGTTTTCGTAGTATACATTACTTTTTCCTGTCTGATGCATCAGGCATATCATCGCCATCACTGCCAAAGCCCTTTTCCCTATTTGTATTACTTTTGAAATCATGACATTACGGTTTTAATCCCAATCCACAAATACTTCATCGAAAACGAAATCCCAAAAACTCCGGCTTTCATAATGTCTGTTCCGGTATTTTTTCATGTTCGGTTCCGACATGATGCCTATCGGACCCTGGTAAATACCTCCAACTTCATGACTGTCATAAACCCTCACGGCCAGAGTATTGATGCCGTCGCGGTTCAGCAGGCCGTCTTTAATGTGATAAATCCTGCGTGCGTCATACTCCCAGTTCGACCTTCTGAATTCATTGCCTTTCCTAAGGTCATAAACGCCGCCTATATATTTTCCGTTCAGGTATACATCGTCAATATCGTCAATCTTTCCAAGAACCAGGTAAAGATCGCCTTCACTCAGGTTTTTGGGTAACCTGAAATTTACGCGGTACCACGCATATCCGTCGTAGTCGTCAAATCCCTGGCTTTCCCATGATGCAGGCACATGCACTCTTTTCCAGTTGTCATCTTTGAATTCCGGTTCGCGCCATGCCTTGTCATCACCGGTATGAAATTTCCACCTGCCGTTCAGGTTCACGTCGAGCAATTCCACATCGGCATCAAAATAAATACCGGTTGATCCGCTCACCATCCCGCCTTCCTGATATGAGTCGTATACCCTCACTGCAATCACGTTCTCGGAGTCTTTCAGCAGGTAACCGGCCGGAATCACGTACTTGCGTGAACGGTCATATGCCGAAACATAATTCGGAGGCATCTTTCCGCTTTTGCCCAGCAGCTTGCCGTTCAGATATACCTCGTCGGTATCGTCAATGCGCCCGAGCATGAGGTAAAGAACCGTATTGTTAGGCACATTGCTGATCCGAAAGGTCTTGCGATACCAGGCATACCCGTTGTAATCATCATAGCCCTGATCCTCCCATTTTTCGTCTGCAACGATCTGGTCCCAGTTGCTGTCATCGAAAGAAGGATTTGCCCAGGAGAGATCGTCGCCAATCGAAAACTTCCAGTAACCCGACAGAGAAACATATTTTCGCATGTCTTCCGCCCTGCCCGTTAAGCCAAAACTTGCCACAAGCAGAAAAAAGGCCAGTCTTAATGTATAGTTTGTTTTCATATAGTGGTTATAAAATGATGATCAGATTGGATGTATTTTTGCCTGGCAGGGTTTCGAATGCCTCGACTGAGTTTTGCTGTGTTTCGGCTGACTGAACAACAGGTTTTCCGGTCGTTGTCAGGTTCATTTCAGCATCCTGGGTTCCTGCGGTAATAGTTGTATCTGTTGCGCCTTTGCATGAAACGGTGTGCAAGAGCGTATCATTGACCATGTTTACGCCCATCAGCATCAGGGTGATCAGGAAGGTTATTGTTATTATTGCTTTCATGATATCTTATTGTATTCAAAAAATCCTATCAAAATACGCATACAAAAATACGGGGGTGTCAGAAAACCGCTGTCACAGGAGGGTAAATAATTGTCACGAATTGTCACAAGGTTGTAAAATTTGGTAGGGTCCTATCGGGGCTTTGCCCAAAATCCCTTTCTCGCAGAGTATTTCTTGATAAAAATTTCTCGCAGATATCCGCAAATTGAGAAGATTTGCGCTGATTATATAGACCTGCCTTCCGGCAGGCAGTGTTTCTTGAATTATTGCTCAAAATCGGGAGTAAAAAATAACAAACGGGTTCCTCAAGCACTTATCACTTTACCCGCTTCCAGCTGCATGGTAAGTATATCCGCCATGGTACCCACATGCCCGGCTTTGATGTTGTCAAGAAGCCCGAAATAATTCAGGCACGTTTTGCATACCACCAGCTTCACACCCCGTAATTCCAGTTCTGACAAAGATTCCAGTACCTGTGAGCCTTCACAAACCAGCTTCACCCCTTCGCCATAAAAAAGCAGCGCCGCCGGCAGTTTGTTTTCTTCGCGAAGCAGACCGAGGTAATTCTTTACCAGCGTCTGGCTCAGGTCTTCGGGCGCAGTGCCCATGCCATTGCGGGTGAATAATATAACCGTTGATTTCATTCGTATTGAATCTAATTTTTGTGAAAGAAAAACAATTTGTCTTTAAGGACAAAATTGCATAAACCCGGTTACAAGTTTAATCCTATTTTTGTAATACAATCATGATTCGCATGATCAAAAGCATATTAATTTGTAGTGTCAAATAGGTCTACGCCATGGCGCAGTGGAATCCGTGGCACGGCTGCCATAAAATCAGCCCCGGCTGTCTGAACTGCTATGTCTACCGCATTGATTCGGGCTTTGAGAAGGATGCTTCAGTCATAGCCAAAACGGCAAACTTCAACCTTCCCCTGAAACGAAAGCGCGATGGCACCAATAAGCTGCAGCCCGGCCAAACCGTGTACACCTGCTTTTCATCCGACTTCTTCCTCGACGAGGCCGACGAATGGCGCAAGGAAGCCTGGCAGATGATCCGGCAGCGGAACGATCTCGATTTTTTCATCATCACCAAACGTATCGACAGGTTTACCGTCAATCTTCCCGATGACTGGGGTGATGGCTATCCCAATGTCACGGTTTATTCCACCTGCGAAAACCAGGACCGGGCCGACTTCCGCCTGCCCATTCTGCTGAGCCTGCCGATCAGGCACAAGGGCATTGCCTGTGAGCCGTTGCTTGAGCAAATCAACCTTTCGCGCTGGTTGCATCCTTCCGTTGAACAGGTTGTTGTGGGTGGTGAGTCGGGTGACAACGCCCGCGAATGTCATTATGACTGGGTGCTTGATATCCGCAAACAGTGCATTCAAAACAAGGTGCCTTTTCATTTCAAGCAAACGGGTGCACGCTTTGTGAAAGACGGCAGGCTCTACCAGGTGAAAAGGCATTACCAGCATTCGCAGGCCGCCAAAGCGGCTATTGATTATTTTTATGTACATTAGGTAAAAATTTCCCTATGAAAAACTGCTCCCTCTTGTTTATCGCTGCCCTCATCATGTGGTCGGGTTGCGCCCCCCGTTTTGTGGTTCCGAACGTTACCATGTATATCCTTACACCCGAGACTTTCGGAAAACGGGTTACCGCCGACCTGCTCTCGCGGACTGAATTCATGATGTACAACACGCCCGAGGTGAAAGCCGTTCACTATGCCGAAGCCTGTGCGGCCTATGGGGCGGTGAAGCTGGCCGGAATCATGAAAGACAAGGAAACGCTGAAAAAGCTGATTCAGCGCTACGACCGGGTGACAGCCGAAAGCATACCGAACACGGCCAATCATGTTGATGCCAATGTTTACGGCATCCTGCCGCTCGAGATATACATGCAGACCAAGGACAAGAAATACCTCAAACAGGGGCTGGCCTTTGCCGACGACCAGTGGAAGGATCCGCTGCCAAACGGACTCACCAGCCAAACCCGCTTCTGGATCGACGACATCTACATGATCGGCAGTTTGCAGGTGCAGGCCTACCGGGCCACCGGCAACATGATTTACCTCGAGCGAGCCGCCCTCGAAATTGATACCTACATACAAAAGCTGCAGCAACCAAACGGACTCTTTTTCCATGGTCCCGATGCCCATTTCTTCTGGGGCAGGGGGAATGGTTGGGTGGCTGCCGGAATTGCCGAAGTTTTGTCGGAATTGCCCGAAAGCAATCCGCATTACAATGCTATAAAGGAAGGGTATCTGAAAATGATGAAAACCCTTGCCGAAAGCCAGACCGAAGATGGCATGTGGCGTCAGCTGATCGATCATCCGGAATCGTTTGAGGAAACATCCTCCACTGCCATGTTTGGTTATGCCATGAGTGTGGGGGTAAAGCTTGGACTGTTACCTGAAGAGCCCTATAAAAGTGCCTACATGAAAGCCTGGGAAAGGCTTTTCGGATACCTCAACGACGAAGGTAAAATCCGCGAAGTATGCGTGGGAACCGGCCAAAGCCAGGATGTGAATTTTTACCTCACCCGCCCCCGCGTTACCGGCGACCTCCACGGCCAGGCCCCCCTCCTATGGTTCGCCTGCAGTTTGCTGGAGATCGAAAAATAGCTATTAGCTATTAACCATTAGCCGTTAGCAATTGGTCGTTAGCATAGACTACTACTCGTCATACTCGACATTTATGCAAATAGGAAACATGATGACTATAGCACGTCATTGCGAGGGAGGAGGTACGACAACCGAAGCAATCTCTATCAAGTAGCCACTATTTGTAGATTGACTTCATTGCACTCCGCTTCGTGCGAGATTGCCACGCTCCACTTCGTTTCGCTCGCAATGACGGCTACTTCACTGCTGCTGACACTTGTCCCTCGTCCCTCGTCCCTTGTCCCTTTCTCCCGAGATCTTCGATCTTTGATCTTCCTTCTTCCTTCAATTAAAACGGTTCCTTCTTATCCCACTTTCCTCCATTGGCCAGCACGGTGTAAAAAGCATCGTGGTCCATGGTTTCAAAAATGGTAAACTCGTTGAAGTTAATGGTAGCCAGGTTGTCCACATACTGCCGTTCCTTCGCTACTTCGTTAAGATTAGGAATCACCGGCAGCGGGCCTCTTCTCCATCCAAGCACACCGGGGCCGAATACCGTAATACCCGGCTTGGGACCCCAGCCTTTCTGAATGGTGTAAGCGCATTCACGGTCGTGCGGGTTGTGCACCTGGTGAAATCCGAGTCCTGTAACATAGCTGATGCCGATCGGGTTCAGCCCCAGTTTATAATCCATCAGCTCCGAAGCGGCGTCAATATATTTTTGCTCCTTGGTCAAACTCCACGCCAGCATGGGTGCTGAGGCATAGCGGGGCTGGCGTACGTTATGGCCCCATCCGCCTTTGCCTGAGTTATTGCCTACAGGATAGGCATGGCTGCGCAGTTCGGCTATGTTACTGTCGGCTGCTTCACGGATGGCAGTTTTGAAGAATTCCACGATCACCGGGTCGGTGGGTACATCCTTTGCCACAATGTAGGAAAAGATGTAGGCCGGGTTGTCAAAGCTTTTGTCGTTCAATGAGTAGCCGATTGTGCTGTAAATATTCGATTTCAAGGCGCCTACGATGGCATACAGCTCTTTAATTTTCTGGTGGTCGGCAGCGTCGACGGTGAGCAGGTAACGCTGAATGTGGTAGTACAGTCTTTCCGGATCGGTCATGGCATTACTGCCATAGACCATGGCTTTTTCAGCACGTTGTTGCAATGCTCTGGCCCGGTCGGCATCGTATGGTTTCAGGAAACGGGCAAGGTGCATGAACATGCCGGCACTGGTGCAGGTTGCGCGGTTATCGGTTTTCACAGTTCCGTATTTTTTATCGTCCTGGTCCATGGGAGCTGCGAATGGATCGGGGTAGCCTTTGGTTTCGGTTCCGAAATGAACACTGCCGTCGTCGTTCTGAAGGTATTCCCATACCAATGATCCCCAGGCAGCTTCGTCAATAATGTCGGGTATGCCGTTGATTTTGCTGAGAATATGGTAGTCGGCGTCGAATTTGCCGGGAATGTCAAACTGACCGTCGTAGAAATAGGTGGGGAAGGCCTCGTAGATCATCAGGTTGATGATCGGGTTGGCAATGTGGTAGGCGCGGCGGTCGGCGTCACCGGCATCGTGGTAACCGCCGTAGCATTTGAAAGTGGGCTCGTTGCCTTGCACAACAATGTTTGCTTCACCAATGGGGCCATCTACATCATACACCAGGGTATGACAGGGGTTTTTGCGAATATCCGGACTGTCGATCGGGCATCCGCAACGCTGGTAAAACTGGGCACGGAACAGCGTGTATGCGGCTTTTTTCATGAATTGCCCGCCCACGCCAAAGGGGTAGGAGCAGCCGTAACCCTTTACGGCAATTTTATAGGGGCCGCCTTCAGGCACTTGGGCCAGGTCGATGCGGTAAACGAAATCACCCGATGAGCTGTCCTTGCCCAGGTTGGCCAGTTTTCCGGCTGTGATCACCTGGCCGGTTTTTGCCTCAAAAACCTCGAAATCGGGCAGGGCACCTTCTATTTTTTTGCTTCCGGCCGTGCCGAGCCAGATGGCGAAATTGGCATAACGCACTTTGGAAAGGGCGCTGTAGCCGGCCTGGTTTACTTTGATTGATTCGCAGAAGGTGGTGCGCGCCGAGAATATGAAATCGATGCTGCCGTAAGGTGTTTCCAGCTTGTATTTTTTACCCTCTCTGAGGTCTGTAGTTTGCAGGTACACGTGGTGGTCACAGGGATCGCCTTCGGTGCTGTACTGAGAAATTCCTTTGCAAGGCACCCCGTTGATCTTCCACAGGGCCGCATTGGAAACATCCATTTCATTGATGTTGAGTGTATCGCTGATGAAAAAGGCCACCAGTACATTTTTTGAGGCAGTACGTACCTCTTTCAGGGTGAGTTTGGCTTCAGCGGGTTGTATGCTGAACACCAGGAGCAGAAAGGAAACCAGGGTAATAAATATATTTTTCATGGGTAACAGATTGATTGATAATTGACTTCAATATTGATGCATGAGCGTCAGTGCAAACAGTATATAAAATTATCAAAAATCTGGAAATGAAACCACCCCGATGGCTCCTGCTGGTGTGAAAAAAATGTTAATCCGGTTTTAATCTTTCACAATTGAGTAGGATAACCAGCGCCATTTATGTCTATATTTGAAAGACAGTAGCAGTGACAGCACCAGTGGCAGTGCAATGTAAAACCCCGTTCCCTGCCTACCGGCAGGCGGCAGGCAGACCCGACGGGGTGCAGGGTAGGGGAGTAGCAGAGGCATGTGCCGACTCTGCAAGTAAACCAGAGCTTTAGCGCAGGCAGGTTGGTTTAATGTTTTTATAAAGTAATATTGAAAAATGAGAAAGTAATGCGAATAGAAAAGATTACCCACAATAAGAAGCAATACCTTGATTTGTTGCTGTTGGCCGACGAACAGGAGGATATGATTGACAGGTATCTGGAAGATGGAGATATGTTTGCACTTTACGATGATGATCTGAAGACTGTTTGTGTGGTTGTTGCGATAGACAAGGAAACCTGTGAACTGAAAAACATAGCAACATATCCAAAATACCAGGGTAAAGGATATGCCAGGGCACTGATAAAGTTTGTTTCAGATTATTACAAAGGCAATTATAAAACAATGCTTGTCGGTACCGGTGAAACTCCGGCAATATTGGCATTTTATGAAAGTTGCGGATTTGAAAAATCGCATATCATTAAAAACTTTTTTACCGATAATTATGACCACCCCATGTTTGAAGACGGAGTTCAACTTGTTGATATGGTTTATTTGAAGAAGAGATTATAAATCCTGCTACTTACAACATTCAAAGCAGAAAATTTGACAACAGATGAAATGAAGGAATGATTTTGCCATTTGTATTTGACCATTCTTACATAGCATTCGTCCGGGGCTTCGCCCGAATCCCTTTTTGTCACTTTTGGCTACAGCGCCAAAAGTAACCAAAAACGCC
>CAZLLD010000049.1:0-27927 GCA_964560225.1 uncultured Bacteroidales bacterium
CGAAGGGTGCAAGCTCAATTTTCTTGTATAGCACCCCCGAACCGGTGCTCACGAAGTAACCCCGCCTCTGGCTCCAAGGGAATTCAGTATTATTGCCTGAGGCAGGAAAAAGCTTGCTTTTTCGTTGGCTCAGGCAAAAAAATAACAACCCGAAGGGTGCAAGCTCAATTTTCTTGTATAGCACCCCCGAACCGGTGCTCACGAAATAACCCCGCCTCTCGCCTCATATGAACGAGCTATCGGAAGCCATGCTAACATGGATGCAGAACAGAATCGGAGTTGCAGACAATAATGAATTTCAGCATATCAGAATTGATCTATTTTTTCTTGTTCCATCTGTTTGCAAGGGTCAGATATAACCCGCAACTGATGTGCGGACCTTCAACAAAATTGTAAAATTCTTCATCCTCCTCCTCATTATACAGGATATCAGCAAATGATGCTTGAAGCTGAACCTTGAAATACCGCCATCCGGTTCGCAATGTGATTGCCGGCTCATACACAAAATAGTTCCTTTTGTCCAACATAATCAGAATTGCAAGGTCTTGTGGTCGATCCACAACATCGTATTTGATATGTGTATACCACAAATTATTCAACCTCAATGATGCTGTCACATCGAAATGATCTGAAGCGAAACCAAAGGAAGGTTGGAAAAAAAGCCTTCCGCATTTTAAACCAGATTCTCCGGCGGATTCATACTCATAGGTGCTGGTTGTAGAATTGTAGAAAGATTTTGAATATTTGTGATGCTGTTTATTGCGACCATAACCACTGTATATTTCGAATACAAACGATCTTCCTACGGGCCTGAAATACCCAATACCAAAATCATAACTAAAGCTGCTGACATAATTCTTCTCTGCAATGCTGCCAATTTTAGTTCTCATAAAATTGGTCATGATTCCTACATGATCGGTAATAGAATACGCGGTTTGCAATTCACCGTTTTTGGATTCATCACCCACTGCATAGGATCCTGCGAGATGGAATTCATTTTTTTCGCGAAACAAGGGAACATTGTGGCTGGTGGGGACATAATAATAATGGTGGCAACTGGTTAGAATAAGACAAATAAACAAGATAAGGATGTATATTCTCATAACTTGTTTTTGGGGATAGCTAAGTTACTTAAAAAAAGTAAAGATCGAAATCCAAATTGAGTCTTTTCAGCATACTTCGGTATGTCCGGCAAGTTCTTTGGATGAGATTTCTCAGCTGACCATTGCAGGGGGTATCAGATTGGCTATGCTGGTGCTTGTTTCAATGTTAGCAATACTGTCTGGACATTTATTGTCAAAGGTTGTTTTCTCCAACCTGAGGTAATTATCAGAGATGTGTATATTTACCGTAAAATGCTTTCATGGAAACAATAAGCGTGCATATCGGTGCCGAATTGCAGAAAATAAACCCATCCATGGCTCTCGGAATCATTGAATGCAGGGTACGGAACAGCGATCACAGCGCGGAACTTTGGAACGGGATTCAGGAAATAACTCGGCAGGTAAGGGAAAACCTGACCTTTGAATCCATTAAAGATCAGCCCCAGATTGCCGCCACACGCAGCATGTATTCTTCCTGCGGGAAAGACCCCAGTCGCTACCGTCCCAGTGCCGAAGCACTGATGCGCCGGATTGTAAAGGGACAGGATTTATACCGGATCAATACGCTGGTCGATCTGATCAATCTGGTTTCGCTGAAGACGGGTTATTCCATCGGGGGATTTGATGCATCGCTTGTTGAAAACCCGGTAGTGGCAGGCCTGGGCCGGGCAGGTGAATTATTTAATGCCATTGGCAGGGGTATTCTTAATATTGAAAATTTACCTGTACTGCGTGACGCCAAGGGGCCAATTGGAACTCCTACAAGTGACGAGGAACGGACATCCATCCGGGGCGGAACTGAACATTTACTGATGGTTTTTAACGCGTACAAGGGTCCTCACGATCTTTACGTATCTATGGATTATGCCCTGGACCTGTTGAAGCAACATGCCAACGCACAATTACTTAACCGGGAAATCATCACATCCTGAATCAACGTTGGTTCATGTCTCTAAGCCGGTATCCGATGCCGTGAATGTTTTCGATTTTCAGGTTGGGATCGGCATCCAGAATTCTTCTGAGCCTGGATACAAATACATCCAGACTTCTGCTGTATACATTATTGACATCATACCAGATGCTTTTCAATATATCTTCTTTTTTAACTATCTGATTCACATGGGTTACAAATAAATCCAGTAATTCCGATTCGCGCTGCGTCAGCTTTATTTCTTTGCCATCAATGGCGACGAGCTGATTGTTTTTGTCGAAAACATACAAACCCAATTTGGTGAATTGAATGCCGGTTTTGTCGGTATTGATCTTGCTCCGTTTTAAAAATATGTTGATCCTGAGTATGAGTTCCTCAATACTGAATGGCTTCACCATATAATCATCTGCGCCCAGTTTGAGTCCCTCTATTCTGTCTTCTTTCAGACTGCGTGCGGTCAGAAATATAATGGGCACCTCAGCATTGATTTTTCGGATCTCCCTGGCCAGCGAGAAACCATCCAGCCGGGGCAACATGATGTCGAAAAGACAGATGGAAATTTCGTTGGAGTTGAATTTTGAAAGGGCATCGATTCCATTGGTGCAATGCAACACCTGAAAACCGTGCAATTCAAGACTGTCTTTAGTGATGTAACTAAGGGTTTCATCATCTTCCACATACAATATGGTTCTTTTGTCATTCATATTATTTCTTGGGTATTTGAATGATAATCTGCGTACCGACAGCCGTTTCGCTGGTAAGTTTAATAGGCCAGCCATGGCTCTTACACACATTTCTGACATAATACAATCCCAGTCCGAAACCTTTTACATTATGCACATTTCCTGTGGGAACCCTGTAGAACTTCTGAAAAACCCGTTTTAATTCCGTTTTGGGAATGCCGATGCCATTGTCTTTGATGATCAGGTTCAGATAGTTGCTTTCTGATTCAAGCCGGATTTCTATGACGGGATCTCTGGTGCAATATTTCAGCGAATTGTCGATCAGGCTGGCTAATGCATTGGTAACGTGCAGCTCATCCATTTCAACCTGTACTTCTCCGACAGTATTTATGAAGGCAATCCGGCCCTGATCTTTCAGGGTTGCCTGATTCCCGGTTACAATTTTGTCAACCAGTTCAGGCAAACTGACGGATGCCTTATTCGGACGAAAGGAGTTTTTCTCGTTTCGGGCTATGTGCAATACGTTTTCAACCTGGCGATTCAGATGTTCGTTCTGTGTCAATATGATTTCGGCATATTTCTTATACCTGCTGTCGGCCCGGTGATCCTCCCTGGAAAGCAGGTAGTCTGCAGCAATTTTTATTGATGACAGAGGTGTTTTAAATTCATGAGTCATGTTATTGATGAAGTCTTTTTGCAGGTCGGCCAGTCGTTTTTGACGCAGAATCACATAAAGTGCATAACCAAAGAAAATCAAAACAATTACAGAAACCGCCGCAAAAAAGATCCATACGCTTATCGAACTCAGTATATATTCATTGCGGTTCGGAAAATGGATTACAAAGTAATACGTAAGGCCGGCAACTTTGGGCAATACCGTTTTATTTTCCGGTTCTCTTTTCCCGTCTTTTGCGCTCCAATAGCTGCCATACATAATCCGATCAGTGGTGCAATCATAAATTCCGTACTCAAAATCGGTGCGTATGTTTAATTTACTCAGTTCGTTGATCAGGTAAAATTCAAGCACATCAGCAGTTACGTCACGGTTCAGGTCAACCACGTAAAAATCATCTGAAATTTTACGAACCGGATTTTCCACGGGAACATGAGCACTTCCGGCTAATTTCTTAAATACTTCGAACAGGGCAACATGCACGGAATGGCTGAATTTCCGGGACTCACTGTTCATGCTGGTGATGAGCCAGGTTACCTGCACCATGATGATGCAAAAAATGGTAAATACTCCCAGCAGCACAAATATTCTGATCGGCTTAATATTCAATTGTCTTGATTTGGAAGCATAATATTATAAAATATAAACTATACGCAACACATCATTTACACTTCATTTACAAATCTTAGGAGTTTATTTGGAATGGCAGATGCAGCCTTACATTACCTTTGTGATGGTATTATAACGTGAATTAAGTTAACAAACAATTAAACCACATCGCTATGAAAAAATCCATGATCCTTCTCAGTGCATTGTTTCTTTTTTCTGTCGCTTTTTCACAGGATATGGCATCGGTTTCCGGTGCAAAACTGCTGAATAAAGCCGCGATCTCATTTGAAGATTCAAATTTTGATTTTGGGACCATAGCTTTGAACAAACCTGTTTCCCATACATTTACGCTGACCAATAACGGTAATGCGCCGTTAATCATCAACAGGGTAGCAACAACCTGCGGCTGCACTGCTTCAGAATATCCCAAAGAAGCCATACTGCCGGGGAAATCTGCTGACATTGTGATTACTTATAATGCGGCTTCTGCGGGAGCTTTTTCAAAATCAGCTACTGTATACAGCAATGCAGCTGATGAAACAGTTGTACTCAAAATAAAAGGTGTCGTGCAGTAGATTTCTGATTGAGAAATCACTTTATGGGGCCCCACTTGTTAAGTTCAAACAGGTGGGGTTTTTATTGGTTTTCAATGCGAATCTCTGACAATCACAAAGGCAGATTTAATCAAAATCTCTTGATTAATCGTTTCTTTCTTTAACAACTTCCGCAGATTGTCTGGGTTCCGGTTCCCGCTTGCTTTTCTTTGATGCCGCAGCCTTATTGCTTTTAAAATATCCGGCATTTTTAAGCCACTCATCCTGTGAAGGCGTAAAGGAGTCTTTTTTGCCTTTCACAGAAGTGTCTTTCTTTTCGCTTTCTTTTGATTTGTTTGATTCCATATCAGATACAACTGGAGCGAAATGGTCAAGAGATGCTGTTGAATCTTTTACCTGCCCGGGATGATGAACTCCATCACGGGGAAGAACATCTTTGTTTTCCGCAGTTTGAGCGGTAAGCATTAAAGGTACCAGGATAAACAACATGGCATACAATGCCAATTTCAGGGTCTTGGAGAGACAGATCAGGGTTTTCATTCTATTAACGGTTTTTCGGATTAATAAACTTTGGGCTCATTAAAATTAACGCAAAAACCGCGCCAAATAGTCAATCGCGGTAAGATAAATTGTTAAAAAAACAGAAAAAATAAGGCGCTGATACAGATGAAGAGGCACCCATAATGCCAACTGGGGTGCAGCAAGTCACGCTTCACATAGCTCAGTGTGACTGAATGTTGTCATACTGAGCATGTCGAAGTATGACGAGAAGTTGGAGTTGCAGCTTTAAGTAATCAGTCTTTCTTTTTGGATGCAGCCGGCTTCTTAACGGCAGTCTCTTTCCTGGGCTTGTCTGTATTTGATTTTGAGACAGTTTTATCTGCAGGTTTGTTTTCTTTCTTTCCTTCGCCCTTAGGTTTGGCTTTTGTTTTGGCAGGTTCCGTTTCTTCTGAAGTTGATTTAGCTGCATCTTCAGCCGGTTCGGCTGCCTTTTCCTCAAAAGTGAGCAGGTTAAGATCCTTCAGGGCATGATACCAGGTAACCAATTTCTTGATATCCGAAACATAAACCCGGTCACGGTCATAATTTGGAAGTACCTTTTCAAGGAATTTCTTCAGGTCGTCAGAAGATGACTTGGCATCGGGCACCTGTGTCTCTGGCCCCAAATCATATATGTTTTTGAACACATCGTGCAGCGGAACCTCTTCGTCATCGGTAAAAATAGCAATATCAGCCAGAGAACTCACTTTCTGGGATGCACTCACAAAACTTCTCTTTTGATCAGCAAATGATTCAACAATGATTCCATTGCGACCCTGCGAGATAAACCTGAACAGGCTACTGTGTCCTGAGACTGACATGATCTCCTTTAAATCCATCGTATTGTTTATAATATATTGGATGTAAAAATATAAGATTAACCTTTAAAAACGAAAAATACAAAATAAATATTTTTTCTTGTAAACAGTGTTCCCTGATATGCCATTTATAACTGTCACTGCCACTGCCACTGCCACTGCCACTGCCACTGCCACTGCCGCTTGCCCTAAACCATTCCTCTTTCTTTCTTTATAGCCTCATAGGCTTCATTGATTTTTTGAAATTTGTCCTGTGCACTTTTGCGGATTTCTTCTCCCAGGTAGGCCACTTTATCGGGGTGGTTTTTTAAAGCAAGTTGTCTGTATGCTTTTTTAACCTGTTCATCGCTTGCATTTTGGCTGATTTCGAGAACCTGGTAAGCCCAGTCATCCGATTTTTTATACATGTTTTTGAGCGACTGCATATCCTGACGGCTCATGCCCAAATCAATCCCGATGCGCTCGATCTGTATGATTTCTGATTCAGAGACGGCACCATCAGACATGGCGATACCCATGATCAGATGCATCAACTGCAGCCTTGACGGATAGTCCATCCGCGATCTTATTTGCATGGCAACATCTTTCAGGGGAATATCCTGTTTCAATAAGTCACGCAAAACGTGCAGCATTTCAGTGGTTTCTTCCTCACCAAATAACCTGATGAGGTTTGCTTTTACATAGGTGAGCTCAGATTTCAGCACTTTCTGATCAGCTTTCATAATGGAAGCAATCAGTACAAGCAGACTTACCACAAAATCGCCGGTGGTGGTATCCGGACTTTTGTTTTCAAAACGTTCCAGGTCAGACGCATCAACAACTGATCCCAGCGCGAAGCCAAGAATGGCTCCAATGGGTCCTCCAATTGTCCAACCCAGTCCTGCACCTATCCATTTGCCAAATTTTTTCATCAGAGAGCTCTGTAATTTTCTTTAAACAAATTATGAAGTTTCAATACCTGAGGAATAACCAATTTGGTACCATCATTTACTATCACATAATGTGAACGGCATATTTTCTCTTCTTCGGGTAACTGGTTGTGCATGATTGCAGCTGCTTTTTCAGGAGTCATGTTTTTCCGGACAATGACTCTTTGGATACGGATTTCTTCTGGTGCAGCAACGGTAATGATTTTGTCGAAATTTCGGTAAGCATTACTTTCAAACAGTATGGCGCTTTCCTGTATAATATAAGGGGATGCGGCATGATGTTCACACCATTCCGAAAAGTGGGCAGCAACCCTGGGATGAATCAGGCTGTTTACCTGATCAAGCAAGTACTTATCTCTGAATATTGCTGATGCCATTTTATTCCGGTCGAGAATACCTTGATAAAAAATACCCGTGCCTAAAACATCCTTCAATGCTTGCTGAATTTCAGGATCATGATCCATGAGCAGCCGGGCTTCAATATCAGCATAATAAACCGGAACCCTGAAATGCGAAAATACCTGGCATATCATAGATTTTCCGCTTCCGATGCCGCCTGTAATTCCAACTCTGATCATTTGCGCATGATTAAATACTCAGTTTCCTTGGGACTGAAACGAATATTGTTTACATAGCGGGGCGTATCGGAAAGGAATACGGAAAGCCGGTTTGTATGGTTTTCAGTAATGTCTTCGTAATCAATTACAGGGATCAGCGGATTATTGACAATTTTTTTGTAATTGCTCAGGCAGATACGGTAAGTTAGGGTAACCTGCCCCGGTATGGCAATCATATGCAATGTGTCCGGAACATTAACCGGTATTACCGCATGCCTTTCTTCGACCTCTGTAAAACGGTCAACAGGTATGCTTACCCTGACTTTCTGAACTGAGAAAACGACCTGATCCACTTTTTTAAGTCCGCAATCAATCGAAAAAGTGTCTGAAATGCCAGTAAGATTAATGGGTTCGGTATCAATGTACCTGAGATGTTTCACCAGCGATCCGGGGCCAGAGATGATAACGCTGTCGGGGCTGATACTGATTTCTCCATTTTGCATATATTGTTGGTAGAAAAACTTTGTGTGCATGGCCAGAACGGGCTTAACAGCGATTTTTCTGACAACCATTTCGG
This sequence comes from uncultured Bacteroidales bacterium, assembly GCA_964560225.1. Classification (GTDB taxonomy): domain Bacteria; phylum Bacteroidota; class Bacteroidia; order Bacteroidales; family UBA10428; genus UBA5072. The sequence continues at coordinate 7,975 of CAZLLD010000049.1, forward strand.
TGAATTTAAAAAACAGCGTATCCGGCGTAATGTCGAGGATTGTGACGTTTCCAAGTTCGCCTGATAGAATTTCCCTGACAGATTCTGTGACAACGTAAAAGGAATCGGTTCCGGCACTGCTCATCAAATAGGAGTTCACGTTAAACCTGAGTGGTATAAGACTGAGATTAAGTTTGCTTTTGATAATTGTAAATCCTTTGGCACGAACTTTTAATCCCAGTTTTTCAGGTACGTTCCCAATAAGAACTTTCTTTTCAGGAAGGTTCACATAACGAACGGGATATGAAATACTTGACTCGTATTGCTCGCCCAAAGACCTGACAAACCAGAATGCTGTGGATAAAACAACAAAGAAGAGAAAGGTTATCAACTTGCGCTGTTGCAGAATCGGAAGCTGAATGAACCTTCTCAGAGCTTGTTTCAAGAACTCAATGATACCCGCCGTTGTTCTGAATGAATTCAATAATAAAGCGTTTAAAGTATATGGCAAATATACCTTAAACGCTGGATATTCAAATAATTATTGCTGCTGATTTTGCACGTCACTTGTGTCGCGCAAAACGGCGCTTTTATCTACCTTGAGGAGCACATTATTCCCGACATCAATGGTGATGACATTGTCAGAAATATTGTTGATCTTGCCATAAATGCCACCTGCGGTAATGATGTGATCGCCTTTTTTAAGCGATTCTCTGAAATTCTTCAGTTCTTTTTGCCTTTTCATCTGGGGCCGGATCAGGAAAAAATAGAAAACAACCATGATCAAAAGAAGAAAAATCAATGAAGAATAAGGACTGCCTTGCTGACCCGGTTGTGGGGAAGCCATCATGATGATTCCGAAAAGATTACTCATTAGTTATTGTATTATATTAATAATTAAAGAAATTACACATTGTTATTGGTCATCAGCTGCTGCAAAATTATAAATATTTTGCTCATGTAACCAAATATCTGAAACGGTTCTTGGCTCTTGGCCCTGCCTGCGCTGCCGCTCCGGCAGGCAGGTCTTGGCTCTAAATCACGCTTCCCCGATTAACCCCCTGCCTGTTTTTACAATCCGTTTTTTATCCTTCAGGAATTTGAAAATTTTATCAAGCAGACCATTAATAAACACACTGCTTTTCTCAGTGCTGTAAAACTTGGCTATTTCCAGGTATTCATTGATGGTTACCCGGGTGGGTATGGAAGGAAAAGAAACTGCCTCAGTAATGGCCATAACCATGATCAGCAGATCAATGAATGCAATCCGGTCTACATCCCAATTCTCGGTATAGGATTCAACCAGTTTACCGAATTCCTCTTTGTTCAGAATGGATTTACGGAACAGGTCGATGGCATATTCCTGGTCATCTTCGTTTTTAAAAAGCTGTAATAAGGGAGCATTTTCTCCGTCGCTTTCCTTGAAACCTTTCAACGTCTTGGCGATCATGCTGATCACGAATTCAACCTCGTCATTCCAGTAAATGCTCTGCTCTTCAAGAGTTTGATATATGCTCTCGGTATTGATAATCTCGTTGGTGTATATATCAATGATCAGCTTTTTGTCCTGTTCATAGTTCCGTGAAGCATCTTCCATGTATTCTTTGAAATAGGGAGTCATTCGGATGCGATTATGCAGTTTCTTGATCAGTTCAGGGGAGTTCACCCAGGATAGACGCGAAGTATTCAAATACTGGTTGAGTTGTTTGTTCGCCTTAAGCTGTTTTATAATCAGATTATCAACAAATTTGGTGTTTGGATTCAGGTCTTCGCGAGTGGGTATTTTCTTTTGCAATGCAATTTCAATGCGTGAATTGGCATAATCGGCAATATCAGTAATCAGCACCAGCAAATAGTGGTAAAGATCATATGTTTTCTGAATGCTGAATGAAAGTTCTTTCTCAAACTTGTTTATTGTATTGTCCTCACTTTGAAAGTATGCGTAGAGGAGTTGTAAAATCTTGATTCTCAATATCCTTCTGCTGATCATAAATAAAAGAACCTGTTTTCGGTGATTAGTTCGAAATTATTGCAGTGCAAATTAAACGGTTTTTTTTGAACTTTCATCAAAGTGGTAACGCATTAAGATACCCATTTTTTGTCAAAAAAACAATTTTTAACCTAAAAATTAGAACGTTAAAAGGGAAATTTTTTTATTTTTGAAATTGCTAATAAACTCTACTTATAAAACCTTTTGTATGATTGATCAAAGGAATGACAAAACCGAAATCGCCGAAGATTCCGAACACCGGGAGATCTTTTCAAGGGCGGTTAGAGCAGGAAAGAGGACTTATTTTTTTGACGTTAAGGCAACCCGAAGAAATGACTATTTCCTGACAATTACGGAAAGTAAGAAACGTTTTCAGAAAGATGGCCGTTTCTTCTTTGAGAAGCACAAAATCTTTTTGTATAAAGAGGATTTTGAGAAATTTGCGGATGGATTTCAGGAAGTAATTGAATTCATTAAAACCGTGAAGGCTTCAGATCATCAGGTTGAAGACGTTATCGACAATGAAGAGGAAAATTACACCAATGTCGATTTCGACGATCTTGAGAGTGTTGAATTTGAAGAAGGGAAACACCAAAATTAATCCCTGCAATCAGCAGAAACCCGGAAAGGTCATTCTTTCCGGGTTTTGTTTTTGGTACGGCTGCTGCCGATCAGTCTTCTGATCTCACTGACAGGTAAGATCTTAACGTTGGTGATGATGTAATCCTTATTGACAAAACCTCCGAACTGATTACATTCCCGGATCAGTTCATCAAAGAGTACCTGTACCGGCACTTGCAGTGGAATAATACTTATGATGATACACAGCTCTTTACTGAATCTCAACCTTTCAATTTCTCCTTTTGATTTTCTGATGGCAAAATCAATCTCATCGGTAATGACCTTCCTTTCAAATTCTGAAAATGGTTCCCCGCTGGCAGCGATGAATACTGTAAAATATCTCAGCTTCAAACCTTTTCCTCCCAATCCGGTAGAGATCAGGATCTGGCTTTCATCAAGTAATTTGCTTTCCAGCAATAGTTTGCATTCCTGCAGGGCCAATGTTGCCCAGTCCTTCAACTGATCTTGTGAATCATTTGAGTACCTTTCCAGGGTGCGGTAGGCTTCAATACTGTCGATATTTGCCAGCTGTATCAGCAACTGTTTTTTATCGTCAAGTGTCAGATTATGATTGAAAATGGTATCCCGGTTTTTGAGCACTTCCTCCCGGTCGAAACTGTTTTCAATATTTCTTGCATAATTATAATACTCCAGTTGCACGTCAGCATCTATTTGCTGTTCAAGTATGGAAACATTTCCGGGAATGCTTCCCAGCAATTCCTGTATCTTATCATATATGTTCTCATAATGTTCCATCCCAATAAACAATTTGCAGGCAGTATCATTAAAGTTAAAAAATGTGATTCAAAAATCCATGGAAATCTGCAAAATAATCTCAGAAAGATTGGCTTTTATCAGGAAAATAGGAGCACAGGTCCTGCTTGTCTTAATCTGGCTGCAACAGCCCATAAAAAAAGTCTGCCTGCCGGTGTTTTTTCGGCAGGCAGACAATGGATCAGCTGTTATTTCAAACAACTTATTAAATCGTCAGTTCAGCAGGACTGGTTTGCCGAATCCGATTTTTTCCAATGGCTTTAATTGCGTGGCTGCGTCGCCTGCTATTACATAATACATCTGGTCGGGTTTGATGTATTTCTGCGCCAGTTCTTTTATTTCGTCGCCAGTCATGTTGCTGACCACATCCTGTTCTTTTATTACGTAATCAACCGGAAGATTGTACTTGCTTATTGTTGAGAGCATTGAAAGCAATGAGCTGATGGTTTCGAATCTGCGGCTGTTGGATTTGATCAGTGCATTTTTGGTAAAATCGAGATCTTCAGTACTGATGCCTTCACGGTATTGTTCCATGGAATTCTTGAAGATGCTCACCGTTTCAAAGGTTGCATCTGACCTTACGCTGGTACTGGCCATAAATGGGGCGGGGTTTTTGGCTTCACTGAAGCCGGAGCGTGCTCCGTAGGTATAACCCTTTTCTTCACGCAGGATCAGGTTGAGAATACCGCTGAAAGAACCGCCGAGTTTATAATTCATAACTGTAAGTGAATAAAAATCAGGATTTGAGCGAGGAACGGCTAAATTACCCGCATAAACGACAGATTGCTTGGCTCCGGGAACATTAATGAAGTATATGGCGGATTGTTTTGGTGCTTCAGGTATTGAATAACTCGGGAAATCAACAGGTTTCTCCTTCCATGCCGATGCCAGAGAAGCCAGCGATTTGGTTACCTCTTCCTGAGTCACATTTCCGGCTATATTAAACCGCGAAATTGAGGGTGAAAAATTCTTATCGTAAAATGCTTTCAAATCGTCCAGTGTGATCGAAGCTACAGATTCCTTGGTGCCCATTGCGTTTCCGGCAAGCACATTGTTTTTTCCGTACAGCAATTTATACATGGCATTGGTTGCAAGCGACTGGGGATCGGCTTCGCTTTGCTCAATGTAATTGATCGTACGTATCTTAGCCAGTTCAAATTGCGCGCTGTCCCAGCGGGGTTCAAGCAACATTTCTTCAACCAGGGCCAGCGTCTTATCAAAGTTGCGCGAAAGGCAGCTTGCCCATACGGTTATTTCCTCGCGACTGGTATACCATTGGATGCGGGCACCAAGCAATTCGATCGCTTCCTCCAATTGTTCCGGGGTTTTGTTTTTCGTTCCTTCATTGAGCGCGTCGGTAATCAGGTTGGCTACTCCCGGTTTTGTGGTGTCATCCAGGAAGAACCCGCCATCAATTACCAGTTCGAAATTTACCAAAGGAAGTTCATGATTCTGAATGCCCCGAACCATTAAACCGTTACTTAACTTACTTTCCCAAATTCCCGGAACCTTAATCGAAGGATCGGGGCCTACTGCAGGAATGAGCGAACGGTTTATAGCCGATGGCGTTTTCTGAACTTCAGCTTGTTCAGCCGGTGTGTTAATGGCAACCTGCGTGGCTTCCTGGATATTCTCTTCAACTATGCCGGCATTCACGGAATTCTCAGCCATCAGATTGGTTTTCCCCTTGGGAACAAAACTGGTCATGACGTATGGCTTTCCCTTGATGTAGGTCTCGTAAACCCTTTTCACATCTTCAATGGTCACGGATTTGATCCCTTCAATATCCTTAGTGATATAACCGGGATCATCCTTATAGGTATTGTAAAATGCCAGCTGAAGCGACTTGTTGAAAATGCTGTTCAGTCCCTGGTAAAAATTGGTTTCCATTAAAGCCTTGATCCGTTCAATGTCATTTTGAGTTATGCCTTCTTTTTCAAACAGCTGCATGCCTTCCTGAATTCCCTGCTCCAGTTCGGCAAGCGAATGGCCTTCGTTGGCGCGCATGCTCAGTGTAAACCGGCCCGCCATTTCCATTGAGTAGTTATACGCGTTAACATTTGAAGTAAGCTGTTTCTCTTTCACGAGTACTTTATATAAGGGGGCTTTTTTGCCTTCAGCCAGTATCGTGGCAAGGAAATCAAGGGCATAGGCATCCTTGCTGAATGCTTCGGGAACAGGCCATGCCATGGTAAGTTCAGGCACCGTAGCAAAGTTGTCTTCATGATAAAACCGCCTGGCTTCTTTCAGCCCTGCAGGCATGGGATTCCTTGCTGCAACATCTCCGTGTGATTTGATTTCACCGAAATATTTGTCAATAAGGATTTTTAAGGAATCTTTATTGAAGTCTCCTGCAACTACAAGGGTGGCATTGTTCGGTCCGTAAAATTTATCATAAAATGCCTTCACATCTTCAACAGTGGCCTTCTGCAAATCGGCCATTTCACCGATTACCTGCCAGTTGTAAGGGTGGCCTTCGCCGAAGAGGTTCTTGTCGATTATGTAATCTGTATGTCCGTAAGGTACATTGTCAACTCCCTGGCGCTTTTCATTCTGTACTACGTTTTGCTGGATTGCAAAAGCTTCCTGGGTTAACGTATTGATGAAATAACCCATGCGGTCCGATTCCATCCACAATACCAGTTCCAGGGCATTGTTGGGAACCACTTCGTAATAGGTGGTAATGTCATTGGAGGTAAATCCGTTAAGAGTTCCTCCTACATTCTGGATCATTTTAAAATACTGATCCTGGGGAATGTTTTCCGATTCCTGGAATAACATATGCTCAAAAAGATGAGCAAATCCGGTTTTGCCTGTTTCTTCACGGCTCGATCCTACGTGGTACATGATCGCGGTGGAAACAATCGGGTCTGATTTGTCCTGGTGCAGTACAACTTCCAACCCGTTTGGCAGTGTATATTTTTCATACTCAATAGACAACTGCTTTTCTTTTGATTTGGTACAACCGCTGATGATCAGCAGTATTGCCAGCATAGAGCTGCTTAATTTCATAAGGTTTTTTAGATTCATAATATTATGATAAAAGGGTGATGATAAAGTGAACTGTTATTTTCAAAAATAATCAAATTCGCATCATCATTAAAGGAATTTAATCATAATAACTTATTGGGGTGCGCTTTTTCGCATCTCATCCTGTAAATCAGAATTCAACAGGACCTATCTTGTTCATCAGGTTCATGATCCGTGCCTGCCTTTTTAAGAGGTATGCCGAAGGGCGGGCTGGATTTCTGCCACGGGGATTGGGCAAAGCGGCAGCAATGAGGGCGGCTTCGGCTTTGGTCAATTTTTTTGCAGGTTTGTGGAAGTATTTTTGGGCTGCTGCTTCAACTCCGTATAAACCGTTGCCTGTTTCCATCACGTTCAGGTAAACTACCATGATCCGTTTCTTGCTCCAAACAACCTCGATCAAAACTGTAAAATATACCTCAAAACCCTTTCTGATATAGGTTCTCGCTGGCCACAGAAATACGTTCTTAGCTACCTGCTGGGTAATGGTGCTGGCTCCCCGCTTGCGCCGGTGCCGTTTGTTGTAATCCACGGCTTTCTGAACCGCCTCCATGTCAATGCCCCAGTGCTCGAGGAAACGGTTGTCCTCTGAAGCAACTACGGCACGGATCATATTAGGAGAAATGTTTTTGTAGGAAACCCAGTCTTTATGAATACCGGCCCTTGTTCCATCGCTTTTTTTAATGAAGGCACGTTTCAGCATGAGCGGGGTGAGCGGCGGATTGATGAAAGAAAATAATACAACAGCCAGAAATGTAGATGCGAAAAAACCCAGGACAGCCCATTTCAGAACAACCAGAGATCTTTTCAGGTACCGGTTGATCATACCAGGGGAGGGTGGCGATTGGGATTCCGAAATGCCAATCGTTTTCTCATTTAATTCTTCCATGGGGTCCTTTTACAGGGCGAAAATTAATAAAAAAAGACAGAATAAATTCTGTCTCCTTAGTTGGTGCTTTTGTGTTCCAGTTCTTTGATCTTTTCCTGGGCCCGTAAATAATATGCCTTGTATTTGATGTAATGATTTCCTTTTTCAAATTCCCAGAACACATTCCCTGCCCGGTATATTTTACCGATACAGGCTTCGAAGATCAGGTTATAGTTAATGCCTATAAGCCGTTCAGCTTCAAGAATTGTTCTGAAACGTACGCTTTTATCGCCAAAGTGACCAATGACCGGAACATTGTACTTCTTTTGGCTTCGTTTCATTACCAATCTGTTCATAGTAGATTTTTTTATGATTTACGTGAAAAGCCATTTTTTTGTTGCATTATTGATCAGCAACATTAAAAATCGTTACTGGTCTCAGATTGTACGAAAATTCAGGTGTTTCAGTTGCGGTATATTGCCGGCAGGTTATTTAAAAAGACTTTCATCCCGGATTAGCATCAGTATGGCACTGTGAGGGACAATTACAAATTTGTCCTGACTGAATTCAATTTCCCAACCGCTTTTCTGAAGGTAAACCGCTTCATCACCCTCTTTGGGTTGCAATGGGACATATTTCACCTCGTTGCTTTTGTCTTTCCAGGGCTCATCGACATCATTGATGGCAGGAATCGGATAGCCGGGGCCTACTTTAACTACATAACCAATTTGAATGGATTCACGCTCCTGCACCCCGGGTGGGAGAAACAAACCCGATTTGGTCTTATCGTGTGGTGTTTTGGGCTTGATTAATATCCGGTCGCCTACCAGTATTATTTTATCCAAATTCTGTCCGCCAATCTCAAGTGACATGCTGATAATGTATTTGAGACAAATATAATAAATATGAATCAACTTGATGAGCATGACCGGGCAGAACCAAGAACCAAGATACAGGACTGCATGACTTAGAAGACTGGAAGACTGGAAGACTGGAAGACTTTGCAGACTTTGAAGACAAGCGACAGCGGCAGTCATTCGTCAACAAATTCGGCCATTCGTCAATTCTTGCACAACAATTCAATTAAAAAAACGTAATCTTATAATGAAAACAAATACCGTAACCAACCTTTTTCAATGCGCAATTATAAGTTAAATGCCAGTGAGATTCGCCCGTCGCTAATCAACGGGCAGGATGCCCTTTTCCGGGCAGTATTTGACGGGTCACCTGACGCCATTTTTTTATTGCACCCGGAAGATTTTCAGATTGTTGACTGCAATTCCAAGGCGCTGAAATTGTTCCAGGCTGACTACAAGAAAGATTTTTCAGAGCTGAATATTTTTTCATTGTATGAATCAGAACCAGTAGAGTTCAGTAAAAACAGCCTGATCGACAACATCAACAGTGGCAGGGAACACAGCCAGGAGTTACCTTTGAAATCGCTCAAGGGCAATATTTTCTGGGGCAGTTTCTCAGCCAGGAGAGTCGATGCTGCAGACGGTGCTGTAGTTATCTGCAGGGTAAGTAGGGTGGTAGATTATATGAAAACAGCAGAAATGCTGTCGACTATGATCAAGCAAACATCCAAAGCAACCGGCTATAAATACTTCTCAGTTCTCACCGAATTGCTGTGCAAGTCGTTCGGAGTGGGTTTGGCCATGGTAGCCCGGATTGACAAAGCTAACAACAAGGCAATTTCAGTTAACTGCTGGAATAAGGGAGAAAGCGTTGAAAACCTCAGTTTTGATCTGGAGGTGAGTCCTTCGTTGAATGTGATGAGAGGATATACCACTTTTTATCCGAGTAACCTGGCAGAAATGTTTCCGGATGACAAGCTGATCAGAAAATATAACCTTGTAGGCTACCTGGGTACTCCCGTTTATTGTGCTGCGGGTGAGGTATGCGGACTGCTGATCCTGATGGATGACAAGCAGATGGAGGAAATACCGAATTCACGCTATGTATTGTCTATTTTTGCATCACGTGCCGGTGCAGAATTTGAGAGAATACAGGTTGAGGAAAGCTACCAGCAGAAGATCAGGGAACTGGAGGGGAGATAGCAGCAGCAGTAGCAGCAGCAGTAGCAAACCAGAACCAAGAACCAAGATTTAAGATCCAAGACAAAAGCAGCGGCAACATCAGCATCTGCAGTGCAATGGAAAACCCCGTTGGGGAGCCTCTGGATATTTATTAGATAAAAGAATATGTTGGTTTTGGGAGATGTATTTGGAAGAACGTTCCCTGCCTACCGGCAGGCAGGCCCGACGGGGTGCAGGGAGGGGAAGAATACACGGCTGCATCCGACTAACAACTTTTTATTTAATCCCTCATTTAATTAATCAAAATTTCTATATTTGCACTCCCAAATTGAATATTTGAAGAGGGCCCCGTAGCTTAATTGAATAGAGCATCTGACTACGGATCAGAAGGTTACAGGTTTGAGTCCTGTCGGGGTCACCATAAGGGACAAGTCGCTAAAGTTAGCTTCTTGTCCTTTTTCTTTTCCCCCTGCTAAGCGAAGTATGCAACTTCGCTTTCCTTATAATGTATTCTGAGACTACAATTTAGGGATTTCAGTGGTAGTCAGAGGCTAAATTTTACCTTCGACGGAGTTGCAAACTCCGCCGAGCTGGGATGGCGTAGAGTTATTTCTTTTTTTGAAAAATTCACTGATTACAGACTCTCCTTCCCAATTGCATACAAGGGAATATTTGTTAGCCACTCTTCTTCCTTGTAATTGGCTAATGAAGTTCGGATAGCCTTCACAGGCTTGTGTTTTTCGCAAAATAATCTGAAACTTTTTGCTCTCAGGTTTTCTCCTGATTTTACTTCAACCGGAATTATCTTTCCATTTTCCTGGATAACAAAATCTATTTCGGAGGTACTTCGTTCATTGGTATAATAACCAATGTAGCGATCGCTCGCTAAACGAAGTTGCTGCATAACATACTGCTCAGTAAGAGCGCCTTTAAACTCGGTAAAAATTGTGTCGCCTTCAATTATTTTTTTTACATTCAGTCCGGCCATTGCACCAAGTAACCCAACATCGTGCAGAAATATTTTAAATATTGAAATTTCCTGATATGCCGCCAATGGATTTCCTGGTTTGGTCACCCGATGGCTTTTCAGAAGCAGGCCACAATCAACCAACCACTGTATGGCTAATTCAAAGTCTTTGGCACGGGCACCTGCTCTCAAAACCCCATATACAAACTTCTTATTTTCTTTTGCAAGTTGCGCCGGAATACTTTGCCAAACCATCCTGATCCGTGGAACTGTTTCAATGGGAGCGTGTTTTGAGAAATCACCTTCATAAGAACTTAATATCCTGTTTTGAATACGGCGTACTAACTGCCAGTCGCGGGTTTGAACAAAAGCATCCACTACTTCAGGCATTCCCCCTACGTAAAAGAAATACCGAAGGTATTCTTTTAATTTTTCGGTGAAGATGGAAACGACACTCCAGTTTTTTGCCTTCAATGCATCTACCAGCTGCGATTCATTTAATGAAAGGAGAAATTCATAAAAGGAAAGAGGGCGTAGATCCAGAAAATCCACTTTACCCACGGGGAACGATTCCTGATTGTGCAGGCCTATTCCAAGCAGCGATCCGGCAGCAATTACATGATATTGCGGAGCATTCTCACAAAAATATTTCAAGGAGGTAACCCCGCGTGCTGCCGATTGTATTTCGTCAAAAACAATCAGCGTGTCGTCTGGCGTTATGGTTGTTTGTGAATGTATTTGAAGAACTGTTATAATGCGATCAATACTAAAATCGATGGAAAAGATATTCCGTAATGCCGGTGTTTCTTCAAAGTTCACATAAACAAATTTGTTATAAGAGGTACGGCCAAATTCCTGTAAAAGCCATGTTTTGCCAACCTGTCGGGCACCCCGAAGAATCAGTGGCTTGCGGAATGTATCTTCTTTCCATTCTTTTAAGCTGACAATAGTTTCCCTATACATTTATCACTGCAATTATTTGATACAAATATACATTATTATCAAGATAAAAGTGATAATAAACTACACTTTTATCAAGACAAAAAAATAAAAAGCAGGTAGTAACGCATTGTTGTTGATAATTCTGGTTAAAAGGTATTTCAGAAGTGAACACTAATGAGTAACTTTTAAAACAAAATAAACCATTGGGGAATCATGATGGTTTTGCCCTGGTATTGCTTTATGGGGCTATCATCATCTTAATGTTCCCGGCAGACATGAATAATAAACAGATATGATACGAATCCGAAAACTGTCGAATCCCTTTATAGAATCCAATATTAAAAGAATTGCAGAGGTTAAGGATATCATGCGACAGCAATTTCCTGCAATCTCTGAAAAAAAAGCATTTGAATTCATTGACCAATTAATTGATCCGCTGAAATTCAAATCGCTTGCCTCATTATTTGTTGCCGAGGACATTAACAATACACTCAAAGGTTTTGCCACGTTATTGTATATGCCTGACATCAATTTCTGTTTTCTCGATTTTATTGCGGTAATACCGGGCAAATCCTCCTCGGGTATTGGAGGTGCTTTATATTTAAGGGTAAAGGAAGAAGCCCTGGCACTGAATGCAATCGGCATTTTTTTTGAATGCCTTCCTGATGATGTTGCCTTGTGCAACGATAAGCGTTTATTGGAAGACAACCGGAAAAGACTGGCATTTTACGAACGATTCGGTGCCAGGCCCATCATTAACACAAAATACGAATCGAAAGTAAAACCCGAAGACGATTGTCCGCCTTATCTGGTGTATGATGACCTGGGCCAAAAGGTTGGCCTGGGAAAACAGACAACCCAAATGATTATTAAGGCTATCCTGGAAAGAAAATACAGCGGCTATTGCGATGAAAACTACATAAAAATGGTTGTTGATAGTGTAAAGGACGATCCGGTGCAAATAAGGCCTTACATTTATATAAAAAAACCAGATAAACATTACCTTGGAAAAATAAACAACAAGGAAAAAATAGTCATCTATATTAATGAAAAGCATCTGATTCACCATGTTAAGGAAAGAGGATACGTAGAATCACCGGTTCGCATCAACGGCATAAAAAGAGAATTGGTAAACTCAGCACTTTTTGTTGAAAAGAAACCGCAAAAATATAACTGGAAGAACATTCTGAGCGTTCATGATAAGGGATATTTCGACTATTTCAGAAATGTATGCAAAAACATTCCCGCAGGAAGTTCGGTTTACCCGTATGTTTTTCCCATTCGCAATGCGGTAAGGGCACCGAAAGTCTTGTCGGTCAGGGCCGGTTATTATTGTTTCGATACCTTCACCCCAATCAATAAAAATGCTTTTATTGCTGCTAAAAGTGGCGTGGATTGTGCTTTGTCTGCTGCTGATGATCTGATCTCGGGAACTCCGGCGGTTTATGTGCTGACCCGCCCTCCCGGACATCATGCAGAGAAGTCGCTGTTCGGTGGTTTTTGCTATTTTAACAATTGTGCCATTGCAGCTGAACGATTGAGCAAAACAGGCACAGTGGCCATTCTTGACCTCGATTATCATCATGGCAATGGTCAGCAGCAAATATTCTATGGTAGAAATGATGTGCTTACAATATCTGTACATGGACATCCTTCTTTTGCCTACCCATACTTTTCGGGTTTCGATGATGAAAAGGGAGAGGGCGCAGGACTTGGATACAATTACAATTTTCCATTACCGGAAACCGTTTCGTATGACAGTTACCTGAAAGTACTGCTGAAATGCAAAGGTATTATTGAAAAATTCAAACCCGACTTTCTGATTGTTCCGCTTGGATTGGACACAGCCAAAAACGATCCTACGGGATCATGGGGCTTTACCTATGAGAATTTCTTTACCACAGGAAATGTATTGGGTAATATGAAATATCCGGTTTTATTCATTCAGGAAGGAGGATATAAAACCAATACATTGGGATATTATGCAAAGAATTTTTTTGATGGTTTCTATAAAGGCAGGTTTGCCAAAAGTAAGTAACAATATAACCAATAAAGCGGTTTAGGTTTAATGCAGTTCATTCCGGCTGGGCTTCCAAAATCCCCCTGCCCCTGCTCAGAGAATCTAAACTCAGCCGAGCAAGGGGGTGTACATCAATGAAATTTTGCCCCGCTATTTTTGCCCTATTTGATTTTTGATGGGTTACTTTGATATAAAATAAGCCGAATCTGTGTAAATTTGATTGAACAAGGGCTTTTTCCAAAACTATCATATGCTGAGAAGGGTATTGTAGGTTCTTCATATTTTACATAAAATGGAAAAATTATGAAAAGACGTCAGTTTTTAGGTAGTCTGATTGCTACCGGAGGCGGATTGACAATGGCCTCAGGCTTGCCATCCCTGTTAAACGCAGCCCCGGTCAGAAAAGGTAAAGATAAATTGGGCGTAGCCCTTGTGGGCCTGGGTAATTATTCAGCAGGACAGCTGGCGCCTGCACTTCAGCAAACCGAGCATTGCTATCTGGCCGGAATTGTGACCGGCACACCTGAAAAGGAAAAGCAATGGGCGGAAAAGTACAATATTCCAACAGGCAATATTTACAACTACAGTAATTTCGACAGCATAGCCAACAATAAGGATATCGATATTGTATATGTGGTACTCCCCAACAGCATGCATGCTGAATATACCATGCGGGCTGCGCAGGCAGGTAAGCATGTTATTTGTGAAAAGCCGATGGCCAATAACGTGGAAGATTGTCAGAAAATGATTGATGCCTGTAACAAGGCCGGCAAAAAACTATCCATTGGTTACAGGTTGTATTTTGATCCGTTTCATCAAAAAATGATGGAATTGGGTCAGCACCAGGTGTATGGCAAACTTACCCAACTCTCCAGTGGTTTTGCATTTTTTCTTAGAGACCCGAATGCATGGCGGCTGAATAAAGAACTTGCCGGTGGCGGCCCGCTGGTTGATCTGGGCATTTATAGTATCGAAGGATCCATTTATACCGCAGGAGAGCTTCCTGTGAGCCTGACAGCAAGAAACACCACTATGAATAAAGACTTTTTCAAACAGGTTGAAGGCTCATTGGAATGGGAGATGGTTTTCCCCTCGGGATACACCAGCAAATGCCATACAAGTTACGAGGATCAGGCCAATTATCTTAAGGCTGAAGCAGAGAAGGGTGCGTTCGAGCTGTCATCAGCTTTTTCGTATGGGGGAATTCGGGGAAAAACACCCGAAGGACCCATGAACTTTGTTGCTGTTAACCAGCAGGCACTTCAGATGGATGATTTTGCTCTTTGTGTCAAACAGGATAAAGCAACCATTGTACCGGGCGAGCTTGGCATGAGGGATGTGTTTCTTATTCAGAAAATATACGAAGCCGCTGAAACCGGTAAATCCGTTATGTTGCATGACATGCCCCGGTTTTTGCAAAGGGTTTGAAATGTAAATCCATACGCCGGCCGGGGTGGAACCTCCACCGATCATGGTTTCTATGAAGACAGGTTTAGAGAGCGTGTTAGATAATAGAATAAATATGTAATTTTAGAGATTGTCTGAACAGGTTCCTTATCAATCCATCTAATAACTACGAAATGAACAAAACCATCCCGCTTAAACGAGACACCTTATCCTCGAATTATGCTGCTCATAATCATTACGACCTGATCATCATCGGAGCAGGGTTAAGCGGATTGTCATCCGGACTGATGTGGCTGAAAAATACCTCGGGGATGAAAACCCTGATTGTTGAAAAAAACAGCTACCCCGGTGGATACAGCACTGCCTATGAAAAAGAGGGGTATGTTTTTGAAACCTCCCAGCTGTTTCCCGATATTGTTGATATCCTCAACTATCTGGAGATTGATATTCCGCTGAAGAGATATGAGAAAAACTTCATGCGCAGGCTGGTGGTCGACGGCGACCGTTTGGAACAATACCTGATTCCTGCAGGATCTGAAAATTTTACCAGGTACCTCATGGAAACATTTCCTGATGACGCCGATAAAATAGCTGCCCTGATGTACTATTCGGTTGACCTTTTTAAACAGGTGAGAAAACTGAAAGTTAATGCTACATTGAAAGATACCCTGGTAACACCGTTTATTGCACCAAAAGTAATAGCCAACCTGAATCGCACCTATTCAGGGTTACTCGATAAATTCGGTATTACCAATCCAAGGTTGCGGGAGGTAATGGAAACCTTTACCTCCTTTTCCGGTGTTCCATCGGACCGTGCTTCGGCCATTTTTGCAACCGGGGCGATGCTTTCTTCCATGACCAGGTGTTTTCGTCCTGTCGGGTTCTTCGATGAGTTTCCTGCAAAACTGGCCGAAAAATTTCAGGCTTTGGGTGGAGAACTGCTATTCAATGCCGAAGTGGAGAAAATTGTGGTTGAAAACGGCGTTGTTTCAGGAGTGAGAATTAAAGGCAATCCGTCATTGATACGTGCTGAAAGGGTTATCACCACTGTGGATCCGATGCTGGCCATGCGCCGCTTGGTGGGCGATGAGCATTTGCCGTCAAAATACATCAGGCAACTTGAACATACCATCATGTCCCCTTCGTCTGTCAATGTTGCGCTGGGTCTCGATGACCGCATTGACCTGGAAAAACTGGATCTCGATTATCCCTATAATGTGGTTTCTACCGGACTGGGAACGGCTGAAAAACTGTTTGATGCCTTTTTATCCGGGAATCATGGATTTTCAAAAGACTGCTTTCATGCAGCGGTTATCTGTCCTTCATTAACAACAAAAGCCAAAAACACCATTACCATCCGAAGCACACCCTGGGCTTTGAATGGATGGCAAGAGCTGCGCGAAGGTAACTATGCCAAATACAAAGCGGAAAAAGAAAAATGGGCCGACTTCCTGATTGATATTGCCGAAAAGTATTTCATACCCGATTTGAGAAAACATATAGTGGTTAAAGATATTGCCACACCTGCAACGTATGCCCGTTATTCCGGCTCACCAACGGGGAGCATATATGATATGGCTTCGCTGGTAACACAGTTCGGACCAAAACGCCTGCCCATGAAAACTCCTGTTAAAAACCTCTATCAGCCTAAATTCGCGCATGGCCTTTATGGTACCATGATGAACGGTGTTCAGGTGGTTGATTTATTGCTCGACCGGAAATTCAACCATGGGAATTCGCTGTTCATCCCCGATAAAACAGTTTAAGAAAAAGCCGGGGTGACAACCTGAACGGTAACACACCTTGGCATGTCGCTGCAAAATACCCTCCCGCCATGAAATACAGACCGGGATTTCTTCCTGTTTCAAAATAAAAACACAATCTTTAAAAAAAATTGCATTTGAACTGCAACGTGATTGTTTTTTTGCATCTGTGAACTAAAAGCTTTTTTGTGGATCCTTTACAGCATTTTTGGGAAAAGGTATACCAGGATAACGCCCCAAAACTAATTGGCATTTGCAGGAGATATGTCTCCAGCCGTGAATTGGCAGAAGACCTGGTGCATGACGCTTTCATCACGGCCATCAACAAACATTCCACCTACACCGGCCGGGGCAGCATGGAAGGATGGCTGCGCGCCATTGTGATCAATACGGTACTGATGTACCTGCGCAAAGAAAAAAAGAACAGCATCAGCAGTTTTGCGGTTGAAGAAGGTTCTGACAGGGACATGACGGAGATGCCTGAGGAGAATGATGTCAGGAGCCTTATAGAAAATGCGGGTTTCAGCGATGACGACCTGCTGCAGGCTATTGACAAACTGCCCGATCATCATAAGATAGTCTTTAACCTGTATGTAATGGACAAATACTCGCACAGGCAGATCGCTTCTGAACTGAACATCAGTGAAGGTACATCCAAATCACATCTGGCCAGGGCCCGCAAAAAGCTTCAAAAACTATTGTACCAGAAGATTATGGCAGACAAGGAAAGACGTAAACCAAGGGTGGCCATGCTCATACCACTTACTGCTAAAGCAAATTATATCGACAGGGTATTCAGCAGCAGGTTGTCCGGCTTGCAAATCAGACCAGTAAAGGACCAGCAGGACTTACTTTCAGGTATCAACTGGAAACTCATGACCAAACCGGCAATTATTAAAAAGCAGGTTCTTTTCTCAACAGTTCAGACAGCAAAATACGTTATTCTTCCTGCAATTTCCATTATGACCACTGTTTTCATTGTAAAACATGTATTTTACAATAATGAAAAGAATATGCCCCTCCAGGAAAAAACCGCGATTATCAGGGAACAGGCAACTAATATACCTGATACCCCTGCTTTAGGGGATACTAAACATACCGTATACAAGTACACAATGTCTGGCAAGGATTCGGTTAAATCAACACCGCAGTTGATCATTGACGAACCGGATACATTACAAAAGCAACCCGTGGTTGTGAAAAAAACTATTGTTCAACGGCAGACTGTTGAAGTGCAAAAGACAATCCATATTTATGATACAACAGAGGTCAGGTAGCACATTCTTTCTTGTTCTTTTATTGGTGTGGGTCGTTTTACCTGTTCAATCTCAGGATAAGCTTAAAGAAGCCTCACCAGATACTCTTGTTATTTATGAAACCCAAATTGTTTACGATACACTATTTATATACGATACGATCCGGATATCAAAACCGGTCAGGAATATCCCTTCTGCACAACCATTGGAACATGACAATGCCATACTCGGAGTAATGTCCTTACCGGTCGATACTTCTTTGATGGCAGACACCCTCCGGTCCGGTGCATTTCGCAATAGATCTCCCGATATGGCACGCCCTGACAAACAACTGGTTAGCATACCTTTAACTACCCTTAGTAATAAATACCTTGCCCAACCTGAAAAATTTTCCTGTGAATCGCCTGCCACCAATTTCAAAAAAGGCATCAAGAATGTAAAAAGCGATATGAAATTGATGAAAGGCGAGAGACTCGATAGAAAATATGCAGGCCGGTCCGGTTGGGGTGTATTGGCCGGAGGCGGCAGTTGGCGGGCCCGGAGTTTCGATGGCAACTTGCGGTCAGATATGTTGTTTACTCCTCATGCCGGCATTTTTTACGAGAAATCGATCACCTCGAATATTGTTTGTAAACTTGAACTCAATTACACCTGGACGCTGAATAAAGGTATTTATTTTCAACACGACGACTTTATTGATTCCATCCAGTCTGCTTCATTTGAGGAGATCACCTATGCTGATATTTTCAGCTGGGATGTTGATGGCAAAAAGGATGCCGGGTTTGGGTTTTCACAGATTGATTTTCCGGTTACAATTGGCTGTCAAATCAGCATTTTCCGGCCTTATGCGGGATTTCAGTATACACAC
Organism: uncultured Bacteroidales bacterium; assembly: GCA_964560225.1. Taxonomy (GTDB): domain Bacteria; phylum Bacteroidota; class Bacteroidia; order Bacteroidales; family UBA10428; genus UBA5072. The sequence continues at coordinate 26,496 of CAZLLD010000049.1, forward strand.
AGGTTTGGGCACAACAAATTACACAAAGGAAATTATTTCTATGCCTTGGCTGGTGCCGATATTCGTCTTTCTCAAAGGCTCTCTTTGGGAATTAATTATTCCTGCGGTTTATGTAAAGAAGTACAGCGTAATGGCCAGATTCTTGGCACTGCGGTAGGAAATATAGTTGTTTTGCCCGATTCAAAGGTTGTCATTTCTTCTTATCCGGCCGAAGAACATATTAGTAATAATACAGGGGCATTATCCGGCCAGCGGCTCGATATTTCACTATACTTCAGTTTAAACCGAAATTAAGAGAACGCGCGTTCTTCTATTGTATTATTTATGTTGCTTCCGGAGCAGTTTAAAGCAATAAACACGAAATAATCCTGTGTCAACACAAGGATGTATTATTCAATAAGTATAACCCAAAAGTAAATGTATGAAAACAATGAAATGTTTATTTGCAGCTGCTATTATAGCAGGCTTAATAGTGTCATGTGAAACAGACAATGGCGTGATGGAAATGATGAATACCTATGACTCCCCTGATGTGAGTTCGAGTGCAGATAGCCTTCAAAACTGTACGAGTGCAGATAGTCTTCAAAACTGTACTTGTACGGATACAATCCCAAATTGTGCTTGTTCAGATTCGACCCAAGGCGTTACAGATGCTGATTCAACCCAAAACGTTAATTATGAAGGTACAGACCAAAGCTTTCCCTATGTTTCCGGTACAGGCGGAATAGCTACTCAAACAATTAATTTAGCTGACTTTAGTGAAGTTGAACTGAAGAAAATAGGTGAAGTTGAAATTGTAAGTGGAAGTGAATACAAAGTAGAAATTTCGGATTATGAAAATTTGCTTCCTTATGCAAAGGTCTATTTGGAAGGTAAAAGACTGGTTGTTTCTTATGACAGTGTTCAGGTGATGGGATCAAAGCTGAAAATTTCTGTAACAATTCCAGACCAACTTACGAAAGCCATTGTTTCCGGTTCCGGGAATATCGTGGTCAATTCCGGATTTGCCACTGAAAGTGTTCATTTAATGGTTTCAGGTGCCGGAAATATCACTGCGTACAATATCAATTCGAACGAAGTTAATATAGTACTGTCGGGCGCCGGAATAATTGAAGCAAAAGGAACAGCAGGTAACATAATGTTAGACGTAAAAGGTAGCGGCACCATCAAATGCAAAGAGTTGATGTGTAATAATGCGGTATGTGATATTCGCGGTGTGAGCAACGTTTTTGTGAGTGTCAGGAACAAGTTAAAAGTTAGTGCTTTTGCTGTGGGAGGTTTAACATATTACGGAAACCCAATACTGGAAGTAGAAAAGGGAATGTTGTTCTCCCTGATCAAAGGATAGGTAATTATAATCTGACAAATAGCTTACGCCCTTACAGGGCTTATGTTTGAGAACTTACACAAAACCCAGGGCGATGCCCTGGGC
>CAZLLD010000050.1:0-26788 GCA_964560225.1 uncultured Bacteroidales bacterium
CATATTAATTAGCAATCAAGGCTGAACAGGGCGATATCCCCCGCTGGCGGGGGTCAGGGGGTGGACTTAGATGAATTCATATTTTTTCGTGTTTACATTATATCCTCAAAATTCATTAATATTAAATATCTGGTAGCGCTCTATAATCCTCCCCCAGCCCCCTCCAGCGGGGGATAAGGCATTTTCAAAACACATCTCAAATTAATGAAGTTAGTGCCTTGCTCTATAGAAATAGGTCTTAGCTTGACGACTATGGGCATAACCTGAGCCGAACCAGGTCGGAAACAATTGTTGCAGTTTATACCCAATCTAAATAAACCCGGTTTGCTTTAAAAAATATTCCGATTTCCAATCCATCGACCTGTTTTTCCCGTATATAATTTTTGTACTGTCCGGAATGGCTTTGATTACATGCCGGACTTTATATTAACTAACAAACAACTCTTTTATGAAGAAAGCTTTAATGATCCTCACGTTAATGGCAATTGTATTTGCCGGATACGCACAGGACGGAAACCTGAAAAAGCAGACCTACTTCCGCATCGGACTGTCATCACCCTCATGGAAATATTTTGGAATGGACGGAAAAAGCGATTGGAGTGATGATACGAAAAGAATCGGCGGCTTGTTTGAAGTTGGTAACATATTCATGATTAACAGTCTGAAAATTGCCCCGGATATGCGGTTGGGAATTAATGTGGATTACCTTTCAGTAAATTATCACAAATTCTCCAATAGCGAGAATGATTTCAAAATGAATTTCTTTTTTTTCGGATCCAAGATTGGTCCGTCATTTTCCTATAGCCCGGTAAGCAAGCTGGTATTCGATGTATATGCCAAGATCAATCCGGTTTGGGTGGCAGGTAGTGTATTTGCATATAATGATGAATTGAATGACGACGAATTTTTTCTGGGTTTCATGGGTGTTAAATGGTCGGTTGGACTGAATGTCAGGTATTCCCTGCTTATGTTGGGATTTGAATTCAACCCGGGATATGCCAAATTCAGGTATTATGACAAGGATGAAAATGAATTGACCGATATTTATATGGAGAATGAGGTGGATAATTCAAAAAAGATACCGGTTCCGGCTATGAATTTCACCATAGGGATCAGCCTGTAGGTTTCTGTAACAACATAATATATTTGAGAGGAAAAAGGGAGGTTTTATTGACCTCCCTTAATGTATATCAGTCCGAGTTTGAAGTTGATGAATGAGGCTTTGGCCATTACATCGCGTTGGATGAAAAAGCCTGCTCCAAAATTTAGGGCAAATTTTTCGCTGATGGTTTTATAAACGCCTACACCCGGATTGATAAATAACATGGGTTCTTTCATATCGTTCAGCTGAAATACCAGTCCGCCATCGGCATACAAATAGGGTGTGAAATTCCTTTTGGCAAAATGATACCGGAAATCAAGGTACAAGGGAACGGTGAGGGCTTCATCATATTTCAGCACGCCCAGGCCAATTCCACTGATGAAATGCTTATTCACAAACAATCCGCTGACGTTGGTTATGCCATAGAAATAATGGGAATACGGTATACTGCGAATATATAAACCATAGGCTCCGTTCAATTCAGTGATGTTAATGAACCTGGAGGTGTTCTCAAGGATCATGGTATCAATTTTAGCCTGGTAGGTCAACGAATCGGTTTGTATCTTGTGTTGCTGATTTTTAATCAGGTCATTGTTTGATGCAAGGATGGAATCCCTGCCTGACAACTGAGTTTTAAGCAATTCTTCTTTGGTGTGCTGATTGGTCAAATCGGATTTCAGGGTTTCATTTTCATTGCGCAGCAAGTCTAACGAATTCAGCAGGGCTTTATAATCGTTGCTGCATTTTTGTTCGTTTGCTGCAATTCTCTGGTATTTATTGTTCAACAACCGGTTTCTGTTTTTCAGATCACCCACATTTTCACTTAGTTTTTCATGTTCCGATTGCAACAAACTGTAGTTGTTGTTGGTTTTGTCCAATGCTTCCTGCAAGGAAAGCTTTTCCTTCTCATTAGTTGAAGTCAGCTGTATTAACTCCTGCTCTTTAGCAGAGAGTTGTTGGTTCTTTTTTGCCAATAAAAAGCTCAGGATAACCATTCCACCGGCCAAACCGAGACCGAGCAGCCAGATAATTGGAAGGTAACGGTTTTTCTTTTTGCGATTTTCTGTCTGGTCCATTTGAGAATGAATTTTGGGTTTTATTAAATCAAAAGTAGACATTCATAATTGAAAGCAATGACAAGGGTTCTGGAATTATGACGAGTGGCTGGCTTGATTTGATGAGCGTTTCAAATAGGCAGATTAAAAATCATCTTGCTGAACGGGCATGGGGTATTTTCTGTACCTGATGTGTATTGCAACTCCGTGGTAAATGATTACCTTTATGGCTTGTTCATGAATCATTTAACGCTTTATGTCACAGGAACTTTTTTTATATAATACGTTAACCCGCACCAAAGAAAAGTTTGAACCGCTGAATCCGCCTTATGTCGGGCTATATGTATGCGGTCCCACTGTATACAGCGATCCGCATTTGGGTCACGCCCGGCCGGCCATTACCTTCGATATCCTGTATCGTTATCTCAGGTACCTGGATTATAAGGTGAGGTATGTGCGCAATATTACCGATGTAGGCCACCTGGAAGATGAAGTTGCGGGGGCAGGAGAGGATAAAATACAGAAAAAAGCACGGCTGGAGCAACTTGAGCCCATGGAAGTAGTACAGCATTACATCAACCGGTTTCATTTATTTATGGACAAGCTCGGTGTGTTGCCACCCACCATTGAGCCCCATGCGTCAGGGCATATTATTGAACAGCAGCAGATGATCCAAAGCATACTTGACAAGGGCTTTGCTTATGAAGTAAACGGCTCGGTGTATTTCGACCTGAGAAAATACCAAGAAGCATATGGCTACGGAAAACTCTCGGGACGGAACATAGACGATATGCTCAGCAATACCCGTGAACTGGAAGGCCAGGATGAAAAGCGCTTCCCGCTTGATTTTGCTTTGTGGAAGAAAGCCGATGCCACCCACCTGATGCACTGGCCTTCGCCATGGAGTGAAGGATTTCCGGGATGGCACCTGGAATGTTCCGCCATGGGCATGAAGTACCTGGGCGACCAGTTTGACATTCACGGCGGTGGCATGGATTTGATCTTTCCGCATCACGAATGTGAAATAGCGCAATCCACTGCATCTGCCGGTAAATCTCATGTGCGTTACTGGATACACAACAACATGATTACCATAAACGGGCAGAAAATGGCCCGGTCGAAGAACAATTTCATTACACTCGAGGAGTTGTTTACCGGCTCGAATGCCTTGCTTGAGAAGGCATTCTCACCCATGACCATTCGCTTTTATGTGTTGCAGGCCCATTATTCCAGTACACTCGATTTTTCGAACGAAGCACTGAAGGCCGCAGAACTGGGACTGGCCCGACTTATGAAAGCCATGACATTGCTGCCGAAACTCAAGTCGTCGGCAAGCTCAACGGTAGATGTGATTACCTTGCAGGAAAACGCATTCAATGCCCTGAGCGACGATTTGAATTGCCCGATCATGCTCGGGAACCTGTTTGAAGCGGTTCGGATCATCAATTCGGTGAACGACGGCAAAGAGAGCATCAATGCGATGGATTTGGAGTTGCTGAAGAGCTTTATGCAGACATTTACAGTTGATTTGCTCGGACTGGTTCCGGAGGAGACTGCCCAATCCGGCGACCACGAATTGCTCAACAGTGTGATTCAAATATTGCTTCAGCAACGCCAGGAAGCCAAGGCCCGAAAGGACTATGCCGCTTCCGACAGCATCCGGAATCAATTGGCTGCTCTAGGAATTATGGTAAAGGATACAAAAGACGGAGCTGATTGGGAAAGGGGGAAATAAAATATTTATTGTGAAAAACTCCGGTTTCGGGGAAAGTTACGGGCGGTTAAAGCAATTACAGCTAATACAATTAATACAAAGGTGATAAGGCTTACATAATAGCCAATTATTATGTGGGTGGGTCTGTATTCAAATTTGACACAGTTGTCTCCTGCATTCAGCCATACTGACATAAAGGTGAAGTTTGCAGTAATGATTTTGTCTGTTTTTCCATTTATTGATACTTGCCATCCGGGATAAACATTCTGAAGATAGGTTAACAATTGCCGTTTGTCTGTCTTAATATTCATAATTATCCTATTGGGGGAAAAGGAAACCACTTCTATTTTTTTAAAGGATAAAGTATCAAAGGAGGTTGAATCAATAATGTTGGTATTGGATAATTTGTCAGCAAGAAATACAACCGGATTGTTCAGAACTGCAAGATAATTTCCTGATTTTTCAGCCATGTCTGTTGTTTTTAGAAAATAGGGTGTAAAACCCGCGGCAGTTGGCTTTTTGTAAAAAATATTCATATTCCTCCACAGATTAGGAATATTGGCATTTGAATTTTCCGTATTATGAATGATTTTATCATGTAAATCCGGCTTTGGAAAACCGTTGGGAAGACTTTTCATTGCGGCCTGTGTAGGTCTTGGGTTATAATTATATATTACAGTATGATACAGGTTTAACTGAACGGACACCAGCATATCAGCTAACAATACAAATAAAAGGACCCAATGAAAGGTTTTGACAGCATATTTATGAAAGCAGAACAACAAGATACCAATAAAGGAAATTTGGATTACGGCCTGTAAGAAAATTCGCTCATGGATGGTGGCCAGGTGATCAAATTCACCTAATTTAAAGAACAACAGCAATTTAAATTTCCATTTTTCTATATAAAAACTGTTAAAGATAGCGATGGACAGGAATACAGTCGCAATCAAATAAAGAATAATCAACAACTTTTTATCCTTTCTATTCTGAGCTATGAAATGATTAAGCCCTATACATCCTGCTATAATAAAAAAAGCATATCCAAAAAATCTGAATACTGTAGGAAAGCGGAAAATGTTCATATAAGGCAGATAGTAAAGCACTCTCCTGACAGGAAAGAAATCGGCTAGTGCGGCTGAAAACAGCAATAAACCTATTAAAAAGAAGGATATTGCCTTTTTGTTCTTAATGGAAATGGCATAAAACAGGAAAATAAGAATAGTTATTCCAATATAACAGTTTACCATTGAAAAATCACTTCCATAGAAATCAACATTGCCGGTTGTGGCATAAGGCAGAAGAAATGATATTAATCCCTGGAATGGCAAGGGATAGCTTTGAACAAAATCAACGGTAAATTTGCCGCCCCGGGTCAGGTAATTCGATAATTCAAAGGAAGAAATCAATACTACCGAACTCAATATCAAAAAAAGCATACCAATGAGCGTATTACTCAGTAAAGGCTTTATGATAGATGGGGAGTCCTTAATCTTTTTAAATAAATAACAGATAAAAATGCCAAATACAATATAGGCAGTAATGATAAAGAAAGCAGGGTATCCTCCGGAAAGCATACAATACAAACACAATACAAAAAGTAATCCGGATATAGGTGTATAATTTTTACAGAACTTTAAATAAAAGTATATAGTAAAAGGGAACCAGGCTCCGCTTACGATCCATCCAAAATGTTGTGCATTGCTTATAAATAAGCCGGATAACATGAATGAAATGCTTGCCATGAGGTTAGTTTTCCGTTGAAAGTTTAACAGTCTGCCAAGATGATAAACGCCTGTTGCGCCTAATAGAAGATGAAATAAATACTCATATTGCAGCGTAATCAGATCATTGCCCCAAAGCAGACCTATTATCCAACTTACAGGATACCATGTCATGGGATCTGCTGCCTGCGGAAATCCCGTAGTAATAAATGGGTTCCAGAGAGGCAGCTCTCCATTCCTTAAACATTCTGAAGTAAAATATCTCCATGGCAGGTTTATATCAAGGATATCCCACTTCATGATGCTCTGAAAAAAGGCAATCTGCCACATACCAATGATTAATACCGACAGGATAATTAACATGTCAGTAATTATTGGCTTTTTCTTGATGAAGTCTTTGATAGTTGTCTTAATTGATATTTACCTGGTGATACAAATATATAAATTCAATCGCGGAATGTTTCAAACAGCTTGTTTTATAGGTTTTTCAATACAACAGATTGATTCCAGAAATTTTGCTGTTTGTTAATGCATAATAAAATAGCAGTTTTTGTTACTTATTATGCTCATAATATAATCATTTACCTTACTGATTTTTCCTTGGGCCAAAGATTATGGGCTCGTTTTTCGTAAAGAAAACAATTCGTTAAAGGATCTGGCAGTGGCAGGACATAACGCAATGGTTTTTATTCAACCCCTTCGGGCTGAGGGTTTATTTTACTTGCCATCTGTGGACTGGACCCATGGCTATTTGAGATTAAGCCACTTCTGGGTCAATACTTTAATTTTTTTGCCAGCAGAATGTATTCCGTTTCCTTGAAACCGTAAATATTATCAGGTTCTTCATGATAACTGAAAACTTTAACGGTAAAGCCCACCGATTCAAGGCGTTCTTTCAGACCTTTTATTGAATATATCCGCACATGATCTTCTTTGCCGAAATGTTGTAACCGGTCGGCTTCATTATTGACGGCCGGATTCTCGTAAATTTCACCTTCTTTAAAGGGGGTTTGAATGACGGCTGATCCCTTCGGTTTAAGAATCCTGAACAATTCAGCCATAGCCTTCTGATCATTTTCAATGTGTTCGAGCACATGATAGCAGATAATGCGGTCAAAAGTATTATCAGGATCAGGTAGTGCAGTTATGTCGTAGTTTTTATCGCCTGATTGTTTTTCTGAAAATCTGAAGAAATGTAATTGGGATACAATTTCCGGAAGTGTTTCATCAGCATTCGTGAAGGGGAAAAATCAAGTATCCGGTGTTCGGTTTCAAACGAAGCTTCCCTGCCGATGAATTGCCAGAGCCGGCGGTGCCTGTCAAGCGAACCGCAGCGCGGACAAATGTTATCTGAGTTTTCAAGTTGAATGAAGCGTGAAAAGTTCTTATCGCACACGTTGCACCTGACTTTTTTACCGATATAGAAAGCGGAAAGGATCTTTCTGATAAAAAACTCGTACCTGATCAGGGTATTTTCGGGCAGTATCTTGTTTACAAACTTCTTGAAATGGGAGTACCCGTTCATATTTATTGCAACCTGACAAATGAATGGATGGTAAAGCTAACCAATAGAAATCAATCATTAACTTTACGCTAAATTAAACTTTTTAATGTGCCTATGATCCGGCAGGATGAAAATGAGCTGCTTTTGAGGCGAAGAAAAACAGTAACCGTGAATGTGGGCGGGGTGCCAATGGGAAGTGACCATCCGGTCAGAATCCAATCAATGGCCAATACTTCCACAGCCGATATTACAGGCAGTGTGGCTCAATGTATCCGAATAATTAAAGCCGGTGCGGAATTTGTGCGCTTTACCGTTCCCTCAATGAACGATGTGGATGCGATTGCATCCATCAGACAGCAATTGCATAAACAGGGCTATCAGACACCCATTATTGCCGATGTGCATTTTAACCCGGATATTGCCCTGAAGGTTGCTTCGCACGTTGACAAGGTACGCATCAACCCGGGTAATTTTGCCGACATTGGAAAATTCTCCGAGTTGCTTGAAATTTGCAGGAACAAAGGAACAGCCATCCGGATAGGCGTGAATCATGGCTCGCTGTCGGAACGGATTATGGATCAGTATGGCGATACGCCTGAAGGCATGGCCGAATCGGCATTGGAATTCCTGAGGATTTGCAGGGAGAAAAAGTTTGACCAGGTGGTGGTGTCCATGAAGGCCAGCAATGTGCGGGTGATGATCCAAAGCACACGTCTGGTTGCGGAGAAAATGGACCGGGAAGGCATGCATTATCCGCTTCACCTGGGCGTTACTGAAGCCGGGGAAGGGGAGGATGGCCGGATCAAATCGGCCGTAGGGATCGGTACCCTGCTGGCCGACGGATTGGGAGATACCATCCGGGTTTCACTGACCGAAGAACCTGAAGCCGAAATTCCGGTTGCCCGTAAACTGGTTGATTTTGCAGGTTCAGCTTCGCAAATGAATAGAACACGTGACCGGAACAAGGAACAAGCCGATTATAACCGCAGGATCACCCGTAAAACCGGAAATATTGGAGGAAATCTGCCTCCTGTTGTTTACGGTTTGGATGATCCGGGAATACCTGTTTCCCTTATTCAGGTTGCCTCTGCTGAACTTTTCGGGGAGTTCCTGAATAAGCTGAACACGGATCAGTCCGCCGTGCTGGTGTATCAACCATCAACTGACAATGTGCAGCACGAACTGAGATGGTTGCGACAAACGCTGGATCACTCGAAATGTGAAGTCCCTGTAATCCTCAGGCTTCATTTGCATGACGGGAATGAGGAAGATTTCATGTTACATGCTGCTGTCAGTTTGGGCGGGGCCTTTATTGAAGGATTTGGTGACGGTATATGGCTCACCGGTGAACACGCATTAACACAACAACAGGTTCATTCGGTTTCGCTGGGCATTTTGCAGGCCGCCCGGGTCAGGATGTCGAAAACAGAATATATTGCCTGTCCCTCCTGCGGGCGTACCAACTTCAACCTGATGGAATCACTGTCGCGCATTAAGGCAGCTACTTCGCACCTGAAGGGTTTGAAAATAGGAGTGATGGGTTGCATCGTGAATGGTCCCGGTGAAATGGCTGATGCCGATTATGGTTATGTGGGGGCAGGGAAGGGAAAGATTACGTTGTATAAGGCAAAAGAAGTTGTTAAACGGGGTATACCTGAATCGGAAGCGGTCGAAGAGTTGATTGCGCTCATAAAAGATCACGGCGACTGGAAAGATCCTGATTGATGTCAGTGATTCTGGGCTCAGTTTGTTTTAACTTTAAGGATTCCGAAAAAATAAATACAATCCATTATGATAAAAAAACTTCTCGCCCTGATAGCATGCACTATGTTGTTGCCATCAGCAAATGCCCAACAGGAGGCAAAGCTGCTCAGATTCCCCGCTGTTTATGGCAATCAGCTGATTTTCAGTTTTGCAGGCGATTTATACACGGTTGACCGCACTGGAGGAACCGCCCGTAGACTCACCGGGAGTGACGGATATGAAATGTTTGCCCGGTTCTCACCTGACGGGAAAACCATTGCCTTTACCGGCCAGTATGACGGGAATACCGAGGTGTTTACGGTTCCTGCCACAGGCGGCGAACCCCATAGAATTACCTATACTGCCACGCTCAACCGCGATGATATGGGCGACCGCATGGGCCCGAATAATATTGTGATGGCATGGAGTCCCGACGGTAAAAACATCATTTACCGTTCGCGCCGGTATTCGTTTAACGACTTCCGCGGACAGTTGTTCAGCGTACCTGCCGGTGGCGGCCTTTCGGCCGAAATACCACTGATGAACGGCGGATTCTGCTCCTTCTCACCCGACGGTAAAAAACTTGCTTTCAACCGTGTTTTCAGGGAATTCAGGACCTGGAAATATTACAAAGGTGGTATGGCAGATGATATCTGGATTTATGATTATGCTTCAGGCGAAGTAAACAATATTACCAGCAACCCGGCACAAGATATCATTCCGATGTGGCACAACAATGAAATCTACTTCCTGTCGAACCGCGATCGGGTGATGAATCTCTTTGTTTACATGACAGACACACGCGAAATCAGGAAAGTAACCAACTTCACCGATTTCGATATTAAATTTCCTTCGTTGGGAGATGATGCCATTGCTTTTGAAAAGGGCGGTGAATTGTATCTGTTTGAATTTGCCACAAAAGAGGTTAAAAAAGTACCTGTCCGGATCAATAACGAAATTCCCAGTGCCCGCGATGGTTTCAGGGACGCGTCGAAATCTGTCAATTCATGGGATGTATCACCGGGTGGTGAAAGAGTGGTGCTGGGAGCCAGGGGAGATATTTTCACACTTCCGGCAAAAGAAGGTATTACCCGGAATCTGTCGCAGAGCTCCGGCATTCATGAGCGTAATGCTGCCTGGTCGCCCGACGGTAAGTATATTGCCTATTTCTCAGATAAAACAGGTGAGTTTGAAATTTATATCCAGGTACAGGACGGCTCATCTCAACCTGTTCAGCTTACCAGTAAAGCCGACACTTATCCTTTTGATCTGCTTTGGTCGCCCGATAGCAAAAAGATCCTGTGGAACGACAAGAAATTCAGACTTCAGTATGTGGATGTTCAAACAAAGGAAGTAACACTGGTAGAACAATCCGATGCCGGTGAAATTTACAGCTTCAGCTGGGCACCTGACAGCAAATGGATCACTTATTCAAAGCCCGAAATTGACAACTTCGATAAGATTGTTTTATACAACACGGCAACAAAGATAAAAACAGAAGTTACCGATGGCTGGTATGAAAGTTCATCACCTGTTTTCAGTCGTGATGGCAAATACCTGCTTTTTGTATCTGCCCGTACGTTTGATCCCATTTACAGCGATACCGAGTGGAATCATGCCTATGCCAATATGGACAAAATATATCTGACGGTACTTTCCAAATCGGAAAAATCTCCTTTTGCTGCCAAAGACGATGTGGTGAAAATAGCGGCACCTGAGGAAAAACCTGCTCCGGCAGCTAAACCTGATAAGGTACCGGCCAAAACCGAGGAGAGCAAGACCGTGGAAGTTAAGGTGGATGTTGAAGGCATTCAATCGCGGGTTTTGGAAATACCCGTGAAAGCATCCAATTATTACTCTATAGAATGCATCGGACAGAAGGTATATTACATGGAACAAGCTGAGGGAGCTGAAAAAGCAACTATGCGGATGTTTGATCTGGAAGAAAAAGAAGAAAAGGAATTGGGCAGTGGGATGAACTTTGTCATCTCACAAAATGGCAAAAAGATGCTGATTAAAAAAGACAATGCTTTTGCGGTAATTGATTTACCGGCAGCTCCCGTTGAATTAAAGGAAACAGTTGATTTATCAGGCATGAAGGTATGGGTGGATCTGGAAGCCGAATGGAAACAAGTTTTCAATGAAAGCTGGAGGCACCTGCGTGATTTCTTCTATGATCCGAACATGCACGGGACCGACTGGAAAGCCATTCATGAAAAATACGCCAGCCTGCTTCCTTACGTAAGACATCGCGATGATCTTACTTATCTGATCGGGGAGATGATATCGGAACTGAATGTAGGACATGCATACGTTCAGAGTGGAGATAAGCCAAAAGCCGAACGAATCAAAACCGGGCTGCTTGGGGCAAAACTAAGTCGGGATGCTTCGGGGTACTATCGTGTAGATGAAATTCTGAAGGGGGCCAACTGGAGTGAGACGTTGCGTTCACCGTTAAATGAAGTTGGAGTGGATGTGAATGAGGGCGACTTTATTTTGGCCATCAATGGTAACCCCACCAATCAAACTATGGATATCAATGCTGCATTAGTGGGTCTGGCTAACAGAAAGATTGAGCTGGCTGTAAATTCGAAACCTGAATTGACAGGCAGCCGGAAGACGATTGTGGTGCCCGTTGCCGACGAGTCATCGTTGTATTATTTTAACTGGGTGCAGGACAACATCCGCAAAGTATCTGAGGCTACAAACGGACAGGTGGGATACATTCATATACCCGACATGGGGTCTGAAGGACTTAATGAATTCATCAAACACTACTATCCCCAGATTATGAAAAAGGGACTGATCATTGATGACCGGGGTAACGGAGGTGGCAATGTTTCACCCATGATCATCGAGCGGCTCAACCGTGAAATGTTGTTGATCGGCATGTCACGGAACCAAACCAGGGGTACGCAGAATCCTACCGGAGCATTTGTTGGGCCCAAGGTATTGCTGATTGACAATTACTCGGCTTCAGACGGTGACTTGTTCGCCTATCGGTTCAAAACACTGAAAATGGGCAAGGTTATCGGTGTAAGAACCTGGGGAGGTGTTGTAGGTATCAGAGGATCGCTGCCATTGATTGACGGAGGACAGATCAACAAGCCCGAATTTGCCAGTTATAGTGCGGATGGCAAGAGCTGGCCCATTGAGGGATACGGTGTAGACCCCGATATTTTTATAGACAATGATCCGGCAAAGGAATACAATGGCGAGGATGCCCAGCTGAACAAGGCCATTGAGGTGATTCTCGAGGAAATGAAAGCTTACGACAAATACATTGCGCCCATTCCGGCATTTCCGGATAAGACAAAATAATGAGCATCATTAGCACGCCTCACCCCTAGCCCCTCTCTCTCTTACCCCTCTCCTTCAGGAGAGGGGCCAGGGGTGAGGTATTAAAACGTCACCGATTCAATATTCCGCATTTCCACTGTCACGTCCGTTTTTTCATCTGTAAGCGGGTTGATGACCTGCACGTGGATTTCGTTGTAGCGATCGGCAGGACTGAAGCATGACATAACCAGCTCGGCCTGTTCAAGCGCTACGCTGACGCCGCTTTTCTTCATAACGGTAATGGTGCCCTTTTGGTTGCCCACGGAAGGTGCCGGAGCAGCAGTAAAACCAGCAAATGAGAGTTTGGCAATATCCTTGTAATCACTGATCTCGGTATGTGCATCGTGAAACTTGCCCCGAAGGATGGTGAAATTGTAAGCCGTGCGGTTGGATTCACAGACCAGCTTGCCAAAATGGTGTGCATCAATGGTTTTACCGTTTTTCAACCGGATGGTTGCCTTAACTGCCGACTGGCAGAATGCAGAAGTAGTTAAAGCAAAAATAATCAGGAAGATAGATATTGATTTCATAGGCCAAAGATTTACATGAAACGAATGATTTGGTGAACCTATATAACTGAATAAAGATAGGGATTATTTTACGAAGTCATCGATACTCATAACTCAAATACATCAACCAGGGTCAGCGGCGCTTTCAGGTGGATGGTCTGAAATCCCAATTTTTGAGCGGTTTCAATATTTTCATTAAAGTCGTCAATAAACAGGGTTTCTTCAGGGTTTAACCGGGCATCTGCAATCACAAACTGAAAAATTTCCGGATCGGGTTTTCGCATGCCCAGTTCATGCGAAAAATAGGTTTTTTCGAAAAAGTGTGCATACCCATTGGTGCCGTAAATCTGCCGGAGCCGGTTGTAGTAATAGGGCTGATGAATGGCATTCGTGTTGCTCAGAATAAAGGTCCTGAAGTTGTTGGATACCGCTTCGAGGATGCGCCACCTGTCAGCCGGAATATCAGCTAACAGGGTACACCAGGCCTGATCGATATCGTTGTCGGAAAGCTGCCGGGTTGACATTGCTTTCAGCCGGTTCCGGAATTCCTGGGGAGAAATTTTTCCGATTTCAAAAGGGATAAACAAATCGTGCTTGGGATCATGGGGTACCGATTCATCAAAAACATTAAGGCCGATATCGTGAAAGGCCTTTTTGGTGGCATCGAAACGCAGATCGGTAATCACGCCTCCCCAGTCGAAAATTATATTCTTAATTTCAGTTTTTCCGTTGTAAATTGCATCTGCAAATTTCATACACCAATTTTTTACAAAAAAAGGCTTTTCAGGTAACATATGAAAGTAAAGGGCGATCATTTTGAAACTATTTGGATACACCCTCACAACCGGACGGTGGTGCAGATAATCGACCAGCGATACCTGCCATTTGAATTCAGGATTGAAGACCTGATATCGATCGAGGATATGTACACGGCCATACGCGACATGCATTTGCGCGGAGCACCGCTGATTGGTGCGGCGGGCGCATTGGGCATGTACCTGGCAGTAATCAATTTGAATGATGAAAGAGTTGATGAGCGATTGGTGACCGATGCTGCTGCTTATTTAAAATCTTCACGGCCTACGGCTGTTAACCTGGCCTGGGCCGTTGACCGGCAGGTTAAGGCGCTTCAGGGAATCGCCACTAAGGAAGAGATGATAGAAACAGCCCTGTTTACCGCCATCGGAATTATTGATGACGAGCGTATGAATTGCTTGAAAATAGGGCAACATGGGGTGAGGCTTATTGAACAGCTGAGCCGGGCCAAAAACGGAGAAACGGTGAACATTCTCACCCATTGTAATGCCGGATGGCTCGCCTGCATTGACTATGGAACTGCAACTGCACCAATATACCTGGCACACGACCAGGGCATAAAAATCCATATCTGGGTTGATGAAACCCGACCGCGGAACCAGGGCGCCCGCCTTACCGCATGGGAATTGCAGCAACACGGGGTGCCATGTACCGTGATCGCTGACAATACCGGGGGCCACCTGATGCAACAGGGCTTGGTGGATATGGTGATTGTAGGCAGTGACAGGGCCTCAGCCTATGGTGACATTGTGAATAAAATAGGAACCTACCTGAAAGCACTCGCCGCGCATGACAATCATGTTCCTTTTTATGCCGCCCTGCCCTCATCAACTATTGACTGGAGCCTGGGTGAAGGAGCGAAAGAAACTCCTATTGAAGAGCGCGATGGTAGAGAAGTGCGATTTATGGAAGGATTGGCAAACGGGAAGATTTGTGAAGTGGATATGCTGGCACCCGATACCCGAACGGTCAATTTCGGTTTTGATATTACCCCGGCCCGACTGGTAACCGGAATTATTACCGAAAGGGGAATTTCAAATGCCAACAAAAAAAGTATATTTACATTTTTTCCTGAGAAAAACCTAAACCCGGAATATTGATGAAAGCAGCAATTATTGGAGGAACTGGACATGCCTTACCCGATTATCTGAAAAATGCACAGGAAATACAGGTGAACACCCCTTTTGGAAAGCCTGACCCGATCATTTACTACGGCAACTATAACGGACTGGAGGTTTATCACCTGGCCCGGAACGGCAAAAATCATGAATTGCCGCCCACCAAAATCAATTACAGGGCCAATATGTATGCCCTGAAGCAGTTGGGTTGTTCCTATATTCTGGCAACCGGAACCTGCAACAGCCTGCAGGAAGAAATCTGTCCGGGTGAAGTGATCATTTTCGACCAGTTCATCGACATGACCAAACAGCCGGTAACCGGCATTCGTGAGGAGCTGAATCCGGGCGAAAGCAATTATGTGTCTATGGCAGAGCCGTTTTCGGAAGAACTGCGGGATCACCTGATCGAATCGGCCATTTTACAGGGCATTACGGTGCACACCAAGGGCACCACTATATCCATTGACGGGCAACGATCATCCTCCCGGGCCGAATCGCGCCTTTACCGCAGCTGGGGAGCCGATGTGGTGAACATGACCACCGCGCCCGAAGTTATTCTGGCCAATGAACTGGGCATGGCCTATGCTGCTCTTTCGTTATGTACCGGTTATGATTCCTGGAGGCAAAGTGACGAACCGGTTGATCCGGCTGAAAAAATGAATCTTGTGGCAGCCAACCATGACCGGATCATTAAGCTGCTGACTTGTGCGTTGAAAAAAATTGAGGAATAATAAAACAAAAAATCCCGGTTTTGCCGGGATTTTTTGTGGTCCCACTTGGGCTCGAACCAAGGACTCCCTGATTATGAGTCAGGTGCTCTAACCAGCTGAGCTATGGGACCGGTATTTCGGGCAGCAATATTAGTGAAATGTTGATAAAAAAACAAACGCCTGCTTTTCCTTTAATTTTTCCTCTATTTTTGCCTCATGACCGGCCCCGAATTTGAGAAGTTTTTTCACGAAGAATTCAATTCATTGAGCAACCTGGCATACACCGTGGTAAAAGATACGGATGAAGCCCGGGATGTGGTGCAGCAGGTATTCCTGAATTACTGGCAGCGGCGGGAATACATTGAAATAAGGGGCTCAGCCAAAGGATATTTTTACAAGGCCGTTCTGAATACCTCCATCAACAGACTGAAACAGTCAAGGAACCTGGCTCCGATTGAAACCCTGCAACATGATAAATTGGTTGAAGAAACTGCTGAAGATGATACCCGAATGTTCGAACGCCTGCATCGCACCATCAACGATTTGCCGCCCGTGTGCCGGCAGGTTTTCAGGCTGAGCCGGTTTACCGACATGACCAACAAGGAAATTGCCGAAGAAATGGATATTTCGGTGAAAGCAGTTGAAAAGCACATCACCAAGGCTATGAAGGTGCTGCGGGAAAAACTGAAACCGTTCATGATGAATAATTACCTCATAATGTGGTTAATAGCACTACAATGTTATTTTTGGTTGAATCAGGTAGGGTTTTTATTATCAAATTTGTCAATATAAAAAACCAGGAACTTGAATACAGAAATTTACCATATTGTTGCTGAGCAATTCAAGGGCCGGATAACGACCAGTGATCTGAAAACATTGCAGGAATGGCTTGATGCATCTTCTGAAAACAGAGAGGTGTATGCCGAGCTTGAAAAGGTATGGAAGCTGACCGGTACCCTGGAACTAACCACCCCGGAGGATGTTGACAGCGAATGGGATAAATTTGTAAAACAACGGGATCTGGTGGTTCCCTTTGAACGAAAATTGCCCGGAACGGGGCTGAACCTGAAAGTCTTTTACCGGTTTGCGGCTGTTCTTTTGCCGCTGATTATGGTGTCGGCGCTGGTATACTTCATGGTTTCCGGCCGCAATGGCGGAATGGATTGGATAACTGTTACTACGGGCGAAAACAGGCAGCAGCTAACCCTTTCAGATGGAACAGAAGTATGGGTTAACCAAAACAGCGTTTTCAGATACCCCGAAAGGTTTTCATCAAAAGAAAGGAAGGTCTCTATTTCGGGCGAAGCGTTTTTTAAAGTAAGCAAAACAGGTTCACCCTTCCTGGTAGATGCGGGAAAAACTCAGATAAGGGTACTGGGCACCCGTTTCAACGTGAATAATTACAAAGGCGAAAAGTTTACAGAGGTATTGGTAGAGGAAGGAAAGGTATTGTTTGAGGAAAAAACAGGAAAAAAGAACCACGTGATACTTGAGGCCGGAGAAAAAGGAACCTTTACCGGGAAGCATGATGACATTATCAAGGAAAACGATTTCAGCAGCAATGCGGCATCATGGGTGAGTCAAAAGCTGGTTTTTGACAATGTGCCGCTTCAACAAGCGGTACAGGATGTGGCACGTTATTTTGCGATTGATCTGGTGCTGGCAAAGGAACTGGAAAACTGCCTGTTTTCAGGAGAGTTTACGAATCCCCAGGAAAATAACGTTCTGGAAGTAATTTCCCTGTCAACCGGGAGCCGGGTAAGGTACGAAGACGGTAAAATTTATCTCGAAGGAGGTTCATGCGCAAAATAGCAGGCACTTTCCATATTCAGGTAAGTGTTATATTTGCCGCATGTTGCGATTGGTTGCGGCAATATGGTTTATTATTTTCTTAGGGACTGAGATTCAGGCTCAGGAGAACGCATTGCCTGAAAAAATTACCCTGGCTGCATCAGAAATGACCTTTGAAGAAGTCATCAACCGGCTCAACGAGAAATACCAACTTTCCTGTTATTTTAGTTCCAGCAAAATCCCGGTTCATGCAAAAATTACCATCCATGCAGAAGCGTTCCCACTGAGCGGTTTTCTGGATGAAATATGCCGGCAGGCGGGGATCAGCTACCGAATAAGAAATTCACAAATCATTTTCCTGCCGGGCAATACAGGTACGACTTTGGACATTTTCACCTTGTCGGGATATGTTGCTGATTCTGCTACCGGTGAACGCATGATAGGTGCCACCATAATCATTCCTGAACTGAAAAAGGGAACCACGTCCAATGCGTTTGGTTACTACTCCTATTCGCTGCCTCCGGGCAATTACCAGGTACACTGTTCTTTTGTTGGTTACCTGCCGGTGGTGAAACAGGTAGCTCTGAGTCGTAATGAAGTACTGTCGTTTGATTTATCTGCAGCACCAAAGGAAATCAGTGAAGTGAAGCTGGAGTCGTCCAGGCTGAACAGAATGATCAACCTGCATCCGGGGACCGATGTGGTACCGGCCAGGATACTAAATGCCTGTCCCGCCCTGATGGGTGAAAAAGACGTGGTACAATTCCTGAAAATGATGCCCGGTGTGCAAACCAATACCGACGGGTTGAACGGACTATACGTGAGGGGCACGCTGCCACAACACTCGTCTTTTATTGTAGATGACGCACCCATGTTTAACATGTATCACTTTTCGGGATGGTTTTCCACCATCAATCCCGATGCCGTTAAAGAGATCAGATTGTATAAAGGGCACCTGCCGGCCCGCACAGGCGGATCACTCGGATCCATAGTGGATATCAGGCTGAAAGATGGCAACAACCAGCATTTCAATGCAACCGGGGGCATCGGTACACTGACCAGCCGCCTGACACTTGAAGGGCCCATTGTTAAAAACAAGGCATCGTTTATCATTTCGGGCCGACGCACCTATTTTGACCAGCTGTTGCGGTTGGTTGACAACAGTGAGGATACCCGGGAACTGGGCAATTTTTACTTTTACGACATGAACGGCAAGGTGAACTATACGCTGAATCACAATAACCGTTTTTATGTTTCGGCCTATTCAGGCAGGGACAAGTTTTGGGAGGCCGGGGGTACCAAGTGGGGAAACTCCCTGGTATCGGCCAGGTGGAATCACCTTTTTTCCGAAAAGTTATTTGCCAACTTTACCCTTACCGGAAGCTGGTATGATCACAGTTTCAGGGGCTATGACTTCAGTGATGACAAAGCTTTGCAGCTGCTGTTCAGGCTTCGCAATTACAATTTCAAATACGACCTGACCTGTTTTACAAGAACGAATCTGAGAATTAACGCCGGTATCGGAGCAAAGTACAACCTACTTCCCCCGGTTAGTGTGCATGGAGGAAATATGATTCTGCCCGGTGAATCGGGCGGTAAAGAAACCTATAAGCAGTTGATCGGATCGGTTTATGCGGAAAGTAGTTTCTCACCAGCTCCGAAATTTACGGTTGAAGCCGGATTAAGATTAATTATGGCAGATAAAATTTACCCAAATGATGTAAAAACCAGGATTGATCCGGAACCCGCATTGTCTTTACGCTATAAAATATCTGAAGAAGTTTCACTGAAGGCTGCTGCTTCGCGCAATTACCAGTATTATCATGGTGTTTCCGTGTTTGAAATGATCATTCCGTTTGACAAGTATTTGCTTTCAGGAGCCAAGCTCAAACCACAATATGCCGATCATTTTTCGGCGGGATTCTATTATTCCGAAAGTGAGAACCGGTTTGAGTTTTCCATTGACTCCTATTATTCCCTGCTGCATAACCAGTACAGGATTCCCATCAGTGAAGAAATCTATTTTTACCGCGATACGGAAATGAATCCCATCAAAGGGCTGCTGAGAACTTATGGTGTGGAAATTTCTTTGCGCAAGCTGACAGGCAAGTTAAACGGCATGGTAAGCTATACCTGGTCAAATATACGAATGCGGGAAGCAGAATTTCTGGAAGGCCGTTCCTATCATCCCTATTACCATCGCCCGCATAATCTGGTGATCAGCACAAATTATTCACTGACACCAAGAATACTGGTTTCCGCAAACTGGGTATACATGAGCGGTAATCCCTATGCGTATCCCACTGGCAAATACGAACTGAGAGGCAGAACGGTTCCGCTTTATAACGATGATAAGCTATACAACCAGCGTATGCCTGACTACCACAGGCTCGATTTCAGTTGCCGTTTCAATCTTGACCGGAGAAAACCGTCAAGACATAGCCTCTCACTAAGCGTATTCAATGTATATTCCCGAAAGAATGTGGTTTTTTATACCTATTATGATATTGCGGACGGAGATACCGACAAGGATCCGAACAGCGGTTATCAAAAAAGGTTTTTCAACATGACGGAATTTTATTTTTTCAATACTTTCCCTTCGCTAACCTATGAATTTAAATTTGGGAAATAGGGTTATGAGTAAAAGGGTATTCACGGGCTTTATTGGCGCAGCTTTAATGACTGTGTTGTTCACAGGCTGTGAAAACCTGATTGGATTTCCTGACATTCCCAATCATCAGCCGGTTCCGGTAATCGAAGCCATACTCACCAATGAGCCGGCCGTGCAAAAGGTAAAGGTGAGTTACAGTGTATCACTTTCTGACAGCAATTCTTGCCTGCCCGTGGAAGATGCCCGCGTAAGGGTGATCAGCGATGATGGGGACACCCTGGAATATGTTCATCATTCTGACGGATGGTATCACAGCGCGGTATGTGCAGCAAAACCTGCTGTAGGATATACACTTGAAGTGAATATTGACGGAACAACCTACAAATCTTCTGGTGAAGTTATTGAAATGAACGGCATAGATTCATTGTATTGCCGTTACGAAAAGGAAAGTGCTTTACGGGATGCGGGTTATTATACGTACATGAACGCAGGGGGGGTAATGCCAGATACAAGATATTACATCATCAATGCTTCATGCAATGATACCCTGAAAACCATCGGAAGTGAGATCTGGATTTTTGGCGACGATCTGGTTGAGAACATCAACAATATAAAACTACCGCTCTCTTTTGAAGAAAACGATAGTGTTACAATTGAACTCCTGAGCATTTCAAAAGCCATGTATGATTATTATTACAAACTGGCTTATGAAGTGCTGAATCTGGATTTGAGCAATATCAGCTACCGGACCAACCTGCCACAGCTGTTTCAACCCGCTGCCCAGGGTTATTTCCAGGTTTCCGCCGTAAGCCGGAAGTCAATCGTGGTAAAGTAATCTGTTTATATTCAAAACTCAGGGGGTTACTCCCAGTTTCTGCAATGCTTCATAAACCAGGAATGCCGGCCATACTATAGCTTTAAGAAAACCCAACACGCCCATCCAGAAACCTGTTGCATGGGAGATGTAGAAGATAGCGGCACCGATTAAACCGAGTCCGTAAACGGCATTGGATGATGCGTTGCAATTGATGTCCTTTTTCATTTTGCTTGTGGTTTTGAGAGTTAATTTGTAATCAAATTTAAGGGTTAGGTGTCAGTAATTCAAAATTTTATCGGCTGAATTCGGAATTAACCGGTAAACAGCCATTTTTTTGTGGTCAACGTATCTTTTTCTATCAGGATTCATACTGAATTATAAGTATTTGAAATTTTATATACAGGTTGAGGTAGGGTTTTTTCATGAGTTTATGTCATTTGTACATTAAACAGGATAAATGGATATTTGTCTGTTTTTCTGATATATTAATGAACATAAATTTTACAAGGAAGTATATGAAGAAAACGTTGTTATTATTGTTGCTGGTATTTTCCGGCGGTTTGTCAATCGGCACCTTTGCACAAAGATTTACCCTGAGCGGACGCGTTACCGATAAGCGCAACGGAGAATCACTCATTGGGGTTGGCATCTTTATCAAGAATACCACAACGGGTGTAGTAAGCAATTCATACGGCTTTTATTCATTGCCGCTGAATCAGGGCAATCAGCAGGTAATTGTAAGTTATATAGGGTATGAATTGATTGACACGGTACTGAATATGACCCGGAATATGACACTTGATTTTGAATTGAGTGAAAGTGTACAGGAATTAAAAGAGGTAGTGGTAAAGGCAGAGAGTGCTCAGGAAAACGTAACCTCCACACAGATGAGCGTGGTGAGCCTGTCATCAAAGACCATGAAGCAGATCCCGGTGGCATTTGGTGAAGTGGACGTATTGAAAACACTGGTGATGATGCCGGGTGTGAAATCGAGCGACGACGGGGGATCGACTCTAAGTGTCAGGGGTGGAGGCCGCGATCAGAACCTGATCATGCTGGATGAGGCAACTGTGTACAATGCCAGTCACCTGGGTAACTTGCTTTCGGTATTCAACAATGATGCCTTGCAGAATGTGGAATTCTTCAAGGGCAATATGCCGGCCCAATATGGTGGCCGGTTGTCCTCGGTAATCGACATGCGCATGAAAGATGGTAACCGCAAAAAATATGGAGTTTCCGGGGGGATCGGAACTCTTTCGAGCCGGCTTACTGTTGAAGGTCCCATCGTAAAGGACAAAGGTTCTTTTATCCTGTCGGGTCGCCGGGCTTATATTGATTTGCTCACCAAGGCCATGCATGCCCTTGATGATACCTCCCCGGTAGTGCCCTATTATTTCTTTGACCTGAATCTCAAAGCCAATTACAACCTGAATGACCGCAATAAGATTTTTATATCGGGGTACTTTGGCAAGGACGTGTTTGAAATGAATTCGGCAGATGATGCTTTTGAAAATCGCATGGCATGGGGCAATTATACAGGAACAATCAGGTGGAATTCCGTACTGTCGGATCGTGCCTTTGCCAACCTGACCCTGCTGGTCAGCAATTACAATTATGCATTTGGAAATACCCTCAAATTCTCAGAATCGGAAAAGGAATCAACATTCGACTGGAAGGCAGATCTGCTGGATTATTCACTAAAGTATGATGTGGATTATTACCTGAATGAAAAACACACCATCAGGGCGGGCCTGGTGAATACGCTGCATAAATTCAATCCTGGCAAGGTTATTGGCCATACCGACACCATTAGATACGACTTTCGCATACCGTTGAATAAGGCCCTGGAACATGCTTTTTACGTGGCAGATGAATTCAAGGTAAATCCGAAACTCACTGTAGAAATGGGACTCAGGTACAGCCTGTTTCAGAATATGGGGAAAACAAACTCGTATGTGCTGAATAGCGAATACATAACAGTGGATACAGCAAGTTACAGCAATTGGGATATATACCATCATTTTCAATCGCTGGAACCCAGACTGGCTTTTACTTACAGAACAGGAGAAAACAGTTCGGTGAAGGCCGGTTACAGTCGCACCAGTCAGTATGTTCATGTAGCGTCCAATTCCAACGTGGGTTCCATTATTGATATCTGGGTGGGTTCAAACAAAAATATCAAACCCCAGCTGGCTGATTTGTACAGTGCCGGATTTTTTATGAATGCACTGAATAATGTATTGGAGACCTCAGTTGAGGTGTATTATAAAAATATGTACAATCAGATAGAATTCCGGGAATTTGCCACACCCCAGTTCAATGAACATATGGATGAGGATTTCCGGTTTGGGAAGGGACGTTCATACGGTATTGAATTGTTTGTAAAGAAAGCTACCGGTGATTTCACCGGATGGGTCAGCTACACCTGGTCAAAAACAGAAAAGAAAACCAAAGATATCCAGGAGAAAGGTTGGTACCTGTCGCCCTTTGACCGCACACATGACCTGTCGTTGGTAGCCATGTACAATCTTTCGCCCAGGCTGTCATTGTCAGCCAATTTCCAGCTGAAGTCAGGCAGGCCTTTTACATCGCCCGTGAAGCGTTATCAATACGGGATAACAACATATCCTGAAGATATTACCGGGGGTATTGACGTGACAGATGAGGCTAATAAGGACCAGGCCGTAATTGCTTACTATTCGGGAAGAAATAACGACCGAATGCCCGTTTATCACAGGCTCGACCTGGGATTGACATGGAAGGGCAAGCCCGGACGCCGTTTTTACAGTGAGGTGAATGTTTCGGTATTTGATGTATATAACCGGTCGAATCCCATGTCGATCAACTTCCGTCCGGATGAAGACCATGAAAATGTAACCAAGGCTTATGAACAGACATTTCTCGGATTCATGCCGGCTGTTACCTGGAATTTCTCATTCTAATCTTTAAAATTGAAATGAATATGAAAACAACATTATATATTTTTTTAGCAGTAGTTTTAGCATTGACAGGCTGTGCAGAATATGAAAAAGAGATCAGCTGGGAGCTGGATGATCACCCCGACATGCTGGTGGTGGAAGGAAACATTACCAATGAACTCAAGCAGCAGACGATTTTTTTAACGAAGACTTCACCCTATTTTGATACCCTGGCTCCAAAAACCATATCTGGGGCAGACGTTTTGGTAAGGGAGGGAAGCAATACCTATTTTTATTCCGAAAGTCCTGCTCACAAGGGCTTGTATCTTTCCGATATACCATTTTCAGGAGAGCCTTCTAAAACCTATGAGCTGGAGATTACTTTGCAGGAATCACTCAATGGCACCACCGATTATTCGGCAGTTTCGAAAATGCCTGAAGGAATTGACCTGGACACCATCCAATGCGAGATTTATGAAATGCCTGACCTGGGTTTTGAAGAGGACGAGGAGGATAAAGACACTACCATATTGTCGATTGCGTTCTTCGGAAAGGAGCCTGACGATCCAAATAATTATTATGCTGCCCGGATTTTTCAGAACAAGGCATGCTGGAATAAGAACGTAAAGGAAATCTACCTTTACAATGATGACAATAATAACGGCAGCAATCTGGACTACTTCATAGTCAATGAGAACGTTGGACCTAATGATACCATCATGCTGGAGATCCGGTCGGTTGAAAAGAACTATTACGATTTTATTTATGGTATTCAATTGATTGATCAATCAGGTGATGCCTACAGCATGAGCGGTCCTCCGGCCAATGCAGTTGGTAACATTTCGGGAGGAAAAGCACTCGGGTTCTTTTGTGCCGCTTATATTTCACGGGCCACAAGCGTTGCGGTGGATATGAGAGGGAAGAAGTAAAGAGCAGAATGAACAAAAAAGAGCGCAGTCGGGAGACTGCGCTCAGCTTTTCGGGAGTATTTTAGTGCAGAAAGACTTAATCTTTTACACAGCGAACGGAAAATCCCCACTTCACGACATCATTCATGGACTTGATCTCTGAAACATCATAATTAAGGCTATAGCTGTAAAAACGCTCTGTATTTGCAGGATCCTGAGTAGATGACCACCAAATAGCCATTTCATTGAGGTATATAGAAGTACCAGAACCGCCAGAACGATAACCTCCGGGCAGCGCAGAAAATTTACTGGTGTTATCGGCTTCTGTGTTTGGATCATCCCAATGAATTGTTCCGGCTTCCTTCATTTTTCCACCGGCAATGTCAAAGCCTCCCAGCGTATCAATAAGCACTTCCCAGTCTTCTTTTGTAGCCACATGCCAGCCCTCGGGGGCAATATTCCGGCTGTCTTTTATGGCATAGCCGTTGTATAACGCACCATACACGGCATCATGGGTGGCTGAATCATTATCGTAATAGCACCGGGCTCCTGTTGTCAGGCCAGTCCAGGCTGCATCTCCTGTAATGTTGGGAATAACGCTCCCGTCGCGATAGTGGGTTACCCTAAGATTTTCGGCCATCCACAACTGGTTGCCGATCTTGACGGTTTGATACACATTACCATCAATATCGGTCACGGTTATTGGTTCATTATTATCATCATCTTTTTCGCAACTGATGAATGCAACTAACGCAATAAATAAAAAAAGATATTTCTTCATGAGGATAGATTTTGGTTTGTCTGAATCTTACGTACGTATTCCTACCAGGTTTCAATGAAAAATCAAAAATGCAGCAGAGGCCGGGATCAACAGGGATTGAAAAAAGAGCGCAGTCAGGAGACTACGCTCAGCTTTTCGGGGGTCATAAAAAGAGCGTAGTCAGGAGACTACGCTCAGCGTCTTGGGATACTGAATTCAGTATCTCAGGATATGCTTCTTCTTACATTGTTTTGAAAACCTTGTAGGAATGAGGTTTTAAAGTGATCTCAAAAGTACGCTCAGGTGCAACCTGCCTGTTGCGTGCAAACGGATTGGTTAATACTGTTCCCGGTATGGTTTCATTGGTTACCAGGTTTTGAAGCGTGGCAATCGGATCCTTGGCAGCAATTTTCACGGTAACCGGTTCATTCAGGAAGGATTCCACAATGAAGGTTCCGTTGTCATAACAGAAGAGGCTCACCTGTGCAGGCCCTTCAAGTTTCACGGGAAAATCCTGTGCGGCAACCTTGCGAATTCCGTTAAGTACTTCTGCAGGATACTGGTACAGGTCGGAGTAATTGTCGGGAATAGTCAGCACATACAAATTGGATTTTGAGTATTGTGCCCTGTGCAAAATGGGCCAACCCGAGGCTCCGCTAATGGCAGATATTTCCTCCCAGGAATCGTTGGTCAGGTATTCAATCTGGGGGATGAGGATGTCCTTTTTGGATTTGGTGAGGGTATTCCATCCCGATAAAAATTCATTGACCAGGGCTTTACGGTCTGTTACCTTCATTTCAACTATATCTTCGATACCCTTTCCCTGCAAAGCTTTAAACAATCCCGAAGTAATCATGGTTGGTTTTCCGGCCCACAAACGTTCCTTGATTTTCTGAACCAGGTCGGGGTCGAATTTTGCCGATTCAGTCAGCAGAATCATGTTGTCTTCCTTGGGGAAAACCGGGGAGATATCCATAGGAATGCCAATCATCCCCAGGTAATTCTGCAGGAAGTCTTCTCCGGTAGCGTGGAAAGGTCGGTAGCTTTTAACCCCAACCGGATTACCCAAATAACCCAGGAATTGATCAACCTGTTCAAAGGCCATACCTGCGGCGCGTGCGTTGGTAACGGGGAAAATTATCTTTCCGTCTTTCATTTGAATGGGCTTCATTAAGGCATCGTAATTGAAACTGGTTTGCTGTCCCTGCCATGCACCCCTTTGGAAAGGAACTACAGGACTTTGAATGCCTCTGTAGTCGAACATGGTAATTTCAGGAGCTTTGGCGAATAAAGTAAGCCAAAACTGTTCGGCATAGCGATCTATGTAATTGGATCCGTAAGGGTCAACCCATCCGCCGCCATTACGGCCGGGGGCAATGTTACTGAAATAGCGGACGATCAGGTAGCTTTCATACTGCTGGAGATGCTGATCGGAAGTAACAGCATCACGGGTTTCCGTTCCGGTGTAGATGCCGTCGAACATGCCGGGTTCCGTTTCGAGATTAAACCCGAGTCCCTGGAAATGCTCGTACCAATTAGGATATTTTATGATCACCTTAACTTTTGGATTAACAGCTTTGGCCGGGTTGATGACCAGGTCGCGGGCGGCATCGGTCATGAGTTTCAACCGGTAATCGGTCCAGCTCATG
>CAZLLD010000051.1:0-26293 GCA_964560225.1 uncultured Bacteroidales bacterium
CCAAGAACCAAGAACCAACAGCCAACGGCTATTTTTACTACTTTTGGTGCATAATATGCTGAAATGGGAGTAGCAGAATTTCTCGAACTTTTTATAAAGGAACTGGAGGTTAACGCGGAACTTCGCGGGTATTACAAGTTGCTCGAAAACAAACAACGGTATTTGTGGAGAAAATCCTACCTGGAGCAAAGGATTTCCTATATTAACCGGAGCCTTGAAACCAAACCTGCCCGTGTTTGGGATGCCGGATGCGGATATAGCACCACATCCTTGTTTCTGGCTCTTAATGGACATGAGGTTGTAGGAAATACCCTGGAATTCTACTACGACAAAATCTGCCGGAGACTCGATTATTGGAGCAGGTATGGAGATGTGAGCGGTTTCCATGTTGAATACGCAAACCTGTTCGACATGCAGGTATTACCGCAGTCGTTTGATGCCATCATCGCCCAGGATACGCTGCATCACCTCGAACCCATTGGCGATGCCCTGAACATATTTAACCGCTCACTCAGGCAAAACGGGAAGCTGATTGTTGTTGAGGAAAACGGCAGCAATGTTTTCATCAATGTGAGAAATTTTCTGAATAGAGGATTTAACAGGATAACTTTACATTATGATGAAAAGCTCGGGAAAGAAATCCTTTTTGGAAATGAAAATGCCAGAAGCATGAAAAAGTGGACATCACTTATGAATGAAGCGGGCTTTGAAGTCCTTGCAGATTCTTTGGAATACATCCGTTTTTATCTTCCTGGCAGATATGTCAGAAGTAGCCCGGAAGTCATTCGGGATAAGGAAAAGAAATTGGGAGGCAATCCATCTTTGTTGCGTGAATTGTTGTTTTTTGGTATTAATTTCACGGCGGTTAAGAGAAGCTATTAGCCATTAGCTATTAGCCTTTAGCCAACAGCCAAAAGCTAAGAGCCAAAAGCCAACGGCCAATGGCTAACAGCTAAAAGCTAAAAGCTAAAAGCCAAAAACTTACTACTATGACTGAAGAATATGTGCCCAAAGAAGTGTTTGCCGGAACCCAATGGGAGGCTGCATTGGTGAAAAGCTTACTTGAGAATGCCGAAATAGAAGCTTTCATGAAAGATGAAATCAGGGGAACCACCATGCCATGGCAGGTAACCCCAGGAGGTGTCAACGCCATAAAAGTAGTTGTTGCCCAAAAGGATATTGAACTGGCCAAACAGGTGGTGGATGAATTTGAGGCCAACCGGAAGCGTGAGGACATTTAGTATTTTTTTATAGATTTGTGGCCCGCCGGGGTAGGGAAGACAGAATTATAAGATTGCCACGCTCGTACCTCCCTGCCTGCAGGCAGGGCTCGCAATGACGGATAACTCTAATGTAAGAGACAAAATTTATAATTTGTAATGGCTTTAAATTACGGATCAGATAAAAAGCGTGCGGTACAGGCAAAGTACGATGCACAAAAGATTGCCTTTGGCCCCATCATGTTTCAGGCGGCACTGGCTTTAAGAAACCTGGGTATCCTGCAACTGGTCAAGGAATCAGAATCAGGAATCACCCTGGAAGAAGTTGCTGAAAAACTCAGGCTTCCTTTATATGGTGTGAAAGTATTGCTCGAGGCAGGATTAAGCCTGGAGGTGGTTTGGGCTGAGAATGACAGATTCCGGCTCACCAAAACGGGTTGGTTTATTCTTTGTGATGAGCTTACACGTGTGAACATGGATTTTACACAGGATGTGAATTACCTGGGCATGTTTACGCTGGAGGAATCGATAAAAAAAGGAAAGCCGACGGGACTGAAAGTTTTTGGCGACTGGCCGACTGTATATGAAGGGCTCTCGCAGCTTCCGCCTCACGTGCAAAAGAGCTGGTTTGGCTTTGATCATTTCTATTCTGATTACGCCTTTCCCGAACTGATGCCGGTGATTTTCAGAAATCATCCCGGCCGCATACTCGATGTGGGCGGTAATACCGGCAAATTTGCGCTTCAGTGCGTAAAGTACAACAATGACGTCAGGGTGAGCATTCTTGACCTTCCCGGTCAATTGGCCAAAGCTGCTGTCAATATTAAGGAAGCCGGATTCAGCCAAAGGGTCGATTTGTTCCCGATCAATTTGCTCGACCATGGCAACCCGTTTCCAAAGGATCCGGATATCATCTGGATGAGCCAGTTTCTCGATTGTTTTTCACAGGAGGATATCCTGGGCCTGTTGAAACGTTCAGCCGATGCGATGAACAGCAATTCATGTTTGTACATTCTTGAGACGTACTGGGATCAGCAAAAGTATGAAGCCTCCACCTACAGCCTTCATGCCACCTCGCTTTACTTTACCAACATTGCCAACGGTTGCAGCCAGATGTACCATTCGGATGATATGCGAAAACTTATTGAAAAATCAGGACTGGTATTGGCAGAAGAGATATTGAATGTAGGTGTCAGCCATACCTTGTTTATATGTAAAAAGAAATTCTAGGTACGCTTTCGCTGTTATTCTGCAGGAATTGCTTAAAAGCTATTTTGCAGCGTAATTAACAAACAGTATCCAGGCGATTGCCAGTGTTACTAAAATATTGAAAAGCTGGGCTATCACAAAAGCCCATGCAGGCCGGCCATTACCGGTGTTCAGCAAAGCCTTGAAATCGGTTTCCAAACCGATGCTCACAAAAGCAACGGCAAAGAGTGCTGTTTGTATGTTCTTCAGATAATCTTTGGTAGCCGAAACGGTTTCATTTCCTACAAAGAAAGAAAACAGCAGGGAGGCAATGATAAAACCCAGCACGAATTTCGGGAATCTGTCCCAGATCAGGCCGAAATTCACCTCCGACTTGTTTCCCTTTTTACCGTTATTGTTTCTGAAAGCCCAGAATACAGATATGGCAACAGCCGCAAAGCCGATCAGTACATTTTGTGAAAACTTAACGATGGTGGCATATTTCAGGGCATCTTCCCCCAAAATGCTGCCTGAGGCCACCACAGCGCCTGTTGTATCAATGGTTCCGCCCATCCAGGCGCCTGCCTGTGCCGGGTTAAGTCCGAACCATTGCGCCAGAAGCGGAAGCAATATCAGCATGGGTAGCGCCACAATAAGCACCAGACTGACTACATAGGAAAGCTTTTTGCCATCGCCCTTGATGGCTCCGGCAGCCGCAATAGCCGCTGAGACGCCGCAAATGGAAACGGCACTGGAAAGCATCACCCTGAGTTCATCGTCTACTTTCAACTTCCCGCTGATCCAGTATGCAAAAAACCATACCAGCAGCACCACGGCCAGGGCCTGTATCAGCCCGAGAGAACCGGCCTTCACAATGTCTCCGAAAATAATACCGGCTCCGAGAACAACCAAACCTGTTTTCACATAAAATTCACTGTGCAGGGTTTCTTCAAGCCATTTGGGAAGTCCGAACAGACTCCGGAAAAGAATTCCCAGCAGCAATGCGAAAATTACGTATTCAAAACCATAGTATTTAACAGGCTTTGACCCTGAAATAAACTGTGCCAGCACGGCAATTGCGAAAAGCAGAAAAAGGCCGGCCAGAATGTTTTTTACTTTCTTGGGACGCAGGAACAAGGTCAGCAGTCCGATTGCCAGAACAACTGCAAAAGTCAATACGATACCTGTGAGAAATGAAGCATCGGCAAACCTTCCGGAGAGCTCGCCAAATGAGGCCCATCCGAATTTGGGTGAGGCGAAGAACAAACCTGCTGCAGCCAGAAGAATAATGGCCAGTCCTGCCATGAATGACAGCCAATCCTCGTTTTTAAGAATACCTTTCATATGCCATCTGTTTTTTTGTGTTATTTAGTTTTCGTTTTGCAAAAGATGTGACAATGTTGTCAGAAACCAATTTGCACCTGCACCGACAGGTAGTTGTTATTGACCGATTCACCTTCTTCATTCCTGAAAGTGTAAAAAGCCTGTATGCGCGACCAGTTGTTGAAATTATAGTTTAAACCCGCTGCCAATCTTGCCGATATGTTATCATCGGCATCCAGGTCGGGATCATAGGAGTCATATTTGCCAACAATCTCGAATTTTTGAGGTATTGCATAAAAACCGGCCATGGCATACCAGCCTGAACGATCCGTATTGCCGTCCCTGCCATAAATATATTCACCCTTGAAAGACCATCTGTTTGAAGTATAGCTTGCTTCTGCGCCGATGCGGTTGCGGGGTTGACTGCGCCCCGTAAAATCGGCTGCAGGCTTGATGGCTTTACCCCAGCCGTTGTAATAAGAAATTCCAACTGACAATCCTTTAACCGGATTGGTTCCCAGGCGCGCAACAACATCCTTGGCTTCATTGGCGGTATCTGAAAGATTCATACCTGAACCATTGAAAACACCCAGGCGGTATTCCAGTAACGACAAATCGCCGTTCCTCAGCAAAGTACCTCCCAGCTGAATTCCGATGTCACGGCCATTCTGATTTCCGATCACGTCTTTACCGCGTCCGGTTAAGGCATCAACGACCAGGGAGTAATCGATTACTTCAAACTTGCTCATGGAATAGAGGTTTTCCATGGAAAAGGGCACGGTAAACTGCCCAACGGTTATTTTCAGGTAGTCATTGATCTTAATTTCGGCATAGGCATCCAGTATCTTGGGCTTATTAGCCAAATCGGTTTGCAGGCGATAGGATAAGAAGGAGTTTATGTTTCCCTTGACATCCACTCTTGCCCTGCGCAGGTCAAAGCCGTCATTATTACCCTGTTCATCCAAAGCCTGATATCTGATCTGGGTATATCCTGAAAGCTGGATTTGCCTTGCAGCAGAAGCCGGAAAGGATTTTTTTGCAGTTTCAGCTTCCTTTTGCTTCGAGGCAGCTTCATTCTTTAGTGAATCGGCCTGATGCTGGCTGATGGTGTTGTTTTCCACCAGCAAATTCAAAATGTCGCTTGCCGACTGGGAGAAAGTCAATGTGCTGGTAAGCAGTAAGATGATAAAGCAGCATGTTTTCATTGAGGATTTGTTTTATAGTTATTTCAATTCCTGCGTTGGTATGCAAAAATATCAACCTATAAAAGCAAATGGGTCAGCAAATAAACTAAAAGTGAATAGGTATATGTACGGATGTTTCTATTCGCAGGGATTGGCAATGTTTTACAGGGAGGTTCTTTGCAGGTAAGCTGCACAAAAAAGCAAAACCAGGCCTGTCTGAAGGCCTGGTTTGTATGTTAATGGGTTGACCCTGATCATTTCCTTAACGGTCAACCCATGGCAACAGCAGAGGTAATAAATAAATGGGTAAGGTCGATTGAGTTGGTTTAGCCGTATTGTGTTTAACTATTTATTTACCTCTACCACTGCGTATTTCGATATTTTCCAGAAAGACGACGGATCCTTGATTTCTATATAGGCAATCATGTTGTCATCATCTTTGATTAGTTCATAGGAACTGGCAGGGTGCTCGGTTACCAGTTTGGCTGATTTGCTGTTTACCGGTATGGTGCGTGTTTTGGTAATGTCAACACGGGTAAACAGGTTGTCGTTGAGTGTGTTTTCCTGCAGCGATTCCTTTTTGCCCAGGCCCAGTACACCACCTTCTTTGGTTAGCAGCCCTTTTTCTTTCAGATCTTTATAGGTTCCCGAAACCACGAACGCTTTGTTCATTTCCTCGGTTTGCTGGCTGATTTTGGTTTCACGGTCAGCAATAACCACTGACATGGTATCCACTTTATGAACCAGCTGGCCAATTTCAAGATTTCTGTTTTCAATATCGGTTCTGAGCGAAGCAATTTCCCTGTCGCGCAATGCAATGCTGGCATCCAGGGAATCAACCCGGGCCTGCAAACTGGTTATTCTGATACCCGATTTCCGCAATTGTGAGTTCAGACTGGCAATTTTCTTCTTGTTCTGGTCGATCATTTCACGGATCAGCTGAAGCTCGGCCAGGATCTCCTTCCTTTTGTCCTTTGAAATTTCCGGATTCATGGATTGCAGGCTGAGCATGTTTTCCCTGGCAGTGATCTTTTTGATATCACTTTCGATTTCATTGAAGGCAAGCACCCATTCGTTGATGATCGAATCACGCTGACTGAGCTGAATGGCCAGTTCAACCTTCTGGTTTTCATACATGCTGACTTCCTGCAGTCTTTTTTTATTGCTTTTAGTCAGCAATACGGCTCCAACGGTAAGCACAATAAGTAATGCAACAACAAGGGCCGGTACAAGGCCCTTGTTGCCCTGGTTCTGTGTATTACTGTTAACGGGATTGGTGTTTATATTATCGTTTCTCATGACGATTTCCTCCGATAGTTTTATTAGTTATTCGGAGATTCTATGACAAGGATCGTTCCGTTTCATGCCATTGAATGCAATAGCCAGATAAATAGGAAATTATAAGATTCAGTTTGTCTGGATTTTCTCAAAATGAGAAAATCCTTGTTGATTTGGGAAAGTGAACCGCCGGTTATTTCATTTCTTTCATCAGCCTGTAAATGGTAGAAACGCCGATGTCGAGTTTTTCTGCTACCAGGCGGATGTCATTATTGTACTTAATAAGGTATGATTTGATGATCTTCAGTTCATAATCGCGCAATGTCAGCTCGTTATCCGAAGTATCTCCGGTAACAGACCGGTTGGTGTCGAAAATCAGATCGGATGGCTCGATTTCCTCATGATCTGACAACGTCAGCGCCAGTTCCATGATGCTTTTCAACTCCCTGATATTGCCCGGAAAGGTGTGTTTTAGCAATTTGTGCTGGGCCGTTTCGGAAAGCTTCTTTGCGGGCAGGTGATTTTCTTTGCTGAACGATTCAATAAAGTGCTTGGCCAATATCAGCACGTCGTTTCCCCTTTCACGCAACGGCGGCAGTTCGATCGGGAGGCCCAGCAAGCGGTAATACAAATCTTCACGAAAATTCCCTTTCCTGACCTCTTCCTTCAGGTTTTTATTGGTGGCCACAATGATCCTGCAGTCGAACTTGATGGTCTGGTTGCTGCCAACCCGAACTATTTCCTTTTCCTGCAATGCGCGCAGGAGTTTAACCTGGAAGGAAGGATCCATTTCGCCAATTTCATCCAGAAAGAGTGTTCCACCGTCAGCTTCTTCGAATTTGCCTATACGCCTGTAGGTGGCTCCTGTAAAGGCACCTTTTTCGTGACCGAAGAGTTCGCTTTCTATCAGTTCCGAAGGAACGGCGGCCACATTAAAGGCTACAAACCCTTTATCCTTTCTCTTTGAGTTATAATGTATGGCCTTTGCCACCAGTTCCTTGCCGGTTCCTGTTTCACCGTACACCGAAACAGTAATGTTGGTATTGCGGGCCTTTTCAATCATTTCATACACCAGGTTCATAGAAGGACTTTCGCCCAGGATGCTGTTCTTAAAGCTGTATTTTTTCTGAACTTCCTTACGGAGTTTCGATATCTCGTTCAGCAATCCCATTTCTTTCCGGATGTTCTGCACCGTGTTGAGCAGCCGGTCGCGGATGTCATTTGATTTGATGATGTAATCCCGGGCCCCCAGTTTCAGCAATTCGACTACTACGTTGATATCTTCCTGTTCTGAAATCAGGATCACCTCAATGCCCGGATGCTCCTGCCTGATGTGTTTCAGTAATTCAGCCCCGTTGGAATCAGGCAGCCTGTAGTCGAGTGTGACAATATCCGGCGGTTCGTTGAGGGCATTGAGAAAATCGGTGCCGTTAAAAAAGCTTTTCACCTGGTAATCAGGGTTCAATGATAATGTATGCACCAACAGCCTGTTGTACCAGTCGTTATCTTCTACCACATATATTTTTACCGCGTTCTCAACCATCATGCTTCCATTTTTGCAAGGTGTTTTTCAAGTTCTTTTCTGATCTTGCTAAATTCCCTCACGGATTTCTCGGAAAGTTCTGCCAATATAGCCATATTTTCATGATGCCGCGCAAGTTCTTCTATCGATTTCAACTGGTCATACAGCAGCGATGCTCCTATGTGCCGGCATGGGGATGATATCTTGTGGGCAACTTCACCGGCCGTTTTTTCATCAGCTTTTTCAATGGCCGAAGCCAGACTTTCCAATCCCTGCACTGTGCTTTCAATAAAGGTAACCAGCAACTGGCGAACGAAAGTGACGTCGTTATTGGCCAGGTGGTAGAGGCTCTCCAGATCAATTACCGGTTCTTCTGCAGCTGGATACTGGATGCTGGATGCTGGATACTGGATGCTGGATGAGTGTGTGTTGGGATTTGCGATTTGGGATTTGACTGCTGCTGCAGCTGCTACCGCCGCTGCTCCGGCTCCTTCACCAACAACCGATACAATGGTATCAACCAAAATTTTTTCGGTAAAGGGTTTTGGCATAAAGGCGTTCATTCCGGCCAAAGCATACTTTTCCAAATCATCGGAGGTATGTGTTGCTGAAATGGCTATAACCGGCAGTTCATCCCTGTCTTTTCTTAATTCATTGCGGATTGTTCTGGCAGCAATAAGTCCGTCCATCACCGGCATGCGAGCATCCATGAATACCAGGTCGATTTTTTCGGATTTAAGCACTTCAATGGCTTTACTGCCGTTTTCGGCTTCTAAATAGTTCGCACCCCAGCGGTTCAGAATAGTTTTAAACAGCAGGCGGTTGTATTCCTCGTCGTCAACAATCAGGTATTTCAGTTGTTTGATGAGGTCAGGTATTTCTGCTGTGACGGCAGGCTGCTGTATCATTTCCGGATTGCCTGTTTGATAGGGAAGCCGGAAAGCAATTGTGGTTCCCAATCCCTCAATGCTTTCCAAAGAAAGGGACCCCCCGTGCAAGTCCACCAGCTTTTTCACGATTGACAATCCCAAACCGGTGCCGCCATATTTTCTGCTGGTGCCCGCTTCGGCCTGGGTAAAATCATCAAAAACCCTGCTCTGCATCTCTTTGCTGATTCCTATTCCCGTATCCGTGACAGAAATTTTCAAGGTGAAACCATTCCCGGTCATTTCCTCTGCTTCTATTCCAATGCTTACCTTTCCGCCCGAAGTAAACTTAACCGCGTTACCGATCAGGTTCAGCAGTATCTGCCTTAAGCGGTAGGCATCGCCACAGAGTACCAGCGGCAGTGACGGATGCATATCAATGATAAGCCGGGTGCTCTTTTCAGCAGTTTTCTTTTCGAAGAGAAGCTGCAATTCATCGCAGAGTGTATCGATTCTGAAGTGCACATGTTCCAGCTGAATTTTGGAGTTCTGCAGCCTGGAGAAATCCAGGATGTCATTGACTATCTGCGCAAGATGATCGGCCGCTGATTTGATGATACCGGCCATTTTTCTGCTGCTGTCACTCAGGGGCTCGTGAAGAAGTTCCCCTGCAAAGCCATAGATGGCATTGACCGGAGTTCTGATTTCATGGCTCATGTTGGCCACAAATAATTCCTTGGTATGGGCCAGTTGTTCGGTTTCTTCTTTTGATCTTTGGAGTGCCTTCTGAGCCTCCCTTGTTTTTCTGACATAACGGATCACCAGTAACAGTAAAAGAGTAGCCAGCAACGTGCCAACTGCTGCATACAGTGCGAGTCTCCGATAGGTGATCATGGCCAGTTTTCTGGCGGAAGCCGCGTTGGCGCTTATTGACAGGTATACTTCATGCTCCATGCGAGATATCAAAGTATATAGTCGATCCCTGATTTCATTGCCGGTGGCGGCAAGCATGGATTCGGTCACCAGCAGTTTTGTTTGTTTGAGGCTGTCTTCATGTTCAATCCGGTTGATGTCTTCGATCAAGGCCTGCCGCACTGAATCTGCCTCTTCAGCAAGCCTCTCAGCTTCAGCTTTTTCGGCTTTACGGCTACCGAATAACCGTTTTAGAATTTTTTTCTCCGGAGCTTGGGTATTCAGTGTAGAAACGGCAACTTTGGCTGAAAGTCTCCGGATATACAGGTCGAGTGAATCAGTATGGTAGAGATTGAGCATCTTGTTCCAGATCATCATTTTTTCTTCGATCAGGTTGCTGATGGTATCAATCTGGGCAAGCAGCACCGTATCGTTGCGGCTGCTTTGTCGCAAGGTAATGATTTTATCGTCAATGCCATCGAGAACATTATAATAAGGCTTGATATCCAATTGCTTTCTTGTTAATGTATAAATTCTCACACTGTTTTCGGCTTTATCGAGATCCGATGCAATTTCCCTGATGGCCATAAGTCGCATATCGGGTTTTGATTTCACCTCAATGGATGCAATAATGGAAGAAATGCTGTTGTAGGTCAGATATCCTGCAGATAATAACAGGACAATGGCAATTGTTATGAGAAAACCAACCTTAAGGGGCAACGAAACCTTAAGCATGAGAAATCCGGATTAATTTTTGACAAATCTAGGCTATTGTTCGTAATTATTGCACTTTTATTTTCTGGTTGCCGACAATGTCTATCTTTGTGACTTCTGAAATTTTCAATTAATACCCGCAAACATGAATGTATTCCAGACCGTAATTATCGCCATTGTTGAAGGTCTAACCGAATTTCTTCCGATATCCAGCACCGGTCATATGATCATCACCCAGAAAATTCTGGGCGTTGCACCGGGCGATTTCATCAGTTTGTTTACAGTGAACATTCAGTTTGGGGCCATTCTTTCGGTGCTGGTGTTGTATTGGAAGCGGTTTATTGAACCGCTGAGAACCACACCGGTTGAAGGTTCGCTGGTTAAAAGGCTTCTTCACAGGTATGACTTCTACCTGAAGTTGCTGGTGGCTGTTCTGCCAGCTGCCATACTGGGATTGTTGCTGAACGATTATATTAATATGATGCTCGGTAGCGTTTTGGTAGTTGCTGTTTCCCTGGTTTTGGGTGGTATAGTACTGGTTTTTGTGGATAACTGGTTCAAAAAACCAAGTGATGATCAGGTGATCAGTTACCCGAAGTCACTTATTATAGGTGTGTTTCAGGTTATATCCATGATCCCCGGTGTGTCCAGGGCTGCTGCTACCATAATAGGCGGACTCACGCAAAAACTTACCCGGAAAAATGCCGCCGAGTTCTCATTTTTCCTTGCTGTGCCCACCATGTTGGGGGCATCATTGCTTGAACTCTATAAGAAATATGAAATAATCAGTTCTGCTGATCTTAAAATACTCATCATTGGCAATGTGGTGGCATTTTTTGTGGCCATGGCTGCCATCAAAGGTTTCATTACCTTTCTTTCAAACCACGGGTTCAAGGCATTTGGTTATTATCGCATTGTGGTGGGACTGGTTATTCTGATCCTGCTGGCGCTTGGCATCGACCTGAGCCTGGTTGACTGAAACATCATCTGCGTTCTGATCCTGCTTTCAATTACTATTCATGCCTGTTCTAATAAACATATTCTGCAGGGAATTGTTATATTAGCGCTACGCGAATCAGAACAACATGGCAAAGACACTTAAAATTTTATCCTGGAACGTGAACGGCATCCGGGCCCAGGTGGGAAAAGACTTTTACAGCACAGTGAAAAACCTGAATCCCGATCTGTTGTGCATTCAGGAAACCAAAGCACAGCCCGAAACCATGCCCGACCTTAAAAAAGAATTGAACCATTATGAGCTTTTTCTGAACTCTGCTGTTCAGAAAGGTTATTCAGGCACAGCCGTTTTATCACGAATTAAACCGCTGGGAGTCACTCTCGATATCGGCAAGGAAGAACATGACCAGGAAGGCCGGGTAATTACGCTGGAATTCGATTCCTTTTATCTGGTGAATGCCTATGTGCCCAACTCAGGCCAGGAACTGAAACGACTTGATTACCGGGCGGAATGGGACAGAGAATTGCTGGTACACCTGAAAAAGCTCGACTCGAAAAAGCCGGTGATCTTTACGGGAGATCTGAATGTGGCTCATGAGCCCATTGACCTGGCCCGTCCTGATGAAAACTATAACAAAACAGCTGGATATACGCAGGTGGAAATTGACGGAATCAAAAAGATACTGGATTCAGGATTTACAGACACATACCGCATGATGCACAAAGACAGGGTGCAGTATTCATACTGGAGCATGCGTTTCAGGGCCAGGGAAAAAAACCTCGGATGGCGGATCGATTACTTCCTGGTCAGCAACCGGCTTGCCGGCAAGGTCAAAGATGCCTACATCCTCGATCAGGTCATGGGCTCTGATCATTGTCCGGTTGGAATAGATGTTGAAATCTGATATTCAGTATTTTAAACTAATGTAATTTTCTTGAAATTTTTAAGTTTTGTTAAGATTTGCCATTTGGTTTTCAGGGTAAGTTTTACTACATTTACAACAATACCAATATACAAAGCATAATTATGCATCGTGTGGGTTTTCTTGAATTGGTAATGAGTGTCAATTAATTAATGTTTCACTAAGCTGGGGTCCATATCATGAGTGTTGCAGAAAGAAGTATCGCGAGCCTTGATTATCTGAGGCTGATGAATTTGATTTACAATGATGTAGAACATTCTACCATACCTGCTGAGAATTTGCATCAGCTTTATGTGCTGCTCAATACAGCCCATAAGATTAAATCCGAGGAGATCCCGGCCAATGTAGTTACCATGAATTCCGAACTGACTATCAGGTTTGTAGTATCGGGTAAAACCAAGACAGTACGGATCGTTTATCCGGCTGATACAAATGCCTCCCATACAGCCGGCGGTGAAAAAGATGACATACCCGTTTACAGTCCGCTGGCATTGTCGCTGCTCGGGCTGCAGGAACACGACATGTGTTATAGCCGGAAAGAGGATGCGATTGCTGAAGAACCCGTAGTTATTGACAAGATCCTCTTCCAGCCCGAGGCTCACAGAAATTTCAATCTGTAGGATTTTATAGCCCCGCTTTGATTTCTGCACCGGGCTTCAGTCCGGTGACAGAAATCTTTTTTTTTATACCCAGGCAACTTATTTAATTTTAAATATCATGAAAAAGAATTCAATTGTAGTTACGGATCTGGACTATCAGCGACTTACCACGCTGTTATCAGACGGGTCATTACGAAAAAAAGCCAGCCCGGAAAATCTCAGCCGCCTGGCCAGCGAATTGGAACGGGCTAAAAAGGTTGATCCCAGAAAGGTATCACCGGATGTGGTTACCATGAATACTGAAATCGAATTCACCGACATGGACAACCAGATCAGCAAGAAGCTCAAATTGGTCTATCCACAGTACGCTGACATCAGGCAGGGACATGTATCGGTAATGGCACCCATAGGGACAGCCCTGCTTGGGTTCCGAAAGGGAGATGTGATTGAATGGGAGGTCCCGGCTGGCAGAAAGAAGTTTCTGATTAAAGACATCGTTTATCAGCCTGAGGCACAAGGCAATTATGCTTTGTAAACCTCATCTTTTGTTCACCTCTGTGTTCCCCAGGCTTCCATTGCCACAAGCATCAATAGCCCCGGGCTTCAGCCCGGGGATCAGGGAAAACATAACCCACTATATTTTTCAGCTGCATGCACAGCCGTGCCAATGGCAGTGCCCTGCATGCAGCTAAAAACAAAAACCCTTCGGAATTGTTTCCGAAGGGTTTTTTTGTGGTGGTGCCACGTGGAGTTGAACCACGGACACACGGATTTTCAGTCCGTTGCTCTACCAACTGAGCTATGGCACCAGTTGTTTTTTCAGAGGTGCAAATCTAAATAAAAAAAACATTCATCAAAACTTTTTGGAGAAAATTATGGAATTTGAGTTCACTACCGGCATGTTTCATAATTTGTTACTTTTGCACTCACTATGTCGGAAACGGAATACCATATTCATACGCTGCCCAATGGCATCAGGCTGATTCACAGATATATCAAGGGTCCGGTTGCGCATCTCGGACTTTTTATCAATACCGGTTCACGTGATGAACAGGAAAAGGAACACGGACTGGCACACCTGATTGAACACATGCTTTTTAAGGGAACCACCAAACGCAGGGCC
This sequence comes from uncultured Bacteroidales bacterium, assembly GCA_964560225.1. GTDB lineage: Bacteria > Bacteroidota > Bacteroidia > Bacteroidales > UBA10428 > UBA5072. Next base: position 13,810 of record CAZLLD010000051.1, read on the forward strand.
TACTATATTTTAAGCCGCATGGAGGATGTCGGCGGTGAGCTGAATGCCTATACCACCAAGGAGGAGACCTGCATCCACAGTACTTTTTTCAGCCAGTATTACGGCCGGGCACTCGAACTGATCAGCGATATTGCTTTTAATTCCTCATTTCCGGCCAATGAGCTGAAAAAGGAGCGGGAAATCATCCTCGATGAAATCAATTCCTATAAAGATTCACCATCCGAGATTATTTTTGATGAATTCGAAGAAATGCTGTTTGACGGAAATCCCCTGGGAAGGAATATTCTGGGGAATGAAAAAAGCCTCAAGATTTTTACTCCCGAAAACATCAAAGATTTCATCAGACGCAATTACAGCACCGATCAAATGGTGGTTACCTCGGTAGGTGATATACAGTTCAGCAAACTGGTGAAACTTTTTGAAACGTGGTTTAATGATCCGGTTATGAAATCGTCCACCGGGAGAAAGCAGGTGAAATATCATTACAAGCCTTTACAAAAGCAGGTTTCGCGCAATACTTTTCAGGCTCATTGCATTATCGGAAATACAGCCTATAAAATAGGCGACTCCCGCAGGCTCCCGCTATATTTACTAAACAATTACCTGGGTGGTCCCGGTATGAACTCTCGGTTGAACATGGCATTGCGAGAACGTAAGGGGTATGCCTATGCCATCGATTCGATGTATACGGCTTATACCGATACGGGCAGTATTACCATATACTTCGGAACCGACAAAGCCCTGGTTGAAAAGTGCCGCAACATCATCATGAAGGAATTGCGGCTCCTCAGGGAAAAGCAGCTGAGCACGCTGCAATTGCATAAAGCCAAGCGACAGGTACTCGGGCATATTGCCATTTCATCGGAGAACAATGAGAACTACATGCTTTCAATGGGCAAGAGTCTGATGCTGTTCGATAAAATTGAATCACTTGAAGAAACCGGCAGAAAAATAGAAAACATCACATCAAAACAATTGACAGAGATTGCCAATGATGTGCTCAATGAAGAGCAATTGTCCTGTCTGTTATACCAGTAACCTGAACCATGCCCGATCTTTCAGATGATATCGTCCGGTATGCTGTGACGCATACCTCAGCCGAGGATGAAGTTCTTTACCGCCTATACCGAGAAACAAACCTGACTACGGTGTATCCGAACATGTTGTCGGGACACCTCCAGGGCCGGTTTCTCGAAATGATCAGCCACATGATCAAACCTGCAAGAATTCTTGAAATAGGCACTTTCACAGGTTATTCTGCTATATGCCTGGCAAGGGGACTTGGTCAAAATGGTCTGCTGCATACCATTGACATCAACGATGAATTGGCTGATGTGGCACTGAAGTATTTCAGGCTGGCCGGACTTGAAGACCGGATCATATTGCATACGGGAGACGCCTGCAAGGTTATCCCAACCCTTGACGAACGCTTTGACCTGGTTTTTATTGACGGAGACAAGGAACAATACGAGGCCTATTATAAGGCACTTTTTCCCAAAGTGAAAACCGGAGGGTTCATTCTTGCCGATAACGTACTGTGGGGTGGGAAAGTAGTAGCGGATCATGTCACCGGCGACAAGGAAACTCAAGGTATTCATAAATTCAATACATTTGTTATGCAGGACGCCCGCATTGAAAAGATGTTGCTTCCTTTGAGGGATGGCATCTTTATCCTGCGTAAAACTTGCGATTGATAATTTAATGAACCTTTCCGGATACCGTTTGTTTACACACGTAAAATACGTCAGTTAATGGGTGCTTATACCATACGTGAACTTGAAAACCTGTCGGGGATTAAGGCACATACCATACGGATATGGGAAAAGAGGTATGGGTTGATTGCGCCACACCGAACCTCAACCAATATCAGAACCTATTGTGACAGCGAACTGAGAAAGCTGCTGAATATTTCCATTCTGAACCGCAATGGGTTCAAGATTTCCAAAATAGCCCGACTGTCACAGGATGAAATTGCCCGCGAGGTAAATCGTTTCAATGAGGATGTCAGCAGCACCGAAAACCAGGTTGAAAGCCTGACACTTGCCATGATTGAACTGGACGAATTCAGGTTTGAACAGGTACTGGCCCGTTCTATCATTAAATTTGGATTTGAAGAAGCGGTTATGCAGGTATTGTACCCGTTTTTCGTTAAAGTGGGGATCATGTGGCAAACCGGTTCCATTTCACCGGTTCAGGAGCATTTTGTATCGGGTATCATCCGGCAGAAATTTTTCGTAGCCATTGACAGCCTGGTTGGCAACAATAAACCCGGGATACCCAGGTTCATTTTCTTTCTTCCTGAAGGTGAGTACCACGAATTTGGGTTGCTCTTCTTCTGCTATCTGGCAAAGAAAAGAGGATTCCAGACCATTTACCTGGGCCAGTCACTCCCTGTGGATGATCTTCCTGACCTGGTGCAGACCAAAAAGATCGGTTACCTGGTTACCTCATCCAGTACTTCTATCAATGGGAATAACTTAACTGCTTATGTCGAGCAACTTTCTGCCCTGCTTCCCGATCAGATGATTTTTGTTTCAGGCTCAGAAGCGCAGCAGATATCAGGAAAAACTCCCACCAGGGTGATCCCGATCCACAGTCCTTCGGAATTTATTGGCAAGCTCGAAACGATAGCAGGAAAGTTGAAGGGTTGAGCCATTGCGTACGCCCCTGCCGACCGGCAGGGGCGTACGCAAGCGATCAAATCCTTAAGTTGACGGTTATGCTTGCAAACTATACCGTGCACCGTAAAAAATCTGAACAAATCAGGTAAATCAGATACTTCAAAAGCAGATCCGGCGGCTTATATAAAGATATAAAGGTCGGAATATAGAGTGTTAATGAAAAATATCAAGTAAGTTAAACAATCAAATTTATAGGAAATGTATCTTTTATGAAAAAAGACGTAATTTAGAATAACTTTGTAAGTTCCTTTAATAACAGATAAAGTATAAAAGAGTTATTTAGAATAGAGACAAAAAAAGGAGATCAAATATTTAGAATCATTATAAATAATTTGGTAGATGTTTAAAGAAGTATTATATTTGCTCAACAAAATAAAACAAAATAACCATGACTGCCATAGAGTTTAATTACCAGCTTACAAGTCTCAGCGACAGTCTTCACAGATATGCATACAGCCTTACCTCAAACAGGGAAGATGCACAGGATTTGTTGCAGGAGACTTTTGTGAAAGCCATATCTTACCGCGATAAATTTGCGGCCGATACGAATCTGAAGGCCTGGACATTCACCATAATGAAAAACACCTTTATCAATAATTACAGGAGGATGGTAAAATCGAACACCACTTTTGATCATACCGATGATCTTTATTACCTGAACCTGAATCGTGAATCAGGCTATGAAACACCCGAGTCGCAGTTTTCTGCAAAGGAAATTGAAAAACATATTGAAAGTCTTGAAGATGATTTCAGGGTTCCCTTTAATATGCACCTGCAGGGTTACAAATACAAGGAGATTGCCGATAACCTCGGTTTGAAAATAGGAACGGTGAAGAGCAGGATATTCTTCACCCGCAAGCGCCTGATGGATTCATTGGGTGTGGGATACAATTAGAGTTTTGGGTTTGAACAGAGTTGTTTGTTGATGTAAAAAGCCCCCGCCAAAAGCGGGGGTTTTTTGTTAAACTCTTTTATTAACTTTGCACCACTTTTTATAACAAATCCTATTTGCATGTGCGCAGCCTCAAAATACAACCAGCGTGGAGTATCCTCCAAAAAAGAAGATGTACACCGGGCAATTCAGAATCTCGACAAGGGGTTGTATCCCAATGCTTTCTGTAAAATTCTTCCCGACATTACCGGGGATGATGCGGCTTATTGCAATGTGATGCATGCGGATGGCGCCGGAACGAAATCGTCACTGGCATACATATACTGGAAGGAAACCGGGGACTACAGCGTCTGGAAGGGAATTGCCCAGGATGCGCTGATCATGAACATTGATGATCTCATTTGTGTTGGTGCGGTGGACAACATCCTGATGTCATCCACCATCGGGCGCAACAAGCTGAAAATTCCGGGAGATGTGCTGGTGAACATCCTCAAAGGCTTTGACGAGACCATTAACGAACTGGCCAAATGGGGCGTGAATATTTACCTTACGGGTGGTGAAACAGCCGATGTGGGAGACCTGGTTCGCACCATCATTGTTGATTCAACAGTGATGTGCCGGATGAAACGCTCAGAGGTTGTTGAAGTCAATATCCGCCCGGGAGATGTAATTGTTGGTCTTGCCTCATACGGAAAGGCCGTTTACGAACAGGAATACAACGGAGGCATAGGCAGCAACGGACTTACTTCGGCACGACACGACATGTTTGTCAACTACCTGGCCGAGAAATATCCTGAATCGTACGATGACCTCATTCCGAAATCACTGGTTTACACAGGCAAGTACCAGCTTACCCAAAAGGTCAAAGACCTGGGTATTGATGCCGGACGGCTGGTGCTTTCGCCAACACGTACCTATGCCCCGGTCGTAAAGCGGGTTCTCGACAAACACCGTTCCGGAATACACGGGATGATTCACTGCTCCGGAGGAGGGCAAACCAAAGTGCTCAAATTCGTCAATGACCTGCACATTATTAAAGACAACCTCTTTGACATCCCGCCGCTGTTCAGCATGATTCACGATTCTTCGGAATCAGACTGGGATGAAATGTATGAAGTTTTCAACATGGGGCACCGGTTTGAGATATACACCAGTGAAGACATTGCTGCAGACATTATTCAAATGGCCAATGAACTTGGCGTTGAAGGCAGGATTATCGGGCGGACAGAAGCCTGTTCCGGCAACAAACTGACCATCAAAAGTGAGGTGGGCACATTCGTTTATTAAGAACATTATTTTTATACTATAATTTTTAGAATTACATGAGCAGTGATTTAATTCTGGGCAAACTTGAAGATGTAAAAAAGCGGTTTGAGGAGGTGGGCAGGTTGCTGACGTTGCCTGATGTGATGAACGATATGAAGCGTTTTATCCAGTTGAATAAGGAATATAAGGAATTAAGTCCGGTTATTGCAGCCTACCTGGAATACAAAAATACCTTAAGTAATATTGATTCCGCAAAGGCTATCCTGGCTGATGAAAAAGATGATGAAATGAGGGAGATGGCCAAAACCGAACTGGACGAACTCATGGGGAAGGTGGATGAGATGGAGGAAAACCTGAAAATACTGCTGCTTCCTACCGATCCGCAGGACAGCAAGGATGCCATTCTCGAGATCAGGGCCGGCACCGGCGGCGACGAGGCCAGCATATTTGCGGGCGATCTGTTCCGCATGTATTCCAAATTCTGTGAGCAGAAGGGCTGGAAGATGGAGATCTCAAATTATACCGAAGGTACTGCCGGTGGTTACAAGGAAATCATTGCCATTGTCAAAGGTGATGGTGTATATGGAGTACTTAAGTACGAATCGGGTGTTCACCGGGTTCAGCGGGTTCCCCAGACTGAAACGCAGGGCAGAGTTCATACGTCAGCTGCCACGGTTGTTGTTTTGCCTGAAGCTGAAGAAGTTGATATTGAACTCAAACAGGAAGACATTCGTATCGACCGCTTCTGCTCATCTGGGCCGGGCGGACAATCGGTTAACACTACCTACTCTGCCGTTAGGCTCACCCATATTCCCACTGGTGTTGTAGTATCGTGCCAGGACCAGAAATCACAGCTGAAAAACCTGGAAAAAGCCATGGCGGAATTGCGGACCAGGCTTTACAGCATTGAATACCAGAAATATCTCGATGGCATTGCCAGCCAGCGCAAAACCATGGTTTCCACGGGTGACCGGTCAGCCAAAATCCGTACTTACAACTACCCGCAAGGGCGCATGACCGATCACCGGATCAACCTGACCATTTACAATCTTCCGAACATTCTCGATGGCAATATACACGAAATCATTAGTCAGCTGCAAATGGCGGAAAACGCAGAACGGCTTAAGGTGAGTGCCCTGGCATAAATTAACCAAAACGATGGATGGAACCCGGCTATTTGAAGAAATCAGCAGGAAGAAGAGCTTCCTGTGCATTGGTTTGGATACCGAACTGGAGAAAATTCCCCTGCCTTTAAGGGATACGGAGTTTCCTCTGTTTGAGTTCAACAGGCAAATTGTGGATGCCACACACGACCTGGTTATTGCCTATAAGCCCAATCTTGCGTTTTATGAATGTTATGGAGCTGCCGGATGGCATCAGTTTGAATTGACGGTCAATTACATACGCGACAGGCACCCCGATATGTTTATTATTGCCGATGCCAAGCGGGGTGATATTGGCAATACGTCCAGAAAATATGCCGGCGCCTTTTTCGATAACCTTCCCTGTGACGCGGTAACTGTAGCCCCATATATGGGATCAGATTCGGTAACCCCTTTTCTGCAATATCCGGGTAAATGGGTGGTTGTTCTGGCGCTCACCTCCAACCAGGGAGCCGATGATTTTCAGATGATCAGCAATACGGACCACGAAAGGTTGTTTGAAACCGTGCTCAGAAAAACAGCCCAGTGGGGAAACACGGACAATATGATGTATGTAGTCGGTGCAACTAGAGCAGCCATGCTGGTTAAGGTGCGCGAAATTCTGCCCGATCACTTCCTGCTGATTCCCGGAGTGGGTGCCCAGGGCGGAGATCTGGCCGAGGTGGCTGAATACGGAATGAACAAGCAATGCGGACTGATTGTGAACTCGTCGCGTGCGATCATTTATGCCGATGATTCGGAAAAATTCGCCCTGGCAGCACGTGATAAGGCTCGGGAAGTGCAGCAACAAATGCAGGAGTTGCTGAAAAAGAAAATATAGGGAATTGCGATTTTTGCGTTTTGTGCGGCAGGTTGTCAGTTGTTGGGTTGGTTTAAGCAACAGGGTTAACACGTTACGTTATGACTGAAGATTTCTTGCATTTTGTCTGGAAATACGGGCTTTTTGACCGGGAAGGAATCATCGCTGATACGGGTGATGAAATCAGGGTATTTAACCTGGGCGAGCACAACCGTGATGCGGGTCCCGACTTTGTGAACACCCGCATACAGATAGGCAGTACTACCTGGGCCGGCAATGTGGAAATTCATTTGAAATCATCAGACTGGAAAATTCACAAACACCAGCGCGATAAAGCGTATGACAATGTGATCCTGCATGTGGTATATGAGCACAACCAGCCTGTTTACCGGAGTACCGGGGAAGCCATACCAACAGTGGAATTGAAGTTTAACCCCGGGTTGTATGAGAATTATTGCCGGTTGCTATCACAAACAACCTGCCTGCCGTGCAGTGAAAAGATAGGAATGGTGGATTCCCTGATTGTCGATCTGTGGATCAGTTCACTGGTAATCGAACGCCTGCAGCAGAAAACAGGTCATATTGCCGGATTGCTCGAACAATACCGGAACAGCTGGGATGAGGTTTTCTATGTTTGCCTGGCCCGCGCGTTTGGGTTTGGACTCAATGCCATGCCATTTGAAATGCTTGCCCGTTCAGTCCCCTTATCCTGCCTGATGCGGCACCGCGATAATCCCTTGCAGGTTGAGGCATTGTTGATGGGGCAGGCGGGATTCCTGGAGGAAGGCAGGTTGTACGATGATTATTACACGCAGCTTCGCGAGGAATACCTGCACCTGAAAAACAAGTACCATCTGAAGCCTTTGGAGAAGCACCTGTGGAAATTCCTCCGGCTCAGGCCGGTGAACTTCCCTACTGTACGCATTGCCCAGTTTGCGTCGGTGCTGCAACATCCGGATTTATTCTCGCAGGTATTGACATGCGGTACGGCACAGGATTTACAGCAGTTTTTCAGTGTAATTGCATCGGAATACTGGAATACGCATTACAACTTCGAATCCCGTTCGGTGCGCATGGTCAAAAGACTGGGAAAGGAAGCTTTTCAGACCCTGGTGATCAATACCGTGATCCCCTTTTTGTTCCAGTACGGGAGGATGACCGCACGTGATGATTTGAAAGACAAGGCGCTCAGATGGCTGCAAGACATACCGGCTGAAAACAACCGGTACACCAGGCAATGGACATCGATTGTGGCTTCGCCTGATTCTGCTTTCTACAGCCAGGGTATTATTCAACTGATGAAGGAATATTGCAGCAAAAAAAGATGCCTGGCCTGTTCGGTAGGTTCCCACATCATCACCCGGGGTTTATAGCCTGCCTTCTTTGGGTAGTCCTCCAAGCCCGAAGTCTGGTTCACAGGTATAGTAAAAGATTTTTTTGCAGATAATGCATTGATTTGTGAAAAAAAATAGATACTTTTGCATCTCAATTTTTTGAAGAAGAGTAATTAATTAGCACCTATGTATTTAACAACAGAAATTAAGAAGGATATTTTCAGGACATTTGGCAAGAAGGAATCCAATACGGGTTCTGCAGAAAGTCAGATTGCCCTGTTCACACACAGGATTAACCACCTTACCGAGCATTTGAAAACCAGCAAGAAGGATTTTACTACGCAGAGGGCATTGCTCAGGTTGGTCGGAAAGCGCAGGAGGCTGCTGGATTATCTCCGCACGCGTGATATCGAGAAATACCGCTCTATTTTGAAAGAGCTGAATCTTCGTAAATAATTCTGAAAAGGGCAATCCTGAGATTGCCTTTTTCTTTTCATATCAGGCCCTTCAGGGCCTTCATTATATTAATACAGTCAGAATATGTTTAAGACATTTGAAAAAACAATTACCCTTGAAGATGGAAGAACAATTACCATCGAAACCGGCAAGCTGGCAAAACAGGCCGACGGTTCTGTGGTGGTGAGAATGGGCAACACCATGTTGCTTGCATCTGTGGTATCTGCAAAAGAAGGTGCAGAAGATAGTGATTACATGCCGCTTCAGGTAGAGTACAAGGAGAAATTTGCTGCCATCGGTCGTTTTCCGGGTGGCTTCTTGAAAAGAGAATCCCGCCCCAGCGATTATGAAATATTGATTTCGAGATTGATTGACCGGGCGCTTCGTCCCCTTTTCCCCGATGATTACCATGCCGATACGTTTGTTAACGTGATGCTGATATCGGCCGACAAGGATACCATGCCTGATGCACTGGCCGGACTGGCAGCTTCATCGGCACTTATGGTTTCCGACATTCCTTTCAAGGGCCCCATTTCTGAAGCGAGAGTAGCCCGCATTGACGGCAAATTGGTGATCAATCCTCCCTTTGGCGACATCTCCAAAGCCGATATAGATATCATGGTAGCTGCCACCCTGGAAAATATTGTGATGGTGGAAGGCGAAATGAGCGAGGTTTCGGAAGATGACATGCTGGAAGCTTTGAAATTTGCTCACGAAGCCATTAAGGTACAGTGCAGGGCCCAGCTCGATCTGATGGAAGAAGCCGGCAAATCGCACAAAAGGGTTTATTCACATGAGGTTCATGATGAAGAGTTGCGCAAGCGGATTTGGGAAGAAGGTTATGACAAGTTTTACCAGATAGCCAAATCGACCCCTGCAAAACATGAGCGTCATGATGCACTGGAGCAGGTTATAGCCGATTTCAAAGCTTCACTGCCCGAAGGCACGGAAGTAAAGGAAGCGCTTGTTAACCGTTATTTCCATGATGTTGAGAAAGAAGCTGTACGCAACCTGATTCTGAACGAAGGACTCCGTGTTGACGGCCGCAAAACTACTGAAATAAGACCCATCTGGTGCGATGTGGATTACCTCCCCACGGCCCATGGCTCAGCTGTTTTCACACGTGGTGAAACCCAGTCGCTGACTTCGGTAACTCTGGGGACCAAGCTCGATGAAAAGGAAATTGACGAGGTGTTGATACAGGGTACTGAAAAGTTTGTATTGCATTATAATTTTCCCCCTTTCTCCACAGGTGAAGCCAGACCTTCGCGTGGCATCAGCCGGCGTGAGGTAGGTCACGGCAACCTTGCTCACCGCGCGTTGAAAAGAATGATACCGGCAGACAATGTGTATGCCATACGTGTTGTATCCGACATTCTTGAATCAAACGGTTCATCTTCCATGGCCACGGTATGTGCAGGCACCATGGCACTGATGGATGCCGGTGTAAAGATGGTACGTCCTGTTTCCGGTATCGCCATGGGATTGATCACCGATACCAAAAGCGGTAATTATGCCATTCTTTCCGATATTTTAGGTGATGAGGACCACCTGGGTGATATGGATTTCAAGGTGACCGGTACGGCAAACGGAATTACCGCCACCCAAATGGATATTAAGGTGGAAGGTCTTACCTATGACATATTGAAGAAAGCACTGGCCCAGGCGCGCGACGGAAGAATGCACATCCTGGGTAAACTTGTGGAAGCAATTCCGGAGCCGCGGCCTGATTATAAACCGCATGTTCCCAGAATGTTTCACATGACAATTCCCAAGGAATTCATTGGTGCGGTTATCGGACCCGGTGGAAAAATCATTCAGGATATCCAGGCCAAGACAGGTGCTGTTATCAATATTGAAGAAGTTGACGGCAAGGGCGAAATTTTCGTTTCTTCTGCTGACAAGGCATCCATTGATGCTGCAGTGGCACGAATCAATGCCATAGTAGAACAACCCGAAGCCGGAAAAATATATAAAGGTATCGTAAAGGGCATACAAACCTTCGGCGCCTTTGTTGAAATTCTCCCCGGTAAGCAGGGATTGCTGCATATTTCAGAAATCGACTGGCAGCGTGTTGAAAAAGTGGAAGATTTGCTTAAGGAAGGTGACGAGGTTGAAGTGAAGCTGATGGAAATCGACTCTAAAAACGGCAAGCTGAGCCTTTCGCGCAAAGTACTGTTGCCCGTTCCGGAGGGCTTTGTACCGCCGGCACCCAGACCTCCCAGAGAGCATTCGGGTGATTCAAGAGGCCGGAGGGATTCCAGAGGTGACGGCCGTGAAAGAAGAGAACACAGAGGCCCTCGCGAACACAGGGACTAACCTGCATTGCCATATATAATGAGATTGAACTGCCGGAAATTTTCCGGCAGTTTTTTTTATACTCCTTCCGGGCGGAATTTCTTGACCATAGCCGTCAGCTTAACGATGTATTTTATTTATAGCTATTCATTTGCAATTGTTCGCGACATGATATTAGCAGTTAAGGCTGAACATAGCGATGTCCCCCGCTGGCGGGGGTCAGGGGGTGGACCTACATGGATTCATTTTGTTTTTCGTGGTTGAATTATGTTCTGAAAATTTAATTGTAATAAACATTAGTAGCGCGCTATAATCCTCCCCCCGCCCCCTCCAAAGGGGGATAGCACATTTTCATAACCCGTTTCAAATTTACAAAGCAGGTGTTTTGTTCTATACAATAATTTGCAAAGCAAACAACTATGGTCTAATGCCTCCTCATTTACCCCATATATGAATGTCCCACCGTAATTGATTCACCACTGTTCATTATTTTGGCCCGGTTTTTGTGTTTCCCTGAAATCATTCGACTGGGGTTATAACAAGGTTGATTTTAAAAGATTTAATATTTTTATTACATTTGTTAAAATGTTAAAAGCTACTCAATATTTTTTTTCTTTAATACGCAAAACATTTGTAAGTTTGTTTACATCATAATATTACACAGCAATTCTATTTTAAAACAAATAATTATTAGATTATGAAGAAAATTAGACTGAACTACCTAACCATTATTGTTCTTGCCGCTATTCTGATAAGCGGTTGTGCAAGCCTTACCAAAATGAGGGATGATTCTCCCGAAGTAGGATATGAGGTTAAGCCGAATCCCCTTGTTTCACAGGCTGGCGAGGTTAAAGTAACCGGCGACGTTAAATTCCCGGAGAAGTATTTTAACAAGAAGGCTGTTGTTGTTGCAACACCGGTATTGAAATACGAAGGCGGACAGGTTGAATATCCTTCCATTACCTTACAGGGCGAAAAAGTTGAAGCCAACAATAAAGTTATTCCCTACGCAGGTGGTGGATATACTTTTACCGGCTCAGTACCCTATAAACCTGAAATGGCAAAGTCAGAACTTTTTGTTAATTATTCAGCCCGCATTAAGGAAGGTGATCCTGTTGAATTCGGTTCTGCAAAAATTGCAGACGGTATAGTTGCCACAGAAATGCTGGTTAAGGTTGATCCGCAAACCATTGGTATGAAGGACAATTTCCAGCGGATTATACCGGAAAGTTATACTGCTGATATCCACTACGTGATCAACAAAGCTGATGTCCGCAAAACTGAACTGAAATCAGAAGATGTGGTTGCTTTCGAACAGAAAATTACTGAAGCAAAAGCTGATTCTACAAGGCAAATCAAGGGTGCCAAGATTTCTGCTTATGCATCACCTGACGGAGCTGTTGATCTGAATGAAAAACTTTCAGCCAATCGCGGAACTTCAGCTGAAAAATACTTCAAGAAAGCATTGAAAGACAAAAAAATCACCGAAGCTGAAGCTACCGATTTCCTGAAATCCATGACCACCCCCGAGGACTGGGAAGGTTTCAAGACCATGATGGAAAAATCCGACATCCAGGATAAGGAACTCATCCTGC
>CAZLLD010000052.1:0-25177 GCA_964560225.1 uncultured Bacteroidales bacterium
AGGCAATAGGTATACCTGTTAAAACTTTGCGTAAAACCGGGATTTTGAACGTAATTATCCGGGCTGAGGAACTGGCCGGTAAGCGGATCATAAACCCTTCCGTTCATATTGATCAGGTTAAACCAAGGAAGGTGTTCATGCCCGGTAAAACCCCTTCCGGCAATCATTAATGCAGGTTCGGAACCTGGTACATAATTGGCCCATGTAGAAACATTCCTCATCCTCCCCCAGGCATCATAACTATATTCCGCAGCCAGTGAACAGTTGGACGCATTCACTACATGTGTTATGCTGCCCAAATGATCCCTCAGCAAATAATAATATGTTGTTGTACTCCCTTGTTTAATAGCAACAACAGGTGCCGAGTAAGCATCTCCTCCCAAAAATGTATATTCCTTGGTCGTTCCACCTGCGACTTCCTTGATATATCTGGAATTAGGGTACCACCGGGTTAAGATATCACTGTTGTTATATTGAACAACCATTTTCGCCCGCTCGTTATCGGAATTATAAGTAAAATAGGCTTTATGATCACCTTCCCAAATCAAATTCACGCTTTCAAAAGAGGTGTAGGTTATTGAGTCAAGAGTCGCCGGGATCAAACCTGTTGAGGGATTAATGGAGCCTAAAGCATAAGGTTTTCCCTGAATGTCGTAGCTCAATGTTCCTATATCGGATTTTGTAGTTATTCCGCCTTTGTTGCCATCATAAGCCATATCCAACAGAGTAGTACTGCCACGATATACCCTGTCAAGCCGGTTCAGGTTATCATACTCAAAATTCTCCTGGATTGAGGTACTTGGTGTATATCTGATTCTATTATTTAAATTCCCTGTTACACTATTAAAATCATAAGAGTAACATTGAACAGGAGGATTTCCGTTTGTCGGAACAGCACTGGCAGCTGTAAGAAATCCATATGCATTATAGGAATTATGCACCTGCAAATTACTTCCCAGCATACTACTTGTAATTTGCCCACGGGCATTTACACTGCTTGTTGTATAAAGCGTAGTGCTTCCATTACCAAACGCACTGAGATAACCGTATGCATTATAGCTGTTTCTCTCAGTAATACCTGAAGGATGAACTATCTGGTATAATCTGCCTTTATTATCATAGGTAAAGGAAGTTACAAAACTTGATGATCCGGGTATGGTTTCTGTAGTTGTGCTGATCCTACCTTTTGTATCATAGCTGTATGCCCTGCTGATACTTCCAGGAGAACTAATATTGGTGAGTTGCTTATTTGCGTTATAAGTATATGTCGTTGTACCTTCGGGTGTAACTTTTTGCTGAAGTCTTCCGTCATTCAGAAAAGTCATGGTGGTTGTCTGGTTTCTTGCGTTTTTCTGGGTGAGCAATTCACCAAAGCCATTATAGGTATATTCAACAATACCGGCACTTGGGTCGTTCAGTTTTTTCTGGTTTCCTGCAATATCATACTCCATTTGAGTGGTAATTCCTCCGGGAGCAGTAACTGCTTTTAACAGTCCATCGGGATAATATGTATAATTGATGGTTCCGCCAGAATCAGTGGCTGAAATTACAGTGCCATCTGCAGCAAAGGTTTTGGTGTACGTATGACCGGCAGTTGTTTCTGTAACTGTATTGTCTGTATATTGCCAGAACGAATTTGCTCCTGAAGGAGTGGTTAATCCGGTTTTTCTACCGTAATTGTCATACGTAATCGTATTCCATACGGCACTTCCGGAATTATATGGCTCAGATACCCTGTATGCCTGACCTTTAATGTTGTACTCAGTATCATTAAGAACCATAGTACCATCAAAGCCTTTTACATCTGATCTGATTACCCTGCCCAGCTTGTCATACCAAACCTTTGTCTGCGATCCGTCAAGTCCGTCGGTTTTTATTGAGTATCTTGCAAGCAAAGGAGTGGAAGCCGGATTTTCCCATGCGTATGTTGTGGAAGCCCCACTTCCGTCACTTTTAGCAATACTAATCTGCCGGTGCAGGTTATCATAGGTATAGGTTACCTGGTTGGACAGGTAATCCTGTTGTTTATACAACCTCCCATATGAATCGTAAGTAATGGTGGTTGTATGTAATAAGGGATCCTTAATGGTTGCTACTCTTATTCCGTTTCCAGCCTCATATGTATATTCCACAGAGCGCGAAATGTTCCGGGAAATATCCTTAACAGTTTGTTTTTTAAGTGTGCCATTGGTATTGTATTCATAGGAGCTTTGTACTGAAACGGTGGTATTGTTATGCCAGGTTTCATTCGTAAGGGTATTGTTGTTAGCATTGAAAACCCTTGTACTGGTTCTGGTTATTGTGCTTCCATTTCCTGAGTATTGAATTGTGGTTGTAAGAGGTCTGCCTATTAACCATTTGGTCGCAGATACAATATTTTCATATGTCTGCGAGGTAGTATGAGTAACTCCGTTATTATAAGCCTTTGCAATTGTTAAGAGATTTCCATAATTATCATAATTTGAAGTAACTGTTACCGAATGACCTGTTAAACTGTTGGTTTGGGTGGATGACTGAATATAGGGAAATATTCTTTTTTTACCTGTGTGCAGTACTTTTACAGACCATGTATTAGTTTCAGTTTCATAAGGTCCACTGCCTGATATACTTTTAGACGAACTAGATACTGACGGACAAAAATAAGTTGTATTATAACTGCACGTATTTTCTGTTATTATGCCTGAAGTAACATCTGTAAGTTTTGTTTTGGAATATCCAAGAAATCCCTTGCCTTGTTTATGGATCTTAAATCCCTCGTAGTAATATTTTTGTTTGTTCATTGTCCCCTTACCATTATCATATTGAATTTCTGATACAACAGGTATGCACCCTTGGTAATCAGAAACAGGAAAAGAGGCACCTGTACCACGCTTAAATACAGAAGTAAAAGCCTGAGATAAATTTTGGTAACTTATTTTTGCCAGATACCCCAGACCATTGCCAACTTTTTCTATAAGAAAATTAGTTTTGCCTGGTGAATTAAAAACCTTATATCCACTTGTCCATGGTGAAACTCCATCAACCAATAAATAATCATCACGACCATCTCCATTATAATCACCAACATAATATTTATTTGAAGCAAGTGGCCCTGAAGAATAGTAATAGGAGTGAAAATCCGTACCATAATTCTTCGAAATGTAATAATAATGGCCTGTCCATCCATTATCTGAATTGGCAGTTATCATTATATCAGAAGCTCCGTTACCATCAAAATCCCCAATACGTACAATATCATTTCTGAGATTTGCCTTCTTTTGAGGGAAAAGATAACCCTCGAAGGTGGTTCCTGTGGATAGTCTAATCTGCCAAATAGACCAATCGCTAGATGTAGTTCCATATACAAATAAATCGGCTTTGCCATCTCCATTAAAATCCCCTACAGAGTATATATTATTCTTGGTAGGTGTTGGACTTGTATATAACTCTACCAATGATTGGCCACTAATTGCATATATCTTAGTCCCCGAATCATTAATTTTCCATATATCTGCATAGCCATCTCCATTAAAATCCGATAAAAAGATTTGATCGGTTGAACTATATGAACCTAAATTAAGTGTTGCTCTTAAAGCCAATGGAGTTAATTGCCCATTATTATAAATATAGGAGTACCATTTAATTTCGCCTGTCGTTTTTATTATTAAACAGTCATTTAAACCGTCTCCATTTATATCACTATTTCTTGATTTTATTTTAAGATATGAAAGAAAACCTCCTGGTTGGCAAATGAAAACATCATTTCCAAAAGTTGTCCCATCAGAAATAGCATAATAAAATTCACTACTCACTAGACTGCGAATTATTAAGTCATCTTTATTATCTCCATTTAGGTCTATCGCAGTAATGTCAAGTATTCCAGTTACTGAAAAATTTCCACTAGATGACAAAATAAATACATTATCGCCAATATTCTTATAATATCTCCATCCTCCACCTTCTGGTAAACTTAATATATCTTCCTTCCCATCTCCATTAAAATCACCATTAATTAATTTGGCGTTATAATTTATATAGCTGTGAGCTAAAGTAAAGGCCTGAGAAAACGAAACATTATTAGGAACCTGATAGGTAAAGGCGGTTGAATTTAACCTGTTTGTTCCTAAACCATACTCGATCACTTCATTTAATACAGAATACTTATTATAATCAGAACCGCAGTAATTATATTTAAATTCATAAGATTTAACTATGTTTGAATTATACTTAACGGTAATTTTATCAAGTAAAAATCTTTGTTGCAGTTTTGTTCCTTTTATATAAGAGAATCTGATATCAGATCTTTCTTTGTAATAGAAAGTAATGGTATTAGGTCCATAAGTAATTTCTGCAGGATAAACATTAAAGTTATCCTGGAGGTATGAAATATTGATTTGATTACCGAAGAGATCTGATGCTTTGGACACATACCAGTTAACAACCTGTTGAAAACCATTTATTTTT
Source organism: uncultured Bacteroidales bacterium (assembly GCA_964560225.1). GTDB lineage: Bacteria > Bacteroidota > Bacteroidia > Bacteroidales > UBA10428 > UBA5072. The sequence continues at coordinate 4,444 of CAZLLD010000052.1, forward strand.
TGTTTGGAACCTGTTGAGTTACCATATTCAAATATTATTCCTGCTTTGGTTTCGGCTTCAAAGTATGCAGGTCCATTAACATCAGTCCCGTATTGTTTTATCCGAGTGAACATATCATTGTCAGTCTGATATTCTGCTAGCGCATTGCCATAAGCACAAGAATTGGTCGTAACCAGTCTTTGCCCGTCAATGTAGAACCGGTCAGTAGTGTCCAAGTCAATTCCTTTTGCTTTTCCATCATGATAATATGTTTTTGGTCCGCGACTTATTGCAGATAATCCGGAAATGTTCCATCCGTAGCCGGCCATACCGGGTCCGCTGTTGCTTGAATAAGTTAATGCGAGATTTGGTACAAGTCCGTTTAAACCGGGCGGAACCTCAATAGGAATTGTGTAAGTTGCCCCTCCCATTGCGTTTACATTAATACTTCCATTGGTGGCACCAACAAGGTATGAAGTGTTCAATGTGCGACTTTGAGGATCAACAGGGGTTACATTATAAGATATTGGCCCTGTAACTACAGGATTTTGAATTTCAATACTCATTGTACCTCCGCTCGGGGTGTATGTATATCCAGCTCCTAACGTGACACTATTACGAGCGATATGCGTCTGTGTTCCACTCTCCGTATTGGTGAATGTCAGATCAAACTCTTGCGCAGTGCTATTCACTATATATAGCACAATACTTATAAGCAAAATGAAAAACTTTTTCATAAATCACAATTTTTAGTGATTTATTGCACCTTCTTGGTTTCTAACTCTTCGATACGCTTTTTTAGGGCATCAATCTCCTCCTGTTGTTCTTTGAATGCCTGTACAAGAATAGGAATTAATTCAGTATAGCGTATTCCAAGTGCGCCAGATTCACTTTCAGATACAAGCTCAGGAAAAACTTCTTTTAATTCCTGGGCAATAAAGCCCATTTCATTTAATGGTAGCTTTAATGCAGCGTCTTTACTTAAATTTAACTTATCCGTATTCAAACTATAACTTACCGGACGCAGCAACTTTAATTTGTCTTTAATATGAGTCACTTCTACGATGTTTTGTTTATAATTAATATCTGAGGTAGTGATAGGACTAATAGTAAAAAAGCCATAATGTGTATAAAAATCGTTCCATCTCTGATTTTCCCTGCCAAGATTAGCAGTTCCCGAAGGATAAAGACCCGTATCAAAAATAATCGTGTAACTTCCGTTTACCATCCTTAAACTTCCTGCAAGATCAAGTCGGTACTGAGGATTTGTGTTATTGATACCAACATATCCGTTTGAATTAACTTTAATTTGGGCAAAAGTTGCAGTTGATAATAGTAACTGGCAAAAGATTAAAATAACAGAAAGGTTTTTCATATTAAAGAGTTTATTATATTATAGGTTATTGTTAAGCAAAAAAGAGAGAGATCTAATCCTTAACTATAGTCCATTTTTTGTTCTTTCCATCCAGGAAAAGATTCATATAGTAACTGCCCGGTGTTAAGTGTGAGAGGTTTATTAGTATTTTATCTGAACTTTCATTTCGCTTCAGAACCAACCGGCCAGCCTGATCATAAATGGATATTTCCACTAACGAAACATTAGTTTTGCCTTCAATGGAAATGTTGATCTCGCTTTCTACAGGGTTGGGATAAATCAATACATTGTAATCTCCCAATTCTTCGGTAAAGCTTTCAGTCGTGTTTTTCTTTTCTTTGGAAAAGGAATCTGAACTCAGGTTTGAGGTTGATTTTAGATTGATTGTGGTAGTTTTCCGTGATGTGCGGCTACCGGTTTTGCTATACTTGAATTCAACAGTTGTTTGATTATATACACAAACAAACGGAAATACAAGAAACAACAACGTAAACAATGTTCTCATAGGAAGGATGTATTTGTTCAAAAGCCTAAATTATTTTCCAAACAAACGAATCAAAACCTCATAAGACGCTCTCAACTATTCCAACTATAACATTCCAATCCAACAACAACATTCCAAATCAACAATCCAAATCAAATATAACAGCAGAATTCAAAAAAATCAAGGGGGGGGTAATTTAGACACATTCTTAATAGCGAACGCTTTAGCTATGACTTTTTTTATTTAATGAAATTTATAGCCATGCTTTAAACAAAATGCCTTTGAAGTATTAATTCGGAGGAGAGGCTTCTACCTATAGGTATTCTTGAAGTTGCGCTCCGGCAGGCGGACCCTTCAAAGTATGACTATAATAGCAAAGGCTGATTTGTAGATTCTTTATTGTTTGTTCAACCACGCAAGCCACAACCTGAGGCTGTTGGTCCATGAGTTGACATGCTCATTTCCAATGTTCAGCCCAAATCCATGTTCGCCTTCAGGGAAAATATGCATCTCAGCCGGTACATGCTGAGCCCGCAATGCCTGGTACATCAGCAGCGAATTCTCAATTGGAACTGCATTATCGTCGCCCGAATGAACCAGAAAAGCAGGAGGGGTGTCTTTTGTCACCTGCAATTCATTGGAATAGAACGCGGTCATTTTATCATCCGGATCCTTGCCGATCAGTGCTTCACGTGAGCCTTTATGCGTAATGGAATCGGCAAATGAGATTACCGGGTACATCAGGATCGTGAAATCGGGACGGCAACTCATGCGCTCCACAGAATCTGTTGCAGCAGGATTCCCCTGATCAAAATGCGTTCCCAGCGTTGAAGCCAGATGGCCTCCGGCTGAAAATCCCATTACACCTATCTTGTGTGGGTCAATATTCCATCGCGCTGCGTTGGATCGCACCATTCGCATGGCTCTTTGAGCATCCATAAGCGGTGCTTTGTGAGGCTCTGCAACGTTTCCATAAACAGGCAACCTGTATTTGAGCACCATGGCAGCCACTCCAATGGAGTTCAGGTAACGGGCTATGTCTGAGCCTTCCCAGTCATATGCCAGGTAATGATAGCCCCCGCCCGGGCAAATGATGACGGCCTGACCTGTTGCGCTGCGTTTACTCGGAAGGTATACGGCTATATCCGGTACCTGAATCTGGCTGATACGGATAATCTCTTGTTTCATGATCTTTTCAGAAATAACCGTGCCGTTGGAATTGGGCAGATCACCCGGGTACAGGGGTATAATCATATCCTGGGCAAGGGTGATGCTTCCAATTGCCATAAGAACCGTTGCGATGTTAAAAATGAATATTCTCTTCATATTATTGATTTAAATTCTATTTGGTATTGTCTGTAATTATTATAGATCGTCTCAAAACCGGTTTCTATAAGAGTGAAGCTTGTTTGACAGTCCAAATTACTACTTTTTTTAAATAAATTGATTGCCCTTGAAGCGGTTGAAAACCCTTCAAGGGTCTAATAACCACTAGAAGGGTCCGCTGGGGTCCGCTTGAGGGGGCTCGTCAATAAAAAAGGCGGAGCTGTGGGCTCCGCCTTTCCTTTAAACTTGCAATTCTCTATCCGCTGAATTTTTTCAGCTGCTAACAGCAACCTTACGAAATTTTAATCTCGCGTGCCGGTTTTTCCCTGGCTTCTTCCTTTTTGGGAACCACTACCTGAAGGATGCCATCCTTATGGGTAGCCCTGATTTTATCAGCGTTTACGGTCTGCGGAAGTGTGAAAGAACGGCTGAATGAGCAGTAGCTGAACTCCCTGCGCATTACCTTTTCTTCGTTCGCTTCCTGTTTTTCTTCCTTTTCCGAGGAAATGGTCAGCAGGTTGTTTTCCAGGTTGACCTTGAAATCTTCTTTGTTCAAACCGGGTGCTGCAACTTCAATCTTGTAATCTTCCTTGCCTTCAATGATATTCACTGCGGGCAGGGTATACCTGGTTTCATTGTCAAAGAACCTGGGAAATATGTCTCCGTTGAAAAATTCTTCTACCAGATTCGGCCAGGCTGTTTTGGTTCTTAATGATGGTAACATGGCTATGTCCTCCTATAATTTTTGTTTAACATTTACTTTGTTGTTTACATCCTGCTATTTTCAAAATAAATGCCAAGTGAAAAAAGAAGCCATAATGACATATTTAACAACTCAAGTATGACAATATGGCATATTCAGAATTTGATTCCTGTTTAATAAACGGAGGGATGATCTGATAACAAACAGTTTATCAGAATATTATTGTATGCCTTTCCGGAGCCAGGCGAGAAATTTTTCGACATCTGTGCTGTAGGTAAAATAGTCAGCAGTCAGGTTTTTTCCGTTACCGTCAACAAGGGCATAAAGTGGCAGTGCGTTTGAATTGAAGCGGGTTCTTTGAATTTCCTGGTTTTTCCGTCCCATGGTATTTTTTACCTTACCGTCTTCTGTGGTCAGCCATTCATTTTCAGGTAATTTCGTTTTGTCGTCGGTATACAGTGCCACTATGATGAATTGTTCGCGCAACAACTGAAGCACGCGGGGATCCGACCAAACCCCGGCATACATTTTTTTACAATTGGAACAGGAATGTCCTACAAAATCTACCAATACGGGTTTACCGCTCTCGCGGGAGCAGGCCAGTGCTTCCTGGTAGTCGAAATAACCCTGCAAACCATGGGGCAGGGTTAGGAAATCGGCATATTTGGGGGTGCTGCACAACCCGGCGGGATTGGAGGAAGCAGCATTGGCAGTGGCAGGAGCAGCGGCAGCTGCAGTTACGGTAGCAGGGGGGAGAATTCCTGACAATCCCCTGAGGTTGTTGCCCAGGAATCCGGTGAAAAGGTAAAGCGCAAATGAAAAGCTGGCCACAGCAAATAGAAAGCGGGGGAAACCGGTGTGCGGCAAGTTGCTGTCGTGTGCGAACCTGATTTTTCCCAGCAGGTATAACCCAAGCAGGGTAAAGATCACGATCCAGATGCTGATGAAAATTTCGCGGCTGATCAGGTTCAGGTGATAACTCTGGTCAATCTTGCCCAGGAAGTACAGTGAGAAAGCGAGCATGATGAAGGCAAAGAACACCTTCACGGCATTGAGCCAGCTGCCCGATTTAGGAAGGCCTTGTAACCACGTGGGGAACACAGCAAAAAGTGTGAATGGCAGGGCAAACACCATGGAAAATCCCGCCATGCCCACAATCGGTTCAAGTACTTCACCCTGAGAAGCTTTGATAAGCAACGATGCCACAATGGGGCCGGTGCATGAGAACGACAGGATTGCCATGGCCAATGCCATAAAAAAGGCACCCAGGTAACCTCCCTTGTCGGCCTGACTGTCGACCTTGTTGGCCAGTTTCGATGGCAGCATGATTTCAAACATGCCGAAAAAAGAGGCGGATAATACGATAAAGATCAGGAAAAACAAGGAATTGGTGAGCCAGTGCGTGGTAAAGTTGTTTACCGCATTGGGGTTTTTAAACAGGGCCACCAGCACGCCGATAAGTGTATAAATGAATACAATGGACAATCCAAAAACCACGGCCTGGGATATGGATTTCGACCGGGATGTGCTTCCTCTGAGAAAGTAGGAGACGGTCATGGGGATCATTGGATAAACGCAAGGGGTCAGCAGGCCTCCGAGTCCGGCCACCAGCGAAAGAAAAAACACACCCCAGAGAGATTTTTTGGGACCTGCTTTTTCATTGTCTGCTACTGCAGCTGCCACTTTTTCGTCAGCCGCCTTTGCTTTTTCTTCTCCTGCTTCTGCTTCCTCTACTGCCACTGCCACTGCTACTGCCGCTTTCTCCTCTGCTGCCCCTGCTGCTGTCACTTCTTCTTCAACTGCTGCCGCCGCTGCTACTGCCAACTTCTCCTGATTCCTTCCCCCAAGCCTGAAGGTGAAATCCTTTTCGCCAGGCACGCACTGCATGTCGCTGCAGGTCATGTATTCCAGCATTCCGTTGATGAGGATGCTGTCGTGGCTGGTCTTTTTTATACGTTGAGTATAAGTTGCCTGTTTGTTGTGCAGTTCCAGCTTCATCATGAAGATCTCGTCGTCGACAATTTCAGGAGCAGGTGACTGTGTGGGCTTTCCGACCAATACAAAACCTACAGGGTTGTTAAAACTGATGCTGGTGGGAATGGGCCCGTTTTCCGGAATGTTCAGACCGTACATGTGCCATGGGGCACTGATCGTGGCCTTGAAAATGAGATCGGTTTGTTCGGCGTCCACCTGCCGGGTGGTAAAGGTCCATTTAACCGGTGACACGATTTGTGATGAAGCAGCATTCAAAAGAACAGCTGCGCAAATAAAGGCTACAAGTAACTTTTTCATATAGATGAATTGAGTTAACCCAAATTTAACTGTTTTGACAGAAATCAAAACAGTTAGCTTGCTGAATTGTTTACAAAAGAATTGAAAAGCGGGATTGTCAGGGTTGTTGCCGGACCTAAGCCGGCAACTTGTTTCAGAGCACAATTTCCTCTCCGTGTGAATCAAAAATGTGGTATTCCAGGAAGTCGTAAGATGAAATGGAAACCACCTTAATCTTTATTTTAAATCGGAAGCGCCATTTCAGCAACAGCGAAATAATTCCCTTTTTCAGGTAGGCCGACAGATAAGGGTGTAGTTTGAGAATGAGCTTGTTGTACTTTTCCTTTTCAAGAATGGATGTGATGTGGGTTTCAATTTTATCGAAAAACAGGATGCTGGGGGAGATTTCACCGGTTCCGTTACAGGTGGGACATTTTTCGGTAGTGCTGATGTGCATTTCGGGCCTTACTCTTTGCCGGGTAATCTGCATCAGGCCGAATTTTGACAGCGGAAGGATGCTGTGTTTGGCCCTGTCGTTTCCCATGGCCTGTTTGATTCTTTCAGACACTTTCTGCTTGTGCTCGGCAACCTGCATGTCAATGAAATCAATGACAATGATACCACCCATATCACGCAGCCTGAGCTGGCGGGCTATTTCATCAGCGGCGGCCAGGTTGGTCTCAAAGGCGTTGGATTCCTGGTTATTTACTGTTTTCGAGCGGTTTCCGCTGTTCACATCAATCACGTGAAGTGCCTCGGTGTGCTCAATAATCAGGTAAGCTCCGTTTTTAAAGGAAACAGTTTTACCAAATGCGGATTTGATTTGTTTTTCAATTCCAAAATGCTCAAAAATAGGCACATTGCCTTTGTGCAGCTTGACAATTTTTTCTTTCTCAGGCGCAATGGTGCTGATGTAGTCCTTGATTTCCCTGAAAATGAGCTCGTCATCCACTGTGATACTGTTGAACGATACATTCAGGATATCGCGCAGAATGGCGGATGTACGGTTTATTTCGCCAATAAATAATTGGGGAGGCTTAACCGCTTTCAGGGTCTCGAAGGCATTCTCCCATTTGCGCACCAGTCCCCTCAGTTCCGTATCGAGGTCCTTCACCTTCTTGCCCTCGGCAACAGTGCGCACGATGATGCCGTAATTATGGGGTTTGATGCTTTGGATGAGTGTTTTCAGCCGGTTTCTTTCTTCGGCCGACTGAATTTTCTGGGAAACAGATACCTTATCGTGAAAAGGCATGAGCACCAGGTTTCTTCCGGCAATGGAAATCTCCGAGGTCAGTCGCGGACCCTTGGTTGATATGGGTTCTTTGGCGATCTGAACCATTACAAGCTGACCCTGAACCAGTACATCGCTGATGGTGCCTTCCTTGTCAATGTCACCTTCGCGCTTGAATTTCTGAAATGAAACCGGCTTTCCCTTCCGGTTTACACAAACGTCGAGGTATTTATGCAATGACCTCACCTGAGGACCCAGATCGAGGTAATGTAAGAATGCGTCCTTCTCAAATCCGACATCAACAAAAGCGGCATTAAGTCCGGGCATAAGTTTCTTCACTTTGCCAAGATAAATGTCACCGACGGCAAATTTAGGGTTGCTTTTTTCTTTATTTAACTCAACTAATTTCTTGTCCTCTAACAGAGCAATGTTGATATCGCTGGTTGATGTATCAATTATTAATTCTTTGCTCACGTTTCCACATTATTAGGAAAACTGAATGGTATCTATAAGCCTCAGGTACCTATATAAATAAACATAATAAACCTAAAGTGACTCAGAATCGACTTTAGGTTTATTTAAGCTTATATGAATAAGTTACAGGCTATCTGTTCTTTTTCTTATGCCTATTCTTACGCAAACGTTTTTTACGTTTGTGTGTAGCCATCTTATGTCTCTTACGCTTCTTTCCGCTTGGCATATCGTTGATGATTTAATTCTGATACAAAATTTATTTCACGTTAGCTTTTACCTTATTAACAAAGGTTTTTGCCGGTTTGAATGAAGGGATGTTGTGGGCCGGAATAATGAGGGTGGTGTTCTTGGAAATATTCCTTGCCGTTTTTTTAGCCCTCTTTTTTATGATAAAACTACCAAACCCTCTCAGGTATACGTTTTTATTTGTTACCAGAGAGTCTTTTACAGCTTCCATAAAAGCTTCAACTGTTTTTTGAACAGTGATTTTCTCAATCCCGGTGTTTTTGGAGATTTCGTTTACAATATCCGCTTTCGTCATTGTTAAAATTCTTTAATTATCAATTAATTAGATGTTTTCAAAAATATGAGTTGCAAATATAAAGCATTTCCTTCGATAAATAAAATAGTAAACCATTAATTTTGACAATCTTTTATCATTATTTCAATCGGATACGCGTATGGAGGTTTCGCAAATCCTTATTAAATGGTATCATTCAAACAAAAGAGACCTGCCCTGGCGTAAGGTTCGTTCAGCATACAATACATGGCTGTCTGAAGTCGTCTTACAGCAAACAAGGGTAAATCAGGGACTTCAGTATTACAACCGCCTTGTTCAAAAGTATCCACGGATTGACGACCTTGCCAATGCCCCGCTTGATGAGGTGCTGAAGCTTTGGCAGGGTTTGGGATATTACACGCGTGCCCGGAATATGCATGAAACGGCCCGGGTGATTGCACGCGATTATAATGGCGTCTTTCCCTCAGATTACCGGTCGCTGCTCAAACTCAGGGGAATTGGCCCCTATTCTGCCGCGGCCATTGCCTCTATTGCTTTTAATGAACCTGTGGCACTTGTTGATGGCAACGTGTTCAGGGTACTCTCGAGGCTTTATGGCATCACAAAACCTATTGACACTGCCGCCGGGAAAGCGGCTTTTGCCGGCAAGGCAACTGAGATACTCAGCCGGGATGATCCCGGAACCCACAACCAGGCATTGATGGAGTTTGGATCACTTGTTTGCACACCGCACAACCCTTTGTGCCACAATTGCGTGCTGGCATCTTTATGTCGTGCAAAGGAACTTGGCACAGTTGAAAATCTTCCGGTTAAGGAGGGCAGGGTGAGCATGCGTACCCGTTATTTTTATTACCTGTTTGTACGGATTGAGAACATGACTGTATTGCATAAACGAACCGGAAACGACATTTGGAATTCCTTGTATGAATTACCGCTTGTTGAGAAAGAAACCGCCGTGAAATTAAAAAGCCTTGTTTCAGTATCACCCTGGAAAGACCTGGTCTGCTGCAAAGAGATTTCTGAAACAGGGAAGCGAACCTACAAGCACAAGCTGACACACCAGACCCTGCATTGTACCTTTTATATTGTTGAACCCGGTGCGGCCTGCACGCCTGAGGATCCGGAATTCATTGTAGTTCCTGTTCAAAAACTCAAAGATTATCCTGTTCCCAGGGTAATTGACAGGTATCTGAATGATTTGAGGCGGGAGGGTGTTTTAAGGGACTAATTTCATATTTTTTTATAATTTTACCCACAACTTTAAAACCGAAACTATGTCAGTTAACAAAGTTATCCTGGTAGGTCATGTCGGACAGGACCCCGAAGTTCGTTACCTGGACAATAACACACCTGTTTGCACCATCAGAATGGCTACAAGTGATGTTTATAAAAACAAAAGCGGAGAGCGTGTTACCAACACCGAATGGCATAATGTGGTTTTGTGGCGAGGCCTGGCAGAAATTGCTGAAAAGTACGTTAAAAAAGGCAGTCAGATTTATATTGAAGGCAAATTGCGGACCCGCTCCTGGGATGATAAAGACAAAAACAAGAGATATACCACAGAAATCGTTGCCGATATCATGCAGCTTTTGGGTAAGAGAGCTGATGATCAGGGAGGCGCTGCACCCCAGGCATCACAAACCGAACAGGCTCCGGATGAAAACATGCCGGCAGGTGGTGCGGACATCAACAATGACCTGCCCTTTTAGCAGGATCAGCAGGTAATCAATTATTAGTTGAATTGGAAGAAGAACCATATAACCTCGCTTTGAACGCGGTACTCCAGGTGACTGTTAATCCTTTTGAACTGAATCTGATCATAGCCTTTTTAGTCATTCTGGCTTTGCTGCTTTTATCTGCACTGGTTTCCGGTGCAGAAGCTGCTATTTTTTCGCTTTCTCCCACTGAAATCAGCAAGGTGAAAAACTCCAGGTCGAAGCAAAACCGCACCCTGGAAAAACTTTTGGGCATGCCTGAAAAACTCCTGGCAACCATCCTGGTTACCAACAACCTGTTGAACATTGGCATCATTGTTATTTCTGCTTATGTGAGCTCCACGCTGTTTGACTTTTCAAATGCGGAAGTTTTGGGCTTTGTGATCGAGGTGGTGGTAATCACCCTGGTAATTGTTTTTTTCTGTGAAATTCTGCCAAAAATATACTCGATCCGTTATTCGGGCAAGGTAGCCCGTTTTATGGCCATCCCGCTGGAAATAGCAGAGAAATTCTGCCGCCCTGTAAACTATCTGCTCATCCATTCCACATCATGGCTTCAGGATAAGTTTACGAATCAGAGCCGGCCCATATCCATGGATGTCCTTTCTGACGCTCTGGATCTTACCCAACAGGGTATCGGTGAAGACAAGAATATTCTCGAGGGCATCGTCAAGTTTGGTAACATTGATGCCCGGGAGATTATGACTCCACGGGTTGATGTGGTGGGAGTGTCTGCCCAAATCAGGTTTAAAAAATTGATTGACTGTATCGTAGATTCAGGCTATTCACGCATGCCGGTTTTTGCCCAGGACCTGGATAATATAAAAGGTATCATTTACATCAAGGACCTGCTTCCTTTTCTGGATAAGCCCGACTCATTCAACTGGCAGTCGCTCATGCGCCCTGCCTATTACATTCCCGAGAATAAAAAAATTGACGACCTGCTCAAGGAATTTCAAACCACTAAAATTCACATGGCTGTTGTTATTGATGAGTATGGCGGAACGCTGGGTATTATAACCCTCGAAGATATTCTCGAAGAAATTGTGGGTGAAATTGAAGATGAGTCTGACAATGAAGAATTGTCTTATAAAAAATTAGATGAATTCAATTTCCTGTTTGAAGGAAAAACTTTGCTCAACGACTTTGTTAAGGTTTTCAACCTGGAACAGGAAACATTTGACGAGGTGAAAGGCGAGGCAGATACCCTGGCCGGGCTTATTCTGGAACTGAAAGGTGAACTGCCCAGGAAAAATGATGTGATAAACTGCAGGGGTATGGTATTTACCATTCGGTCTGTTGATCAGCGGCGGATCAGACAAATACAGGTTACCCTGAAGGACAAAAACAAAGCGGATGAAAATAAAAATTAAGATTCTGATAAAAGCGTGCTTCACGGTGCTTGTTCTGGCCGGTATGTTGCTGCTGCCTGCCTGCAAAAAGAGTTACACCCCCAGGCCCAAAAGTTATTTCAGAATCGATTTCCCTGAAAAGAAATATATTTCCTATACTTCACCGGAATGCGCCTATAATTTTGAAATGCCTGAATATGCACGTGTCATTCCCTTCAAGGGTCAATCAACCGAACCCTGTTGGATTGATCTGGAATTTCCGGGATATAAAGGTGTCATTCATATTACTTACAAGCAGATGCGTGAAAACGAATTGTCTGCCTATACCGAAGACATCAGAACCCTGGCCTACAAGCACATCATCAAGGCGGATGACATTATTGAAAAACCTTTTTCATACCCCGACCGCCAGGTGCATGGAATGCTTTATGATATCAGGGGAAACACGGCTTCGTCATTGAGCTTTTTTGTGACCGACAGCACAAGCAACTTTTTGAGCGGTTCGCTGTACTTTAATGTGGTTCCCAATAAGGATTCACTGGCCCCTGTTATCCGGTTCTTTACGGCCGACGTGATGCATCTTATTGAGACCTTCAAGTGGAATTAAAAACTAATGCTGCAATCCCATGGCTGTTATCATGAATGAGCATTTAGCTTGCGGCTGTCAACTGGCTGTCTGGAAGATCACCGAGGATTATGATACCTTGCTGTCAAGGATCACATTGACACGCGAGGAACTGGATATGCTGGAAAGGATCACCCACATGCCCCGCAAGATTGAATGGCTCAGCGTCAGGGTGCTGCTGAACGAAATGACAGACAAAGAATTGTCAATCTATTACAACGAAAACAGGAAACCTTTTATCAAGGGCAATTCTTATTACATCAGTATATCGCACTCGCGCGATCTGACCTCTATTCTGTTGAGCCGCGAAAGAAAAGTGGGTATCGACCTCGAATACATGTCGCACCGCATCGGCAGCATATCTAACAGGTTCGTCAATGAAAATGAAGTGATTACTGATGACAAGGAAATGAGAAAATTCCATCTCTATATTCATTGGTGTGCCAAAGAAGCCTTATATAAAATTTGCGACAAGCAGGATATCAATTTCAGAGATAACCTCACCATCGAACCTTTTCAACCGTCGGAGAAAGGCGAGCTGCGCGGACATGTTCAAAACCGGACCAGGAACGAGATCTTCCTGATGAATTACTTCACCCTGGGCAATTATGTAGTGGTATGGACCTATAAATAAATCAACTGATCAGCCTGAACACGAAATCATGGATTCTACAATTTATCATTCACTGTTTACCGGAAATAAGAAAATTTTCGCACTGCTCATCGATCCGGAAAAATTACATGCTGACCAGGTGGAAAAAACCGCCGATGCAGCCTCTCAGGCAGGTGTTGATGTAATCCTGGTTGGCGGAAGCCTGATTTCGCATCCCATTGATGACACGCTGGAAGCCATTAAACGTGTATGCCAATTGCCGGTGGTGCTGTTCCCCGGAAACCTGCTTCAACTCAGTGCCAAAGCCGACGGCGTGCTGCTGCTCTCGCTGATTTCGGGACGTAATTCCGAATACCTGATCGGTAATCATGTGCTGGCATCACAGTTTCTAAAAAGGTCGGGACTTGAAATCATACCCACCGGCTATATCCTGGTTGACGGACATACTCTTTCATCGGTTGAATATATGAGCAACACCCGGCCCATACCTTCGGAAAAACCCGATATCGTGGTGGCTACTGCACTGGCAGGCGAACAGCTCGGGCTCAAGCTGATATACCTCGAAGCAGGAAGCGGTGCCAGCGAGCGCATCCGTGAGAATATCATCACCCGGGTCAGGGAAAACATTACCGTGCCCCTGATCGTTGGAGGGGGCATCCGTACTCCCGAAGACATCCGCCTTTTGTATCGTGCCGGTGCCAGCGGTGTTGTGGTGGGAACTGCTGTTGAGGATGATTACAGCGTAATTTTTTCACTTGCTGCTGTTAAAAAAGAGTTCGAATAATTTTCATCCAAAAATTACCTTCGTTCATCAACAATACGCTCCGTTTCACAGAATAGTGCGAACAAACGGAACCAACCTCCGTATCCATACACAGAAAGCAACAAACAAAAAAGTTATCAAAAGAACATTCAAGTAAAGCATATAAAATTTTGCCCAAGTTGGTTTAGTTAGTAGTTTTGTTTAATGTGAAAAAAGGCCGTCAGCGGACGGTCTTTTTTCTTTATGTCATGTTTTGCCTATCTTTGCTCTGTACAACATTTCTCTTCATGAGTGCACCGGAAAGGATCAGGATTGACAAGTGGCTTTGGGCAGTGCGGATCTTTAAAACCCGCACCCTTGCCGCCGAAGCATGCAAAAAAGGAAGGGTTATTATCAACAACGCCGAAATCAAGCCCTCGCATGAGGTCAAAATAGGTGAAACCATCTTTGTCAGAAAACTTCCGGTTGTTTATACAATCAGGGTTACCGCGCTCACCCAAAACCGGCTGCCTGCCCAGCGTGTCGGGGAATTCATGGAAGACCTCACATCACCTGAGGAACTGGAAAAGCTGAAAATCAATGATGCTGCATTTTTCAAGCGCGACAGGGGGGCCGGAAGACCCACAAAAAAAGAAAGAAGACTGATGAATGATATAATGAACAGCGAGTTTTGAAAGGAGGATGGTATTATGTTAATTGCACGGGAAAAACGCAAAACCAATATAGCTGAATACATTCTTTACATGTGGCAGGTTGAGGACCTGATCCGTGCCTACCGGTTTGATATCGGCCTGATTGAAGATAACCTGATCGCCCAATACTCACAACCGGCAAGAGTTAAGGAAGAGGTGAAAGACTGGTATGCCAACCTCATTCTGATGATGCACCAGGAAGGGATCAGGGAAAAGGGACATCTGAGTTTCCTGAAAACACTGATGGACGAAATTACCGACATGCACATCCGGCTTCTCAATCGTGAGGATGAAAACGAATACAGGAAATTACACCGTCATGCGGCTGATAACCTGGATGTATTCAGGCAGAAAACCTCCAACTCCGACGCGGGAGATGTAGAAACCAGCCTGAATGCATTATACGGACTGCTGTTACTGCGGCTGAAAAAGAAGACGGTGAGCCAGGATACCGAATTGGCCATGGCCACTTTCAGTAAACTCATGGCCCGGCTTTCACACATATTTCTGCAGGTGGAAAGGGGAGAAAGAGAGCTGTAGGCTGTAGGCTTTAGGCTATTGGACTGCTACTGCCGGTGATACTGGAACGCGTCATTGCGAGGAAGGAGGTACGACGACCGAAGCAATCTCCTTATATATAAAAAAGATTAATTTCATTATGTTTCTCTTCTCTATAGATTGCCACGCTCCATTACATTGCGCTCGCAATGACAGCTACTTCCTGACTGCTACTGCCACTGCCACTGCTGCTAGTCTTGGTTCTTGGTTCTTGACTCTTGTTTCTACCCTCACTCCGGCATCTGCTGGTTCACCACATTTTCCTCACGTATCCGGTCAACCAGTTTTTTATAGTAATCATCACCCTCTTTTTCCTCGAATTCGGTATGTGAACGTGCAGCCCACGATTTGGCCTGTTCCAGGTCGCCCAGCACTTCGTAGGCTACGGCAATGTTAAATGCGGCCCTGCCGGCATCTTTGCGATCACCTTTCTCAACTACCTTCATCCAGGCATTGATGGCACCCTTCCAATCGGCGACTTCTGAATACCTTACCCCGGCACCCAGCTCTTTCTTGGGTTTATCAAAGAAATACCGGGTGACCTGGTAATAGGTGGGGGAGATTCTTTCTCCGTAGATAAAGCCTGCATCATAACTAGCCCTGTTGATGGCTTCGGTTTTATCGAGTATCTGATTAAGGGCAGCCTGTAGCGTGGGTGCCTGTGCGTCAAAATTTAAACGGTGCGTGGTCTGATACTCATCTAAAATAACACGGTTTGCTGCATCATAGAGCCTTATGCCGAAATTGATCACGGCCACACCGGTTGCTTTAATTTCAATGCGTGGTATGACCACGCCTTTGTCGTTGGCGGTTTCAATTTTAACGGGACTGTTGGTCAGTATAAAATCCGTGTCAAAGATTTCAATGGCCAGCACAGCGTCAGACTGGTGCCTTTTACAAATTTCGTCAATAATGTTCCATTCGAGCGGCGCAGGAAAAGTGTTTTTGGTACCGTTGCTTTTGTATTTTTCTGCGGTTCTTACAGTCTGGTAGCGTTGCGTTCCCGAACAGGCTTCGATGAATCCGTCGGTAATTTTTATGACAGCCTGTTCATCCTGGCGGAACATCTCGCCGGTGACAACCTGTTCCAGTTTGCTCTGGGGGCTTTCTTCCTGTATTGACCGGTCGATCAGGGCAACCGTTTTGATGTGATCGGGGAGCATAATGGCCGATGGCCTTACCAGGGTGAGTTTCACCCAGGCTGAACCGGATAGCAGCATCAACACGGCAAATGCAGCTATAAAATATGTGATCTTTTTCATGGCAGAATCAGTTTCTACCGTATACGCAAAAAGGGGTAATTATTTACATTTCTTAGCGTGAATTTGAATTCGGAAATTTTATGCTATTTTTGCGGGAGAATAAGGGCATTTAGCTCAGTTGGTTTAGAGCATTACCTTGACAGGGTAGGGGTCACTGGTTCGAATCCAGTAATGCCCACATAATATTTCTAAGAATCGCATGTGGTTTAGGGTGTCTAAACTTCAATCAGAAAAATAGCCAGTTCCCTGCCTGCCGGCAGGCAGGGATCCTGGCAGATCCCACAGGAATACAAAGTTTTCTGCCTCACTGCCACTGCCACTGCCACTGCCACTGCTACTCATCCCTTGTCCCTTGTCCCTTGTCCCTTGTCCCTTCATCAATCACTCATACCTAAGTGCTTCGGCCGGATTGTGGCTGGCATTAAGGATGTAATTAATTGCAGCAACCGATGCTGCCAGCAACAGGACAAAGAGGCTGCATGCGGCAAATATTCCCCAATGTAATGGAATTTTTAATGCAAAATGCTGCATCCATTTACCCGCCGTAAACCAGGCGCCGGCTAGTCCCACCATAACTGCAGGAATTGCAACAGATTCGAGGTCATAAATAAACACCCGGAGAATATCGGTGAGGCTGGCGCCATTGATGCGGCGGATGGCCAGCTCTTTGCGGCGACGTGCAGTTTCGTTGGACGTATACCCCAGCAAACCGATAATGGTGATGAGCAGGATAATGAAATTCCCGGCCATCATGGCATTGCGGAAACCATATTCCGATTTGTAACGGGCTTTTTGTTCCATTTCCAGGCTTTTTATCACAGCATCCTGATGTGGCAAGAATTGGTTGACGATATCGGTAAGTTTCTGAATCATGCCGTCCCTGGAAGCTTCGCCGGCTTTGATCAGAATGTAAAACTGGAAAGAGGAGCGTTCTGTGCGCACCTGTCTGAATTTTTCCTCGGAATAATAATAAAACACCGAGGGACGGAGATCGGGATCGGTAAGGGTGTTCACTACGAAATCGGGGAAAATACCACGGATGGTTGATTTTCCGTGCTCACTGATATCAACCTGCTGGCCAACAACCTGACTCCAGCCGTTAAACACCTTAAGTTTCTCGGCACCTTTCTGACTGATGAGCAGGTCATCAACTACGGAATTCTTGCGGTTAAAACCTTCGCCCTCAACAATGGGTATACCCAAAATCGACAGGTAATTTTCATCGATAAAATAAAAATCGGCAATGTTGAACAATTCCTTTTGCCTGTCATCTGAAAAGATATTGTTGCCCGAAGCGCCCTCAATGGGCAATTGACACCCCAGTCCCACTTCTTCTATTCCTGAAACGGCGCGCAATTCATTTAACAATGCTGAGATCTTGCCCGATTCCATTCCTCCGGTTTCGGCCAAATATACTCCGTTGGTCCGGTAACCATGATTGGCGGTGATCAACCTGTTGTATTGCATGCTTACCAGCACCAGCATAGTGAGGATAAACGCTGCACCGGCAAACTGGAACGAAAGCAATACAAGTTTCCACTTGTTCTTTTTCTGTTGGTAATTGCGAAAAGCTATGGCAGCCGGAATCCGCGAAAAAAACCGGGCAGGTAAGTAACTTGTCAGAACAACCAGTGCAATAATCAGGAATAGTACCGGCCATAGTATTCGGATATTTACAAATGTACTCAGTCGATGGCCCAATTGCATTTCAGCAACAGGCATGAGAATCAGAATGAGCAGGAAGGCTCCCGTTAGCGAAATAATAAACAACAAAAGTGTTTCGGAAAAAACAAGCTGCTGCAGGTTTCCGGATTTGGCACCGCAGGTTTTGTGAATTGCCGAACTTTTGGCTCTTTGTATCAATACACTCATCGTGAGCAGGATGTAATTCATGAACGACACAAACAAAACAGCAAAAGCAATGGTGGTAAGGATCAGGATCATGTCTTTCACCCCGTCGGAATAAAGTTTTTTGATGGGTATAAAAGAGTATTTCAGAACCATACCTCCATGTTGCCGTTCTATTTCTTCAATATTCTGATATTTGATTTGCATTTGGCGCACTGCAGGTTCCAGATTTTCGGGCTCAACGCCGGGTGCCAGTTTTACTACAGCATAGTACCGGTCGTTGCCCATCCAGTTCATTGAGCCGTCCCATTTGGAAAACTGACCTGTGGAAACCATGGATATCAGTACATCATAGCTGTAATTGGTGTTTTCAGGCAATTCTTTGAAAACCCCGGCAATGGTGATTTTTCTGTCGGGGTATTCCTTGAGTTCAATGGTTTTACCTGTCACATTGCCTCCCATCTCTTCGGCAATCCTGTCAGAAACCATACAATTCATCGGGTTTTTAAGAATTTCCTTCGGATTTCCGCTGATCATGGGAACCGGAAGCACATCGAACAGGAATTCATCGGCCAGTGAAAAACTGCCGTAATAGCTTTTCTTGTCTTCTGCGTAAAAAACCGAGGAGCCGATACTGTTGAGTCTGGTTGCAGCCTCAATACCGGGAACTTCGGTTTTTAATCCGGGGGCAATGGCTCCGCTTACCCTTGGGTAACTTTCCAGCTTGTCTGATGATTGGTCCATTTTGAAATTCTCGTGGACTACATAAAGCCGGTTCGCATGAGGATAGAAGCTGTCGAAACTGTAATAATAAAATACTTCGGACAGGAGTAAAATACCAAATGCCAGTCCGGCTGACAAGGATACGATACGTGTAACTGAATGTTCTCCCTTGCGGAACAACCTGCGGTAAGCTATTTTGAATGCGTTCATTTGAGTATAAAATTGAAAAACACTAATTTGTATGGTCAATTCACTTTCTGACGGAATACAGCAATAAAAGTGCCTATTCCTATAAATGGCAGAATATTAGGGAGTTAAAATAAGAAGCGACCGTTGTGATTTGTCAATTTATTTGACAAACAGTGTACGCAATCAAAAAGATCAGGTAAGATTTCACCAGGCTTACCCGGCGAAAAAACCAAAATTATTCAGGTGATGCAGCCATGTTTTTTTTGATGGCTTTTGAGGCCTTCAGTTGGTGCAGGAAACCATTGTAGCTGAATTCAAAAACCTTTTTTTCAGGAATTTCAATCAAATAAAAAGGAACATAATTCATTTCGGTGCAAAATGTAGAATCGGATAATGTATATAATCTAAGGTCAAACGGAACTGTTCGCGATTTCTGAATAACCAGGTTATGGCCATCTAAAATCATTTCAATTGTATCGTTGGATTCGGTTAAGTATGTTCCTGTATACTTCTTCAAATAGTCACTACCCAAATCTATCGTTTTCTGTTTGAACAAATGAATGAGTCCACGCGAATAGCCATCATGTTTGGACCCTGTATGCCCGATTCCTTTCTGAATTGTATAGTCAAGATCCATTCCCCTGTAGGTTCGTGACTGGATTTGATCAATCATTTTAAGAAACACGTCTGATATGTCGAATTCGCCACTGGTCATATATACTCGTGCATTCAGATTGCTGCTTTTCAGGCTGAATTCGTTCTCAATCCTGAAGAGTACTTCGTTATCCCATACCAAATAAGGATTCACTATGATAAATCCGTTAAACAGGTCATTTGCCTTAAACATCAGGTAATTTGCATAAAATCCGGCAAGGGATGTGCCCGATATACCACGTTCCAGACGATTTGTCCTGAAGTTATCATCAACATAAGGGATGATTTCCTTTTTCAGCACATCCAGAAATTTATCACCGCCCCCGGTTCCCGCAGCGGGATGGTCTTTTGCAGGGGTCATGTCCACCGTCCGCAAGGAATCGTAATTGGCATATTGGCCGTAATAGGCCACTCCAACGATGATGATGTCCGGAATGGATTGATCAAAGCGCAGATTGTGATAAAGGGATACCATCAGGTTAAAATCCCACTGACCATCCAATACGTAAAGCACAGGATATTGCTGCGAGGAATTTTCATAATAACTATTCGGGAGGCTTATTAACAATGAGTATTCCATGTTACTAATTGCGGATATGAAATGGTAAGGTTCATCATCAGCTGTATTGCTTGTAATATGAATACCTGCAACTGAAGCTTCAGTGATGCAAAATAGTAAAAGCAACATCTGGCAGCAGGTTCTGCCCGGGTTCAATGAGTTTAATTTTAATGATTTCATGGATTTATTAGCAAATATTGAGAACTGCAATTTAGGATTGGGTATTAAAAATACCGAAAAAATCGTCAGTATGGATGTAAAGGTATATATTATTGGGTTTTCCCTGTTTACCCCATATGATAACAATACTATTCTGTTGATGCAGCCATGCTTTTTTCGATGGCTTTGAGTTCGGATAGTATTTTTGACACCTTTCTTGCCGGTGCCCATAATGTGGTATGCGATCCATAAGGTCCCATCGGGCATTCTGGGTATTTACTCCCTTTCTCAAGGTATATCAGGGTTTCCACGTGCACATTGCATTTGTAATAGCCACTTTCGGCGCAAATTTCTCCGGTTTTGAACATGGTAAATTAATTTTAAACGGTATTTCAGTTTGTCTTAAACCGGATCTCTTGCCTCAAACGTCCTATTCACTGCTTCCGGCAGGGTTTGATTTTACCAGGTAGGGAGGATTGTTGAGTAAATATATAATAAACGGATTAATTTTGCAAGAGGGATCAGGAGTTTAAAGCATTCAAAGTCTTCAAAGTCTTCTGGTCTTTTGTGTCTTTTGTGTCTTTTGTGTTTGAAAACAACTGTTAGCTGTGAGCTGTGAGCTGCGAGCTGTGAGCTGTGAGTAGACTGCTACTGCTACT
>CAZLLD010000053.1:0-24807 GCA_964560225.1 uncultured Bacteroidales bacterium
CTGGATGCTAGATACTGGACCTGCCTGCCGGCAGGCAGGTGTGTGGGAGTTGGGAGCCGTGCTTTGGGATTTGACTGCTACCATATGCTGAGCGGAGTCGAAGCATGCCACTGCCACACCCTTCCCGGCACCCCGTCGGGGAACGATCTTCCAATAGCATTTCGATAAACCAAACAATTTTTTAGACCAGAAATATTCCGGAGGCTCCCTGCCTACCGGCAGGCAGGCCCAACGGGGTTTTCCATCGCACTGCCACTACCGCTGCTGCTCGTCTCTTGTCCCTTGTCACTCGTCACTGTCTTGGTTCTTGGTTCTTTTCCCTCCAGTCAACCCATTAGGTTTTTATCCCATTTTTAACTATCTTGGCTATTGAATACCAAATCCTTAACCCTATCAGGATGAAATCGATCCTGACCCTTTGCTTACTTGGTGCATGCCTGTTTTTGGTTTCGTGCGACAAAAGAAAAGTTGCCAGAAACGAAAAAATGAAAGCCGAATCATTTTCCAGGGATACGGCTTTAATCAACTCCACCAATTTACTGGCTGTAGAATTACTGAAGCGAAGGCAAATAGATAGCACGCTGTCTATCATTAACAGAAACCTGCAACATTCCATAAACATAGGCTATACCGATGGCGTGGGATTTGGATACTGGTATGCGGGAGTGGTTCAGTTTTTCAAGTACAGGTATGACTCTGCCCTGTATTTGCATCAGAAAGCCTATGAAATCTATAGGAAAGCAGGAAATAAGAAAAGGATGGGATCAGTACTATACAGTATGCTTTATGACTACAGCCTTAAGAACGAAATGATGCAGGTGCTGGAATATGGTGAAGAAGCGAAGAAATTGTTTGAAGAAACAGGGGATTACGTTTTGGTTTATGATTGTGTGGAAGCGCTGATTTATGCCCACCGGCAACTTCATCACACAAAAGAAGTTGACTCCTTGTTGGTTGAACTTGTTCAAATTGCTGAAAAATCAAATGATAAAAAAAAGATTGCCAATAGCTATTTCAACCTGGGCAGTCATTATATTAATCAGGCCTACCTCAACCTGGCCATTGAAGCTTTTTACAAATCTCTTGAAATAGCTGAGGAATCAGGCGATTCAATGGAGATTGCCAATGCCCTCGGCAGTGTAGGTCTTGCCTATCTGCACATGAAAGATCACAAGAAAGCAATCGAATACTATCTCAGGCAGGAAAAAATCCTTAAAAACCAGATAAACCAATATGAATTGAGTGTGACCTATTCCAACCTGGGAGAGTCATATAATGCACTGGGCGATTTTGCTGCAGGACTCAGATATCATCTGAAGGCACTTGAAATGAGAGAAGCAATGAATTTTCAACTGGCGATCAGCAATTCACTGCAAAACATCGGGTACACCTATTATCTAATGAAAGACAGTTCAGCCAAAGCCCTTGATTACATAAAACGATCACTCAGTATCGATCAGAAAATCGGAAACTTTCAGGGAATAGCCAAAAGTTACATGCTTGAAGGAAAAATAAATGTTGCAAGCAATAATGCTTCAGAGGGCATCAGATTCTTGGAGAAGAGTATTGAACTTGCCCAGGATTATGAAAACCCCTATGTAATCAGGGAGGCTTCAGAAGCATTAGTTAACTTATATGCAGGCAGGAAGAATTTTGAAAGGGCTTTTGCCAACCTGAACATTAATAACCAGGTAACTGACAGCCTGGAAAGCGGAAATAACATTAAAAGGATCACTCAACTGGAAATGCAGCATACTTTTGAGCAAAAGCAACATGAAACTGAGGTCGGTCATTTGAAGGAGAAAATCGGGTATGAAGCAACCATAAAAAGGAACCGGCTGATCACAACTTTTTCTATTCATTTTGCGGCGCTGATAGTATTGTTTGTTGCATTTCTTTATCGCAGCTACCGTAAATCGAGAAAAGCTGAAAAAGAAAAAGAAGCATTGCTCAAAGAAATGCATCACAGGGTAAAAAACAACCTCATGGTAATCAGCAGCCTGCTTAATCTTCAGTCGGGCTCAATCAGAGATGATTCTACCCGTGCTGCAGTAAAGGAAAGTCAGGGCCGTGTGAAATCCATGGCATTGATTCATCAGCAGTTGTATCAGTCGGACAGGTTAACCGGCATAGATTTCGCGAAGTACCTGGAACAGTTAATGGCATCGCTCCACAGTGTTTATTGCAGACCTGGCAGTAATATTCAATACGAAATCAGGGCTGAAGGTATCAGAGTGGATATTGACACCGCCATTCCGCTTGGACTTATTACCAACGAACTGGCGACAAATGCATATAAATACGCATTTAGGGAAAGTTCCGGCGGTTTGATAAAGGTTGACTTCAAAAGAACTTCAAATAACAAGGTTATTCTTCAAATTAGCGACAACGGGAAGGGTATTCCAGAAGGGTTTGATTTGGAGAATTCATCGACCCTGGGTCTAAATCTTGTCAAAATGCTGGTCAAACAGATCAAAGCAAGACTTTGCATGAATTCCAACAATGGTATGGAGTTCAAAGTTATTGTAGCAGATCACTTGTAATATAGTTTATTAATCACTAACTTTAAATTATCAGTCGCTGGCTTTTGGTGTTTAGCACTTGGCTCCTGCCGGCAGGCAAGCTTGGCTCTTGGCTCTGGATTCTGAACCTTTTCATGATTAGCGAAATATGAGTAAAATTAAAACCCTCATTGTTGAGGATGAATTGATTATAGCTGAAGACATGAAAGGAATGCTTCGGGAAATGGAGCATGAAGTAGTTGGGATTGCAAGTGATTGTGATGAGGCTGAAGAAATAATTGCCCGAAATATCCCAGATCTGGCCCTGATCGACATTCATCTTCGCGATGATGATGACGGAATCTCACTTGCCCAATTTATCCGCAATAAATACGATATTCCCATCGTTTTCATCACTTCCTATTCAGACAAAGCTACTGTTGAAAGAGCCAAACAGGTAATGCCCGAAGGCTACCTGGTAAAGCCATTTGAAAAGGAAGACCTGTATACATCGGTTGAAATTGCCCTATGCAATTATAACAGGAAACAAAAACCCGAAGCAATAAACCCCAAAGAAGAAGCAGATAACCTGGTTATTAAAGACAGCATCTTTATTCGCAAAGATTATATGCTTGTCAAGATAAAGTTTGATGATCTGATATGGATTCGTTCGGAAATGAACTACCTTGAATTGCACTGCAAAGAGAATAAACACCTGATTCGGTCAACCCTGAAGGAATTCCTCGATAAACTTCCACCGGCCTGTTTTATTCAGGTACACAGGTCATATGCCATCAACAGCCATTATATCACAGCTATCGATCACAATAATGTCTGGCTTCAGGAAATACAGTTGCCCATTGGAAGATCATACCAGGAGACAATCAAAAAGTCGCTTGGGATTGAGATCTGAGCAAGCTGCATTTTTCATTAATCACGGCATGATTGATGTACACCTAAAATGTGATGCAATTGGTCACATTTTTTTGTAAATCAAAAAATGTTGTTGAAAATTTGCATTAGAAATAATTCCTGGTCTGACAAAAAAAATGGAATTGTGAAAACCCAGTTATTGACAATAACGTTACTTTTATCAAACCTGACTTTGTTTGGTCAGGAAATAATAAACACTTCTTTCAGTACATATGCCGTGGCTGACAGCAGTGAAAACTTATCCAAAGTCATTGACAATCCGGTGATATCTTCCTTATCCAAAAAGGAATCTGTGGACAAGTATGCCAATATGGCTCCTGGCTTGCTCGTATCTGCCATCCAGGCTTCAGAAAATCAAGCGTTTGTTATTGATGCCTATACCATGCCGTCAAGTTATATGCTTTATATTCAGGTTGAAGGAAATGCAACCTCCGAAATCAACTTTTCTCTGTTTGATTTTGCCGGTAAATTTATTAAACAGCAGAAACTGGGTGGCATCAATACGGAATTGTCCCTGGAAACCTATCCTGCCGGCAAATACATCATTAAAGTTGTTCACATGGGGAAAGACATAAAGTCTTTTGAAGTATATAAGAAATAACCTTATCTCTGGTCTTTTTTTCTTTCATCCCGTAAATTTTACCCTACATCCCAGCACTTCGCAATTCAGCACAAATAGTTGATTCCTGCCGCCTAAATGTTGTATCTTTCTTTCGAATTAATTTATTGAAAGAATGATGATGAGACAACCCACATCCACCTGTTTTGCAGGTTTTCAAATGTTGGCGGCTCTTTCCGGAACCTCCGGTTTCGGCCGGACACCGGGGAGTTTCAGCTATCAGACCATCCTTAAAAGCGCAACAGGAGCTCCGAAAGCCAATACCCTTATTCGGGTTCAGGTTTACATTTCAAAACACAGCCCTTCAGGCTCAGTGATATTCACTGAATCTCATCGCGGAATCTCAAACGATATCGGCTTAGTACGGCTGAAAATCGGATCTGTTAATTGCGCAGCTTTTTCTGCTATTAATTGGACCGATGGTCCATACTATATCAGACTTGTTGTAAACGGGGTAGAAACCAGAACGCATCAACTGTAAACTGAAATCTGCCGGCGCTGTTAAATCGGGGAGTAGATGAAAAAACCGTTGCTTTCCTGCCTGAAGGATCCAGATAACCCAAACCAAGAACCCTCATTTGGAGAGGTTGATTGTGTATGTTACAGGAAAACAATACTCCCCGACAGCGTTTTAAAATCGGTTAGACAGCCAGGTTATCATTCCGGCAAAACCTTTTTTAAATTTTTTGCCAAACAAAATAATTTACGTGTTGAAAAATTCGGTTTGTTTATATAATTTAGTTGACAATGAATTATTTAAACAAAATCAAGTCGTGCCCAAATTATCACAAGGGCGGACAGCCATAATGAGAATCAGTTACGACAGAGAGCGGAGAAAAAGATTGTATTATAACCTGGGACTGTTATTTACAATAATTGGTTTTTCCATCTTTCATTTTTATGATATTCATATTTACCCTGAGATTACCCTTAAGGTGCTTATCAGGGGCTATTTTATCGGTTATTGCATAATTTTGCTGGTTGCTCTTAAGCACACTCCGGACAAGCATATTTCGATATTTGATTTTCTGATATTCATACCCGCATGCCTGATCATAACCATACAATGCTTAATCAGTGACGGATATGAGAATGATAATTACACAGGTTTTGTAATGATCATTTTTATTGCCTCCCTGCTTTTCGAAATCAAAACCATACGGTTCGCCATTCTTTTGTCAATCACCGTCAGCGCGCACTTCATCATTCTTAGCTATCATCCGGTTTTTTCTGCAAAAGGCTTTTACTCTCACCTGATATACATTTCACTTTCTTCAGTAATGGGACTTATTATGAGCTTTTTGGTGAACCAGATGCGTGAAAGAGAGAATCAAAATCTGAAGGAAAAAGAAACCTTACTAAGGGAGATTCACCATCGTGTTAAAAACAACCTGCAACTGATCGTCAGCTTGTTAAATCTTCAGTCAAACACGGTGAATGATACGGAAACAAGGACTGCACTGGTTGAAAGTCAATACCGGGTAAAATCAATGGCGCTGATTCATCAGTTGTTATACCAGTCAAACATGCTTTCGCGTGTTGATATTTCAGCATACCTGAACCAGCTGATTCATTCGTTGCAAAGCACCTACATGATTCAGGGAAAAAACATCAGGTGCAATGTGAACGCTGAAAATCTTGAATTTGATATTGAAACGGCCATACCGTTGGGGTTAATAACTAACGAACTTGTTACCAATGCCTTCAAATATGCTTTTACGCATTCTAACGAAGGAAGGATTGATGTATCAGTTTTGAAAACATCTGATTACCAATACATTCTGGAGGTTTCCGATAACGGATCAGGTCTGCCGGAAAATTATCATCTTGAAAAAACCAAAACTCTGGGGCACAAACTGGTCAATTTGCTCACGAGGCAAATCGATGGAAAAATCAACTATCACAGAAACATGGGTACTGTTTTCAGAATAAGTTTCAGTATTCCTCACAAAACAGGTCCACAAAACAAATAAAAGACATATTTCCGTTCAAAATTTTACCTTTTTTAAGACAAATCCGTTTTTTTAGAATAGAATGATTTTTTTATGTTTGCTTTTCTGTATCATAAATACCCGGAATGCAAAGGCCGTTGATTTGGAGTAAAATTGAACAAAGGAAGCACCTGCTTTTAACTATTGCAGTGATTGTTGTTTTCTTTACTTCAAAATTACCCTACCTGCATTTGCCTTTCTTCTGGGATGAAGCCTGGGTATATGGGCCTGCTGTGCGGCTGATGGCAAACACCAGGCTGTCAGAGCGATTGCTGTTAATCAAGCAGTTTCAGTTCGGTGAAGCGAGAACCGAGCTTTACAGGAAGAAACCAGTGTATCTTGAAAACTAGAAAAACATGTTCCTTAAATCATTAAACCGCATCATACTGATTGTTTTATTCCCAATTGGACTGCATGCACAAGACTTTGAGGTAATATTCGATGATGCACCACCATCAGCAGTGAATCATGAGAAAGTCGCTGATCAGCCGGAAAAACTAAAAAAGAATGCTGACCGGGTTGATACCGCTGCCACCGATAACCGGAATCAGTTTGTTGCGGTGGATACTCTGCGGTTATCGATTATCTCAAAAGCCAAGGAATACATAGGTGTGAATTACCGTTACGGACGATCAGATGAGCAAGGGTTTGATTGCTCGGGTTACGTAAGGTTTGTTTATTCGAAATTCGGCATCGACCTACCCCATTCGTCATCTGAACAATACAAACAAAGCAAACATATCAAAACCCGTCAGGCCTTGCCGGGCGACCTGATTTTTTTTCAGACCCGCGGAAAACCGATAGGCCATGTAGGTATTTACCTGGGCGACAATTCGTTCATACATTCTCCGAGCCGGGGCAAGCAGGTATGTATCGAATCACTTGACAGTGCCTATTATAAAAGCCGGCTGGCTGGTTTTGGTACGTTTTTGAAATGATCTGAAAATATGGCCGATACCTCAAAAACAAATGCCGCACGCATTCTTGATTCCAGGGGGATTACCTACGAATTGATCGCCTACGAAGTGGATGAATCCGACCTGAGTGCCGGAGCTGTTGCTGCAAAACTTGGTCAGGATATCGACCAGGTGTTCAAAACGCTGGTCTTAAAAGGTGACCGGACAGGTATTCTTGTTTGCATCATTCCAGGCGGTGAAGAGCTTGATTTGAAAAAAGTGTGTAAAATTTCCGGCAACAAAAGTGCTGCGATGATTCCCATGAAAGATGTCCTGGAAACAACCGGCTATATAAGAGGTGGTTGTTCTCCAATAGGAATGAAAAAACAGTATCCCACTTATATTGATGAAACCTGTGAGTTGTTCGATTCTATTTACGTCAGTACCGGAGTAAGAGGTTTGCAGTTTAAAATCAATCCGAAGGATTTGACAAAAATTACCCAGAGCAAAGTTGGGGATTTGATATGACCTCAGGTTAACCGCGCCCGGCGTTAAGAAAACTACGCCCAGCTCCACCCTTGCTCGTGACGCTTTCATAATCTGAAATTTTGGACTCATTTTTTATTTAGAATTTTTGGCTGCAAAAAAATAATTCATTTACTTTGTATCTCAAAGTACTTTTATATGGAAAATAACCAGGAGCCCATTCAACAACTTAACGAGATTCGCAACCTGATGGAAAGGTCATCTCGTTTTATTTCACTGAGCGGATTATCAGGCGTTTCCGCAGGGATCATTGCACTGATCGGGGCCGGTATTGCCTTTTTTTATCTCGATTTTGATCAGCGCTACTTCGATATCAACCGGTACTTCGCTGAGATGGCCTATAAGAGATTCAGCCAGTCGTGGCTTTTTATTTTTCTGGATGCCCTGCTTGTACTGACAGCCGCCCTGGCTGCAGGAATCTACTTTACTACGCGCAAGGCTCGCCGGAAAGGCCTGAAGGTATGGGATGCTGTTGCCCGCCGGATGCTGATCAACCTGATGATACCTCTGGCAACGGGGGGCATTTTTTGCCTGATATTGGTTTACCACCGGCTTATATTTCTTATAGCCCCCGCCACACTAATTTTTTACGGGCTTGCCCTGTTAAACACCAGCAAGTATACCTTTCATGAAATCCGGGTATTGGGGATTTCAGAGATCCTGTTGGGCCTCATGGCCTCATGGCTTGTAGGGTACGGGCTTATCTTCTGGGCTGTAGGGTTCGGTGTACTGCACATTTTTTACGGGCTGATGATGTATTACCGGTATGAAGCCACCGGGAAAGAAGATTCAAATTGAAACCGGCTAGCTACAACTTTTGTATTCATTGCGACACCACATGCATAACAGCAACAAACAAAAGCATTGAAAGAGATTATCCATAAACTAAACAGGCAATTCGAAAGCCGGGTCAGGCTTGGTATTATGTCGGTACTGGCGGTGAACGACCAGGTGGATTTCAACACACTCAAGGAATTGCTGGATGTTACTGATGGCAACCTGGCCAGTCACCTTACGGCCCTTGAAAAAGCCGATATGGTGGAAGTCAGAAAGCAATTCATCGGACGTAAACCCAACACCAGTTACCTGATTACCGGTTACGGAAGAAAGTCATTCAATGAACACCTGGATTACCTGGCTCGCCTGGTAAAAAGCAGTAAAAATAAATAGAACCCTGATGTTTTTTAGTAAATGACTTAAATAGAGAGTGTCATTGCGAGCGAAGCGAAGCCTGCCTTGCCGGCAGGCAGGCAATCTCATAAACATAAGATTGCCACGCTCGTACCTCGCTCGCAATGATGAAGGGACCTAAAATACAATGACCTAAAGAAACATCAGTCAAATCAACATGTGTACGATAAAATTTTAACCGATCCGAAATTACAGCTCTGAAGTAGAAATTCATCGCTTTTCACTTTGATATGCAAAGTACTTTTAAACTATAAATAAATGGAAACAACAACAAAAACAATCAATGGATTCATCAATTCACCAGGATTCAAACTCGGACTTATCGGGTTCCTTATCCTGGTGCTGCTTATCCCGGCAAACCTGATACTTGAGCTGATCAGAGAACGCGAACAAAGGCGCAGTGAAACCGTATACGAGGTCACCTCGGTGTGGGGCAATGCGCAAACTATTACAGGACCTGTAATAACGATGCCCTATGAGGTAACAGTCAAAACGGGCAAGGACTCCTACATAAACGAAACCAGGTATGCCCATTTTCTTCCGGAAAAGCTTGAGGTCGAGGGCAAGGTGGAACCGGAAGTTCGTTACAGAGGCATCTATAAAGTGGTCACGTACATTACAAAACTGCACATTTCAGGCAGCTTTGCCCCGGTTGATGCCTCAGGGCTGAATATTCCGGTTACAGCCATTGAAAATCTTCCGGTAATGCTTGAAATAGGTATTCCCGATATGAGGGGAATCAACAAAGACATTTCGGTTCAATGGGGTGACACAGCTTTGCCTGTAATTCCGGGACTGCCCAACACGCATATTGCTTCTTCGGGAGTCCATGCCAACATCAGGCTTGACGGGAATAAACCACATACCTTTTCGTTTGACCTCGATCTGAATGGAAGCCTGTCCCTGAACTTCACTCCGGTCGGAAAGGAAACCAATGTTCACTTGTCTTCAACATGGACATCGCCCAGTTTTAGCGGAGCCTTTTTACCCGACAACAGAAAGGTTGATGAAAAGGGATTCCAGGCAGACTGGAACGTGCTGCAATTGAACAGGAATTACCCGCAGCAATGGATCGATGATCAATACTCGGTTTCCGAATCGTCTTTTGGCGTAGAATTGCTTACTCCTGTGGATACCTACCGGAAATCGGAGCGCTCTATTAAATACGCGATCCTTTTTATTGCCTTAACCTTCCTTGTTTTCTTTTTTGCCGAAATGATCACCAAAACAAAAATTCACTTCATCAATTACCTGCTTACGGGCATAGCACTTTGTATTTTCTACTCACTGCTGACAGCCCTGGCTGAGCATATCAGTTTCACCCTGGCCTATGTTGCTGCCAGTGTGATTATCATCGCCATGATTGCCCTGTTTGCAAATTCACTCTACAGGAAACGGCAGGTGACACTCACAGTGGCAGGTACCCTTGTTGCCTTGTATGTGTTTCTGTTTGTGATTTTGCAATTAATGGATTACTCGCTTCTGTTCGGCAACATAGGTCTGGTAATTATACTGGGCATCGTGATGTATTTTTCACGTAAAATCGACTGGTATTCACCTGAAAAAGCCAATCAGGAGAACAGCTGACACCATCCGGAAGGAAATTGCTATTTTTGCAGAAAGCGAATAGATCATGGCACAGGAATCCAGAAACTTCAGTATACAGGCACGATTTAAGAGTTTTACCTTCGCATTCAAAGGAATGAAGCATGTGCTCAAAGCCGAACACAATATGTGGATACACCTTTCGGTAACCCTGGCTGTATTACTGCTGGGGATAATTTTAAAAATAAGTCGTTTCGACTGGCTTGTGGTGATTCTTTGCATCGGATTTGTTCTGTCAGCTGAAATCATGAATACCGCCATTGAAAAACTAACCGACAAGGTTTCACCTGAAAGAAATGAGGTGGCGGGCCTGGTCAAAGACATATCAGCCTGTGCGGTGCTGGTATCGGTTATCACAGCGGTAATCGCCGGTTTACTTGTTTTTATGCCCTATATTCTTGATGTGATAACGCACAACTAAAGCGCAGGTTCTTGTTTTAATTGACCTGGCATGTTTATATGCCGGGTCATTTTTTTTTTCCGATAAAATAAATAACTTTCCTTGATTGGCAAGCCCGGTGAATTATGCTGGAAGAATTTAAGAAATATCTGGTTGAGCATTGCGGTTGTTCTCTGAATAACAGATTTCTGCTTACCGTCAGCGGAGGAATTGATTCAGTGGTTATGACACATCTTTTCCATCAGGCCGGTATTGATTTCGGTATCGCTCACTGCAATTTCGGGTTGCGTGAAGAAGAATCCGAAGCAGACCAGTTTTTTGTGGAAGACCTGGCCCGGAAAACAGGTAAGTTTTTTCACCTGGTTCGGTTCAACACCCTTGCATATGCCGGCGAACACGGGTTATCGGT
This sequence comes from uncultured Bacteroidales bacterium, assembly GCA_964560225.1. Taxonomy (GTDB): domain Bacteria; phylum Bacteroidota; class Bacteroidia; order Bacteroidales; family UBA10428; genus UBA5072. The sequence continues at coordinate 11,092 of CAZLLD010000053.1, forward strand.
TCAGATGGCCGCACGCGAATTGAGGTACAGTTGGTTTCGTGAGATCGCAGAAAAGCACAGCTTTGACTTTATCGCAATTGCCCACAACCAGAATGATGTTGTTGAAACAGTGCTGATCAACTTTGCCCGGGGAACCGGGATCAGGGGACTGACCGGAATTAATCCCCGGGTTGATAATTTAATCCGGCCCATACTCTTTGCCTCACGAAGGGACATTGAGCACTATGCCGAAGTTGAACATCTTGCCTGGCGCGAAGACTCATCCAATGCACAAACCAAATACATCCGCAACCGGATCAGGCATGAAATCATTCCTGAATTTGTAATTATCAATCCGTCATTTCTCCCCAATGCCATTGACACCATTGACAGGCTCAGTCAGACAGAGCAGCTTGTTGACTATCTCATGGATATCATAAAAAAGGAGGTATATTCTGAAATCCGCGGCAAGGTGCTGATCAACATGGAAAAGCTAAAGCAATACCCGGCCACTGAAACACTGCTGTATGAGTTGCTCAGGCCTTTCGGCTGCAACCAGAGAAACATCAGTTCCATTGCTGATTCATTCGGTGCAATACCCGGAAAGCGAATCATTACCCGAACTCACACCATTACCCGGGACAGGTCGCAACTTATCATTACCGGCAACATTATCCCCGATCACACAGAGATATTGATTGAATCAGGTACTGCAAGTATCAACAGTCCGTTGCAACTGATCTTTAGTAATCTGACAAATCAGCATTTCGAAATTCCTGTTGAATCTGTTTTTGCTGCCCTTGATGCAGACAAAGTGGAATTCCCCCTGACATTGCGCAGATGGAGGCCGGGCGACAGCTTTCAGCCGCTGGGTATGAAAGGAACCAAGAAAGTGAGCGACTACCTGATCAACTGTAAAGTACCTTTACCTGACAAGCAGCATGTGTGGGTTTTGGAGTCGCAAGGCCGGATTATCTGGCTGGTGAACCACCGGATCGATAATCGCTACAGGATAACCAGCCATACAAGAAACATATTGCTGATTGAGTTTATTGATTCTGAACAGGAACCACAAAACATAGCAAATACAAGTGATGGAAAAATACAATACAATTGAAAAGAAATGGATTGCAACCCTTGGAAGTAACGATCCTCATCTCATACTGCCCGTTATTCATGAAATCCGCAATTCAGGATCGATTACCCTGTTACCTGATCTGCTCAACATGGTTAACAAAAAGACCGACCAGCAGGTAAGAAATGAAATATTGAAATTGTTAAGTGAAATAAAATCGCCGGAGGCGGCACCTGTTATTGCGGAATCGTTAAACACGAACGACTTTGGAGATTATCTTCCGGCTCTGGTAGCTGCATGCTGGCAATCGGGACTCAATTTCAGCCAGCACCTAAAGATTTTTGCGGGCATCTTTATACGGAGTGACTATATGTCGGCACTGGAATCATTTACCGTAATCGAAGAATCATTGTCCAATGCATCAGACCAGGAAATCCTGGAATGCATCCGATTTCTCAAGGATGCCGAATGCATGGTTAGCGATGAGAAAATGCCGTTATTCAGGGAATTGCAGAAGGTAGTAGAAAATGGCTGACACGATCAGCAGGCAGAATTAACTGTCCTATGTTTTCATGAATATTAATGATAACTGGAAAAGTACTTCATGAATTGTGAGCGCTCATATTGTGAAGGATCAGGTATATTGCTGATATTTAGCTTACCGCGAAAATCATCAATCGTTTTATAACCTTTTTTTTGCATCCAGGCTGCAATATCTTCATTCATTACTCTTATCTGCTCTTCGCCTTTTTTATAAAGCACAGAACATACCTGAACTGCTTTGGCACCGGCAAGAAGTTGCTTAATGGCAGCCTTACCATCGTGAATGCCTGTGGAGGCAGCGATGTCAATTTTTTCCACCCGGTCTGACAGGATTCCAACCCAACGCAATGACTGGCGGATGTCTTCGGGAGTACTGAACACTCCCGAACTGGTAATCTTCATATTTTCGATATCAATATCGGGCTCATAAAAACGGTTGAACAAAACAACACCCCGGGCACCTCTGACATAAAGGTTGTTAACGATGCCCGTCAGATTTGTAAAATGGTATCCCAGTTTAACTGATATGGGCAGTTCAGTGACATCACTGATTTTCACAACCAGGTCGTGGTAGAGCTTTTCGTATTTGTCTGCTGACTTCTCTGCATCCAGGGCCATGAAAAACACATTGAGTTCCAGGGCATCAGCACCTGCGTTCTCAATATCCTTTGCGAAGGAGATCCATTCGCTGGCCGACATGCAGTTGATGCTGGCAATAACCGGAATCTTAACTGCCTTTTTGGCCTCCTCTATCAGCCTGAGATGCTCTTCAAGCGCATTATTCTTGGAATATGCCGTTATGTAATCATGTGCTTCAGGTGACACGCCGTTTTCTACCAGGGCCCCCGCTTCGTACTGAATCTGTTCCTCAAAGAGCGATTTGAGCACCACAGCACCCGCCCCCATCTCTTCAAATCTCTTTATTTTATCAACCGAATTTGTCAGTCCCGAACTGCTGACCATGAGCGGACTGTTAAGCTTCAGTCCCATATAGTTTGTCGCTAAGCTGATCATATGCCGTTTTATTTATTATAGTTTCTTTCTCCAAAAATCAAGCTGCCAATTCTGACCATGGTTGATCCTGCATCAACTGCAATCTGATAGTCGCCCGACATGCCCATTGAAATCTCCATAAACGAGGCATCGGTGCTGAAATACTGCTGCCTGATCTCCCTGAAATAACCGGCCAGTTGTTTAAATTCCGAAGTTACCTGTGCAATATCTTCAGTAAAGGTAGCCATTCCCATCAACCCACATAACCGCACATTTTTAAAGGTTTTATATTCAGTGGAGTTCAATATATCCAGTGCGTGGGCATAGGTCATTCCATACTTGGTTTCTTCTTTTGCAATGCGAATCTGCAAAAGACAGTTGATCACCCTGCCTGCTTTTGCTGCTTCCCTGTTTATTTCCGTGAGTAATTTCAGGCTGTCAACCGAGTGGATCAGATGTACGAACGGGGCAATGTTTTTTACCTTATTCGACTGCAAATGCCCGATCATGTGCCACCGGATGTCGCCGGGAAGAAGAGAGTGCTTCCCGAGCAATTCCTGCACCTTGTTCTCGCCGAAATCTCTCTGGCCGGCATCATAAGCAACCCGGATCAGATCAGTCGATTTGGTTTTAGAAACCGCAATCAGCCTGACATGGGCTGGCAATTCTTGCCGCAATGAGGCTAAATTTTCAGCAATATTCATCAGATATCGGGTGAAGACTATTTAGTATATCCAAAAATAATAAAAAAAGGGCCACTGAAAAAGGATAATAAAGCCCGCTCATGCATACTTGGAAAATAACATCACAGTTATAGGGTTTTTCGATCCACAGGTATCTACTTACAAAACTCTTATTGCTAACTTAATGCCCAAAATTTGAAATAATGAAGTTTATTCCATTAATATTTCTGTTGCTGATGGCTTTCAGAGCCGACAATCCCAAAAAAGACGGTGAATACAAGGGTACTTCAAGATCAATTTACATCGATGAGCCTTATTATGGACATGCCCGGCTGGTCATTGATAAAGGCAGGATTGTTAAAGTCGACTTCTGTGTGCGCGACTCTGCCAAACATGTTAATTTCGACGGGACCTATGAAAAGTATTTTTCAGGCAATGATTTGTATGTGCAGCAATGCCGGAACGATTGGAAAGGCATACAATCATACCCCGACAGCCTGATCAAACACCAGGATATGTCAAAAGTAGATGCCATCAGTGGAGCAACCTGGTCATACAATATATTCAGCGCTTCGGTAAATGAAGCATTAAAAAAATAAAAAATAAGTTTCAGGTTTCTATAGTGCGGGTTAATGGGCTCTTAATTGAGGGCCCATAAAAAAACCTGGCAGAAGTTTCTGCCAGGTTTTTGATAGCAAAGTAGTATGGTTTACACCAGCTAAACTTTCTATTTCTTCCAGATTTTTTCAATCTGTTCGAGCGTTTTTCCCTTTGTTTCAGGAACCATTCTCCAGACAAATAAGAATGATAACACACTCATTACGCCATAGAACCAATATGTTGCTGCGCTGCTTAATTCCATCATTGCCGGATAAGTAGAGGAGATCAGATAATTGGCCGTCCATTGTGCTGCTACAGCAATAGCAACAGCACGTCCTCTGATTTTATTCGGGAAAATTTCAGAAATCAGCACCCAGCAAATAGGTCCCCACGACATCATGAATGACGCTGTGTAAACAATAATGAAAACGAGGGTACTTATACCAATGACATTGAAAAATGCAAGTCCGCCAATGGCAAACATACCAATTGCCATACCAATAGAGCCAACCATAAGCAATGGTTTTCTGCCCCAACGGTCAACGGTAGAAATCGCCAACACGGTGAAAAGAACATTGATCAATCCCATCACTACGGTTTGCATCATGGATGCATCTTTGGCAGCACCCATGCTTTCAAATATCCGGGGTGCATAATACAAGGCCACATTGATGCCAACAAATTGCTGGAAAACAGAAAGCAATATTCCGATGATGATCACAACCTTGCCATAAGCCCATAATTTGGCTGATGATTTTTCAACGGTTTCTTCGATATCATTGAAAATACCCTTTGCTATTTCAGTGCCGTTAATTTTGGTCAGAATCTGTAATGCTTTGTCCTTATGACCTTGCAGCGCCATATAACGCGGCGATTCAGGCACCAGGAAAAGCAGCAAACCAAACAAACCTGCCGGTATGGCTTCTGAAAGAAACATGTGTCTCCAGCCAATGCTATCAATCCATTCGAGCGACTGGCCTCGGGCAATACCCCAGTTAACGAAGTACACCACCAGCATGCCGAAGATTATGGCAAACTGGTTCCATGAAACCAGTTTCCCCCGGATGTCAGCCGGGGCTATTTCGCCAATGTACATAGGACAAATTGCAGAGGCAAGTCCAACTCCTATGCCGCCAATGATGCGGTAAAAGTTGAACATATACAGCACCCCCATCGTAGGTTCACCCTTGGTGAAGAAAAGAAATTCAGGGAAACTTGAGCCGAGTGCTGACAGAAAAAACAATACTGCTGCAATAATCAGCGATCTTTTCCGGCCAAATTTTGAGGAAAAGATACCCGAGATGATACCTCCGATAATGCAACCTATCAATGCGCTCGATGTGGTTGCACCGTGCACCCAGGAGTTGAGTCCCAGGTTATTGATCAGGTATGCCTGCAATGATTTTTCAGCGCCCGATATTACAGCAGTATCGTAGCCAAATAGCAATCCACCGATGGTTGCAACAAGGGTAATACCGTAAATGTAAAAGATATTGCGACCTTTCATGATGCAACTTAAATGTACATGTTTATAATGGCCTCATACAGTTCCTGTTTGCCACTGATAACTTTGGGTTCACCATTCTTCAAAGCCAGTTTTGCAAGATCCTCAAGTTTGAGTTTGCCCTGTTCGAATGCTTTACCGTCACCTTTATCAAATGAAGCATAGCGATCTTTCCTCATTTTCAGGTAAGGAGATTTGTCTAAGATGTCCTGAGCAATAGTAAGAGCACGTGCAAAAGCATCCATCGCTGAAATATGTGCAATAAAGAGATCTTCAAGATCGGTTGAATTTCTGCGGATCTTGGCGTCAAAGTTTGTTCCACCGCCCTGGAAACCGCCTGCCTCGAGAATTACCAGCATAGCTTCAACGAGTTCATAAAGGTCAATGGGGAACTGGTCAGTATCCCAGCCATTAAAATAGTCGCCACGGTTGGCATCAATGCTGCCAAGCATTCCGGCGTCAGCGGCTACCTGCAGATCATGCTGGAATGTATGACCGGCCAAAGTGGCATGGTTGACTTCTATATTCAATTTGAAATCCTTGTCCAAACCGAATTGGCGCAGGAAACCCACTACAGTTGCAGAATCAAAATCATACTGGTGTTTGGTAGGCTCCATGGGCTTGGGTTCAATGAAGAAGGTACCCTTGAAACCATTCTTGCGTGCATAATCCTTAGCTGCATGGAGGAATTTGGCCAGATGCTCCTGTTCGCGTTTCATGTTGGTATTCAAAAGGCTCATGTAACCTTCGCGACCGCCCCAGAATACATAATTCTCACCACCAAGGGCAATAGTTGCATCCAATGCATTCTTAACCTGTAAAGCAGCACAGGTAACTACATCAAAATTCGGATTGGTGGAAGCACCGTTCATATACCTCGGATTTGAGAATACATTGGCTGTGCCCCAAAGCAGTTTAACGCCTGATTCCTTCTGCTTTTTTGCAGCATAGTCCACAATGGTTTTCAAACGTTTCTCATAATCCTTAAACAGATTACCTTCATCAACAAGATCAACATCATGGAAGCAGTAATAGGGAATGCCCATTTTGGTGATGAATTCAAATGCTGCGTCCATCTTATCCTTGGACTTTTGCATCGGATCCGAGCTGTCATTCCAGGGCATAGGACGGGTTGCTGATCCGAATTGATCGCTACCTGTACCACAGAATGAATGCCAGTATGCCACAGCAAATTTAAAGTGGTCTTTCATGGTCTTCTTTCCAACCTTACGATTCTCATCGTAGCACCTGAAAGCAAGAGGATTTTTTGAATCATGACCCTCAAACTTTATCTTCCCGATACCCGGGAAATACTCTTTTTTTCCGATTGTTACTTTCATAGTATTTGCTAATTTGTTGTTTTAGTGTGATTTTACTTTGAAATATTTACTTTTTATTTATTTAAAGCCATTTTAAGTGTGTTGTTCCAGTTTTCAAAAGCATCGCGATATTGATTTGCCTTTGCTTTGTTGGGTTCCACGGTTTCAATCTTTTTAAGTCCTGCGAACGCTTCTTTGAAAGATGCATAAAACTTAGCACCCACGCCGGCACCTTTGGCAGCACCCTGTGCTCCGTCGGTATTATACAGCTCAATGGTAGCACCTGTAATTCCGGCAATGGTTTCACGAAATACTGGGCTCAGGAACATATTGGCATGACCGGCCCTGATTACAGAAGGTTTAATACCGGTTTGTTTCATTATTTCCATGCCATAATGCAGCGCGAAAACAATTCCTTCCTGGGCAGCGCGTGCCATATGGCTGTTGTTGTGCCTGTTGAAATCAAGGTTGCTGATCTGACAGCCCATATCTTTGTTGCCAAGCATACGTTCTGCACCGTTACCAAAAGGCAGAATAACCAGTCCGTCAGACCCCACCGCAACTTTTGCCGCAGCATCATTCATGGCAGCGTATCCTGCCTCAGCGAAGCCTGAATTCTTTTTAAGCCATGAATTCAGGATTCCGGTTCCGTTCACACAGAGCAAAACACCAAGCCTGGTTTTCTCTTTGGTGTAATTCACATGTGCAAATGTATTCACACGTGACTGGGGATCATAGCGCACCTCATCGGAAACACCATATACCACTCCGGAAGTGCCCGCTGTTGCAGCAATTTCACCGGGTTCCAGTACATTTAATGAAAAGGCATTGTTGGGTTGGTCGCCAGCCCTGTATGCAACCGGGATGCCTTCAGCCAGACCAAGTTCTTCGGCGGCCGATTTGTTCACCCTGCCCTGTTCTGAGAAAGTTGGTTTCAGATCAGGCAGCAGCTCCGGGGAAAAGCCATAGTGATCAAGCAGGAATTTAGCCGCGGTGTTTTCCTTAAAATCCCATAAAACGCCTTCAGATAATCCCGAAATAGTGGAACATACTTCGCCGGTTAGTTTCATGGCTATGAAATCTCCCGGAAGCATGATCTTGAAGATCTTGCTAAAAAGCTCCGGCTCATTTTCTTTTACCCATTTTAGCTTGGATGCCGTAAAATTACCGGGGGAATTCAATAAATGGCCAAGACAGCGATCACCACCAATTTCCCTGAAGGCATTTGCCCCTATTTCCACAGCCCTGCTGTCACACCAGATGATCGACGGACGGAGTACTTTGTGGTTCTTGTCAATACAAACAAGGCCATGCATCTGGTAAGAGATACCAATGGCTTTGATATCGGAACCCCTGGCACCTGACATACTCATAACCTCACGGGTAGCCAGCTTCAGATTATCCCACCACGATTCAGGCTCCTGTTCAGCCCAACCTGGTTTGGCAGCTTTAATTGTCATTTCCTGCTTCGGGTAAAACGAACTTGCTACATTGGCACCAGTGTCAATCCTGACCAGACTGGCTTTAACCGAGGAGCTTCCGATGTCGTAACCTAGTAAATACATATTCAATAGTTATTAATTAGTTATTCGATAGAATTATTATAGATTAAATCCGCTTAACACCTTCCGGTGCTTTTCATATATCTTCTTGTCAAATTTAAATAATTGCGCGGGTTTGTGATTCACTTCCCTTTCTTTTTCAGCCAATGGAATGATAAATTCCAGTGGTTTTACTTTTTTTCTGAAGTTCCGGTTGTCCATGGACTCACCAAGAATCTCCTCATAAAGGTTTTGCATCTGACGGATGGTAAATTTCTTAGGAAGTAGCTCAAAACAAAGCGGTTCACTCCTGATCTCCTGGCGCAGAGCTTCAAGAGCCCTTCTGATGATTCTGTTGTGATCAAAAATCAGCTCTGGCAAATCATCTACCGGGTGCCATAACGTTCTTTCGGTGATGTTGCTCTCTGAAATCTTAATCAAAGAATAATAGGCAATAGTTACTACGCGATCAACCATCAAACCGCTTGTTCTGCGCAGCCATGCCAAATCTTCGGGAGGGGACAACCTTCCCGGTGAACTGAATACTCCGAACTGATTCAGAAATATGTTGTCAAGGCCGGTGAGCTCTTTTAGCGTACGGATTGCAGAAACGTCAAGGTCCTCTGATTGTGTGATCAGGTTCCCGGGTAATTTCAGTTTATGCCCCTTCAGGAAACTTCTAGGTACCTCTTCTCTTTCTATCAGAAGCACTTTAAGCTTTCCCCCATGGAATCCGAAAATTACACAGTCTACAGAAACATGCGGATTTAAATTGACCATTCACCGTAATTATCAGGGCCAAATTACAAAGAAAGAAATTGATTTCCAAACTTAGCGTAAATTATACGCTAAGTTTTTTCAAAAAAAATGCCAATATTTTAATTATGTTTGTAGGAAAGGAAATACCATTATTATGAAGATTCAATTTTTAGGAGCTGCACGCGAAGTCACAGGCAGCAAACACCTGATCACACTCGAAAATGGCAAGAAGATACTGTTGGATTGCGGCATGTATCAGGGTAAGGGAATGGAAACCGACGCACTGAACCGGAATCTCGGGTTCAGTCCCAGGGATATTGACTATCTTATTTTAAGTCATGCACACATTGATCATTCAGGACTCATACCATATATTACCAAACTGGGATTCGAAGGAAAGATTATCACCACCCATGCAACACGCGATTTGTGTTCCATCATGCTGGCTGATTGCGGGAAGATACAGGAGCATGATACCGAATGGTTCAACAAAAAAAGAGCCCGTAAAGGCCTTCCTCCGGTTGAGCCAATTTATGATATAGCCGACGCCGAACAATCCATGCAATATTTTGTAGGTATTGCCTACAATACAGAATACAGGGTAACAAAAGGCGTTAAGGTTACTTTTACCGATACCGGTCATTTACTCGGGAGCGCGGTTGTCAATCTGAGGATCAAGGAAGGTGAAAAGATCACCCATATTGCATTCACCGGAGATGTCGGGCGTCCGAAAAACCGCATATTGAGATCGCCACAGCCTTTCCCGCAGGCAGATATCATTCTCTGCGAATCAACCTATGGTGATCGTTTGCATGAGAGCGAAGTAGTAGCAGAAGACAAACTACTGAAGGTTATTCAGCGAACCTGTGTTGAAAAAAGAGGCAAACTGATTATTCCCTCCTTCAGTGTTGGCCGTACCCAGGAAGTGATCCTCTCTCTCAATAATTTTTACAACAGTGGTAAGCTGCCGCGTATCGAAGTGTATGTTGACAGTCCTCTTTCAGTTAACGCCACCAATATTTTCAGGCTGCATAAAAACAGTTTCAACAGCACGGTGCAGAAAATAATGGAAACCGATCCGGACCCATTTGGTTTTAACAACCTGCACTTTATTAAAGAAGTTGAGGACTCGAAAAAGCTGAATGACCTTGAAGATCCCTGTATCATCATCTCTTCGTCAGGCATGATGGAAGCCGGGCGTGTAAAACATCACCTGGCCAATAACCTTTCGAACTCGAGGAATACCGTACTTGCTGTTGGGTACTGCGCTCCCACAACCCTTGGTGCGCGACTGCTGAACGGGGCCAAAGAAGTATCCATATTTGGAACTGTTCATAAAGTGAATGCCGATATAGAAAAACTCGATTCATACAGCGGTCATGCCGACTACGGAGAGCTGATCGAATTTCTCTCGTGCCAGGATATCAGCAAGGTAAAACACCTGGCTCTCGTGCATGGAGATCTTGATGCCCAGGAATTCTTCCGTGACAAACTGCTGGAACAGGGTTATCAGAATATCTCCATCCCGGAATTAGGGGAAGAGGTTGCAGTTTGAAAAGGAAATACATAGGTCTGCTGGTCTGCTAGTCTTCTAGTCTGATGGTCTGATGGTCTGATGGTCTTCTGGTCTTGGTTCTTGATTCTTAATAAAATACCATCATCTTTGGTATTAAATAAAAAAGTAATATCTTTGCGACCTGTTTAAAATAACCTTTTAATTATTTTATTATGTCGAACCAATACGAAACCGTTTTCATTGTAACTCCCGTTTTGTCTGAGGCCCAGATGAAGGAAGCGGTTGATAAATTCCGTGGTGTGATCACCAGCAAAGGTGGTGAGATCATCAACGAGGAGAATTGGGGCTTGCGTAAACTGGCCTACCCCATTCAGAAAAAATCAACCGGCTTTTATAATCTGTTCGAATTCAAAGCACCTGGAGAACTGATTAAAACCCTGGAAATTGAGTACAAACGTGATGAAAGAATCATCCGTTTTCTGACAACCAGGTTGGACAAATACTCTATTGAGTATGCTGAAAAGAGAAAGAACAAGAAAGAAACAGCTGTAAAAGTAACGGAGGAATAAGCCATGGCAATAGTAACACAAACCAGTCAATCGGAAATCAGATACCTTACACCACCGGCTGTTGAGGTAAAGAAGAAAAAGTATTGTCGTTTTAAGAAGAACAAGATCAAGTTTGTTGACTATAAAGATCCTGAGTTTCTTAAAAAGTTTCTGAATGAGCAGGGAAAAATTCTTCCCCGCCGTGTCACCGGTACTTCACTGAAGTATCAGCGCAAAGTGTCGAATGCTGTTAAAAGAGCACGGCATCTTGCTTTACTGCCTTATGTAACCGATTTGTTGAAATAGTAAAACCCGATTGATCATGGAAATTATTTTGAAACAAGATGTTCCGAATCTCGGATACAAAGATGATATCGTAACCGTACGAAACGGTTATGCGATGAATTTTCTCATACCTAAAGGATTTGCCGTTTTAGCAACCGGATCTACCCTGAAATCTCACAATGAAATTCTGAAACAGAGAGCTCACAAGGAAGAGAAGATTAAAGAAGAAGCACAGAAAATTGCTGAAAAACTGAAAGATGTCACACTGTCAATAGGCGCAAAAACCAGTACGAAAGGCAAGATATTCGGCTCGGTTAATGCCATCCAGATTGCTGAAGCGCTTCAGGAAAAAGGATTTGATATCGACCGCAAAAACATCACCTTCAAGGAAGATTTGATTAAGGAAGTGGGTACTTACCACGCCAAAGTAAGACTTCATAAGGAAGTGCATGTTGAAATTCCCTTTGAAATTGTGGGTGAGTAAAAATTTCTCGCAGACCTGCCTGCCGGCAGGCAGGTTTACGCTGATTAAGCAGATCGCGCAGATCTAAAATATTAAAACCTGGCTTTTGGCCAGGTTTTTTTTGCTTTCAATAGAAGTTGCACATTGGCTGATACTGCGTCATGTCATTGCGAGGCCTGTCGGCCGATAGGCAGGCAATCCCTTCATCAGATTGCCGCGCTCCACTGCGTTCCTCTCGCAATGACGGATACTTCCCCACTGCTACTGTTACTCGTCATACTTCGACAGGCTCTGTATGACAACGCTCCTGTCTTGGATCTTAGATCTTGGTTCTTGGTTCTTGGATCTAATTACACCACCTTCAACATCCGCTCCCACCTGATCCTACTCAGGAATTTCTTGTTCTTGTCGATTGACAACCAAATGAGTTTGGGCTTGCCAATGATATGATCTTCGGGAACAAAGCCCCAGAATCTGGAATCAAGACTGCTGTGACGGTTGTCACCCATCATCCAGTAATAATCCATTTTAAAGGTATACTCATCCGTTGCGATACCATTAATATAAATCTGACCATCTTTAACCATCAGGTTGTTTTTCTCGTAATAACCGATGATTCGTTCATAAAGGCAGAGATTCTTCATGTTTATTTTAATGGTAGCTCCCTTTTGCGGAACATACAACGGACCGAAATTGTTAATGGTCCACCTGTAACTGGTATCATTCGGGAAGTAATCCGGAGAATATTCGTCGAAATAATCGTTGGCGATGATTTGCTGAATACTCTTGAATTCCCTTATTTTTTCAAGCTCTTCCTGGGTAAGGAACACCTGAATGATATTGGCATACCTGTATACATCATAAATTTCCATGCGGTCAAATACCTTGTCCGATATATTCTGACCTTCTTTCAGGTAAATGTAATAGCTGTGCTTGATACCCGGATAATCCTCTTGTTGAACACCATTTGTATACACTCTTTTATTTATGATCTGTAGTGTATCACCAGGGATAGCTACACAGCGTTTGATATAATTGTCGCGTTTGTCAACCGGTCTGATCGCAACATCAAAGCTTCTCCATACTGCCAGCCGGCCAAGCCTGTAATATTCTTCGCTGCTCTTCAAAGGCCGTTTCAGGAACAGATCCCTTGCCTGCATCATATAAGCAGAGTCACGCACAATGGAATAGTAACTTAAATTCTGATGTGCCAGCACTACCGTATCGCCGGCCGGGAAATTGAATACAACTGCGTCGTCGCGCTTTACCTTGCCAAAACCGGCAAGTCTCTTATAGGGAATTTTAATCCATTCCAGGTATGATTTGCCCCCGGTAACAGGCATTGTATGTTGTGTAAAGGGAAAAGCCAGAGGTGTATTGGGTATCCTGGGACCATAGGCCACCTTGCTGACATAGAGGTGATCTCCAATCATCAGTGTATTCTCCATTGATCCGGTCGGAATTTTGTAATTCTGAAACAAAAAGATGTTGATGATGGTAACAGCAATTACGGCAAAAATAAGTGCATCGATCCACTCCACCAGTTTGCTGTTCGGACCGTTACGCTTTTTCCAGAAAGTCCAGTTGACCTTCCTGGTGATATACATATCAAAAATAACCCCCAGGCCCAGGAGAAACCAATAGTTACGCAACCAAATAACCCAAAGGATGTAGATCAGGGAAACAATGCCAAACCATATCCAGTCTTTGCGATCTGCTTTCATTTTGTAATGTTTTGACGATAAATGTAATATTTTTTTGGGTGAAGTAGGACAACTGGTTGCAGGAAAGGAATAAAATAGGGTGTTTTTATGTTTTATTAACAGAGTTTCAGCATGTCCTCCATTGAGTAAACGCCCTTCTTATCTTTAATAAACTCGGCAGCCAACACGGCACCGAGCGCAAATC
>CAZLLD010000054.1:0-24242 GCA_964560225.1 uncultured Bacteroidales bacterium
AGGTTGTCCGCAAAAGAAAGCGTTTTATGGAAGGTTATCCGGTTCATTTTCATCAGTATTCTCAAAATCGGAGCGAGCCGTTTTGCAGACATTTCGGACAATGTGGCGGCTGTAAGTGGCAACATTTGCCCTATTCGGAACAGCTAAAATTCAAACACCGCCAGGTTACCGATGCTTTTGAACGCATTGGCAAGGTTATGGCTGATGAGGTGTTTCCCATACTGCCATCTGAAAAGCAACGTTTCTACCGGAATAAGCTTGAGTTCACATTTTCAGCGAACAGGTGGCTTACTCCGGATGAAATCAAGTCGGATGATCAGAATCTTGAAAGAAGGGGGCTTGGTTTTCATGTGCCGGGTAAATTTGATAAGGTGCTGGATATATCGGAATGTTACCTGCAGCCGGAACTTTCAAATCACATCAGGAACTTTGTCAGAAGCTATGCATTTGAGCACAACCTGGAATTCTTCGATCTGATCCGCCAGGAAGGAATGCTGAGGAACATGATTGTGCGCAATAACCTGGACGGTGAATGGATGGTGATTTTTTCATTTTTCAGGAACGACCAGGAAGTGATTGTGCCACTTCTGGAGGCTGTGGCTTCGCAATATCAGCAAATCACCGCGCTGATGTATGTGATCAATTCAAAGGCCAATGACACCATTACCGATCTTCCGGTTTGCCTTTTTAAAGGGAACGACCACCTGCTCGAAAAAATGGAAGACCTGGTTTTCAGCATTTCACCCAAATCATTTTTTCAGACCAATACCGGACAGGCGCATCGCCTTTATAGTGTTACCCGTGATTTTGCCGGTCTGAAAGGCAATGAAATTGTTTACGACCTCTATACAGGCACAGGTACCATTGCCCTGTTTCTGGCAAACAGGTGCCGCAAGGTTGTGGGTTTGGAATATGTTCCTGAAGCCATTGAAGATGCTAAGAAAAATGCCGGACTGAATGGCATTGAGAATGCCTCTTTTTATGCGGGTGACATTCGCGAACTGCTCAATGAATCATTTATTGAAGAAAACGGAAGGCCTGATGTGATCATCACCGACCCTCCCAGAACGGGCATGCACGCAGATGTGGTTGAAGCCATTCTGTCCGTCCGGCCCGCACGCATTGTGTATGTGAGCTGCAATCCGGCCACCCAGGCAAGGGATGTCTCAATGCTTGCCGGCAGTTACCGGCTTCTGAAAATTCAACCGGTTGATATGTTTCCCTTCACACATCATGTTGAAAATGTCGCCCTGCTTGAACTACACCCTTCCTGTTCATAAACAATGCCTGTTTTACCAGATGCTAACGGTTTTTTTTGCTATATTGGTTTGACAAATATGATCTGCCATGGGTAATTTTTTTAACGGGGTATTCCAAACTTTTTTTCTGATCGGTTATGTAGTTCTTTTTGTTGTTACGATTATCATCCTGAAACCTTTGCGTTACCACAAAAGAAGGCAGAAATCGACCGTTTTTCTGAAAATGAGCTACCTGCTTTATCTGATCTCCTTCCTGGCTTTCACCTACCTGCTTCTTTTCGGAAAAAAAGAGTACGACGCTTCTGAGAAGCCATTTGATACGCTTTTCAATATTCACTTCCTGTTTTTTCTTACCTCCACCATCATTCCCAATGTGGGTATCATGATCAGGCGCAAGATTAAAAAGAACAGGATGGAATACAACATCCTGGTGGGAATTATCAACCTGATCTACTTCTCATACCTGACATTCCTGTGTGTTTCGCATAAATGGGCGTTGATGTAAACTACCGAGGGCATTCAACGGTTGATCCATAGCAGTGCAGATTCGATTTTTTCTTCCAGTGGCATCTCGCCGTTGATCCAGTGAATCTGAATGCCTTCACGTTCCATTTTCCTGAACCAGGTGCGTTGCCGCTTCGAAAACTGATGGATGGCTGTATTCAGTTTGGACACCATGGTATCATAATCCATTTTTCCGGTCAGATGCAGTGTGATGTACCTGTATTCCAGCCCGTAATAGGTTAGGCTTTCAGCTGGAATGCCTGATTCCAGAAGGTTTTTTACTTCTTCAACCATTCCCTGCTGCAATCTTTTGTGTAAACGTTCGGTAATCCTTTTCCGCTCGGTTTCCCTGTCATACATAATTCCCAGGTAAAGAATGCTGAGGTCGGGGAGACCTTTCTCCTCCGGGTGATCCCTGTAAAAATATTCAATCTCAATAGCTTTCAGGGCATGCTCTACAGTATCCGTATCGGTTTGGTTATGCAGGGTTTTAAGCTGCGAAAGGATTTTATTCAGATCGCTCAGGCTTTTTCCCTGTAATTCATGCCTCAGGTTCTCATTCACGGGAACTTCATCAAGCCTGTATTTGTGAGCCACGGCGTCAATATACATGCCTGATCCCCCGCACAGCAAAGGCATTTTATTTCTTGAAACGATATCCCGGTAAGACTTGTAAAAATCGCGTTGGTATTCAAACAAGCTGTATTTATAGCCCGGTTCCGCAATATCAATCAGGTGGAAAGGGATTGCAGTACCATGAACCACGTAATCCGAATAATCTTTTCCCGTTCCGATATTCATATTGCGGTATACCTGCCTTGAATCGGCACTGATGACCTCACCGTTCAGACTGCAAGCCAAATGAGCGGCGAATTCCGTTTTGCCGCTGGCTGTGGGTCCAATAACCGCGATCAGGTCATGCTTCCTGTTCATGCTGCTTAATTTCATTGCGGCTAATTTATGGAAAATCGGATAAAATCAGCTTAATTTGCAATTCTGCAAAACCGGCACATGGCTGAAATTGACATCAAAAATAAAAAAGCCTGGCACGACTATGAGATACTCGATAAGTTTGTGGCAGGTATTGTGCTCACCGGCACCGAGATCAAATCGCTTCGGGCCGGGAAAGCCAGCCTGGTTGATTCATACTGCTTTTTCAATGAAGACGAGTTGTTTGTTAAGGGGATGCACATTTCGGAATATGATTTCGGCAATATTTTCAACCACTTTCCCAAACGCGACCGGAAGTTGTTGTTGACCCGCAGGGAATTGAAGAAACTGCAGAAAAATGTAAAGGAAAAAGGGCTGACCATTGTAGCCCTCAGGATCTTTCTGGCTGCAAGCCGTTTTGCCAAGCTTGAAATTGCACTGGCACGCGGCAAGAAGGAATTCGACAAACGCGAAGACATCAAAAAGAAGGATTCCAAAAGACAGCTCGACAGGCTGATGAAGAAATAACAATCTGTCTCAATATCTCTTACTGAGCAAAGAAAAAGCTGTTGAGCTCGTAAATATCGCTTGTCGTCAGAGTGGATTCGAAATCGAAAAAGCGGTCTATCTCTTTCAGCATCTCATCGAAGGATATGTAATTGTCTTTATCCGCATCCACCTGTTTGAACTTGTCGGGAATGGGTACTCCGCTTCCCCTGCGACCCGGATAGGCATCAGACTTGCGCAGGTACAGGTCGATTTCGTTGCGCCCCACGGCCATGGAATGATTCAGCAGAGCAATCAAATCTTCCTCGGTCATTTCAACACCGTCATTGTTAACAAAAGCACCTATCCTGCTGTTGGGTTCTTTGTCGAGGTAATCGTAAATGCCGTCTCTGTCAGTATCCAGCGGGCAACCGGTTGAATCGATTGTCACACCCAGGGGAGTACCGGGGCATTGATCCCAACCATCCCTAACCCCATCATTATCATCATCGCCATAAAGCATGGGATCAAATTCCATGTCGCGGAAAAGTCTTTCTATTTTGAGCATTTTTGCTGACGAAAACAGGTCGAGATGAAATGAAATATAGGTGAAGTTGTACATGTCATTGCCTTTTTTACCTTTTCGCCCGTCTTTATTTTTTGAACTGACGTGGTCAATCACGTCGGAAAGGGCATAGGAGAAAGAGTTACCCACCCGGATCATCAACCGGTCGGAAAGTTGCATGTCAATACCGACTTCAAAAGGTATGACAAAAGCATATTGCGAATACTTTCCCAGTCCCCAGTCGAAGTCTCTCAGCGAAGTTTCATATTTGAAGTCGCGGCTCATCAGGTGACTCATGGAAGGATCACCTGTTGCCTGGGGAACATCACGGATGGTGCCGTCAGTCCAGTAATTATACTTTGCTGTCACAGTTGTGCCCGCATCAGGATCAAAATATGAAGCGATGCTGTCGGTTCTGGAATTGAAAATCACTGTACCGATTCCCAATGCGATGTATGGATGAAACCGGCTGTCTTTTTTCTTATAGAAGTGGTCAAAGTCATAATTGACGTCCACACCGAAATTGTAGATATCGGTTTGAAAGTTAAAATTCTTCAGCGGATCGGAGAATGATCTTTCATTTCCGGTGAGCTTGCCGCCCAGGAAAAAGAATTCGCCTTTAAAGTAACGTTTGTTGTCAAGGTAGGTGGCCAGATTCACCTTATAACCCAAGGTACCTATTGTAGGTGAGTAATAGTTGTTCTTGATATCCCCAAAATAATTGAGTACTCCGGCACCGAAGCTGATAACCGGCTTGTAAACCGGATTGATGTTTTCCACCTCTTCATTGAGAAGCCTTTCAAGTTCATCCTCCTGACTGAAAACAGGTGTAACCGGAAGCAGGAAAAGCAGGAACAAAAAAGCTGCCCGGGTGCAGGTATGTAATGATTTAACGTGTTTCATCGATACCATTTTTGTTCGGTTATCATCAGGGCTTCCTGCACGGTAATGCGCTGCCCGTTGTTATATGCTGCAATGAATGCGTCTTTTGCCGGTGTGGTGTTCCAGATGTGAACCCGGTAATCCCTGGCTTCCTTGTATAGGGGGAATGAACCGACTGAGTATTTCATCCAGCCGTCATGGGTTTCCTTGCGAACCTCTTTCTCGAGATTCATTTTTCTGAAATAGCGGGTGATGTTTACCGGTTTGTGTCCGGCTGCAACCTGAACCCGGTAATAAACTCCCTGTTCAGGATCGAGCAGGTAAGCTGCATCTGTGGTGAGGTTTGTAGCTGCCGGTTTGGTTGGCCGGATTTCGGTTTTGCTCCCGTTTTTCGTTTCTGTTACAGCCTGCGGTTGTGTTTCTGCCGGTTTTTCAACCCGGGTTTCGGTAGGTATCACTGGTTCAGTAATAACGGGTTCTTCAGCAGGAACCTGGGCAAGTATCGGCTCTGGATCGGGTTCTGACAAGGCTTTTGCAACCAGTGCATTCACATCCTGACCATTCAGGTCAGCCAGGTTCAAATCTCTTTCAATGATATCCACGCTTACGGTATTGTCTTCCACCAGGTAGGAGAATGCTCCGTCAATAACCGGTGCGGCAAGTTTTGTCTGGTTTTTGGGTATCAACCTGTATGAAACAGTAAAATAGGAGTCTGTGGGTAAATTCATCCACAAAAACTTAACTTTCTGTTCCTTAAAGGTGAAAATGGCATCTTTGGCATCGAGAGCTACAGCGGTATAACCTTCGGGAACATCTTCTTCAATTTTGGCAAACTGCCGGGTGAGGTTTTTACTCACCAGTACGTTTACGATGTAATCGCCCTGTGAGCCGGCATAGGGTCTTTGCCTGATACAAGCTACAGAAACTTCTCCGGGTGAAAATGTTCCCGGGGCCGGCATGGTGACTTTTTCAAAATCATTCACATCAACTATCAGCGACGGATCAATGGTGGCAGATGGCAGGATGTTAATAGCAACCGGTTCAACATCAACCGATTTCCGTTCGTTATTTTCAATATAGGAGAATTTACCACTGAGGTCAAAGGTGCCTTTCAGCCTTTCGTCAATCTTAACCTTATAGGTGACAGTAATTTCGTCATTCCCGGGTATCCGGAGCCAGATCAGCCTCACTCGTTTTTCACTGAAGGTGAAATCGGCATCAGACGAAGAAACTGAAGAAGCTGTCAGACCAGCGGGAATATTCTGCTGAAAACGTGAGAATCCTTCGAGGTCTCCCTTGTTCAGGGTAACTTTCACCTCAAATTCCGAACCGGCCTGTACCTCTGCAGGAACATCCATTTTTACCGACACACCGCCGGGAAATATCTGGAAAGCCAGGATTAACAAAAGGTTTAGCAGGGTCATTACTAGTTTAACCATGGATTCGGTATTTTAAAGAGTAATAAAAATAATTAATCCCATGTATATTAGCAATTAAGTTATGAACAACTTCCGGCAAACGACCTGGTTAATTGGTGAAATCCAGCTAAATGAGCCTGTATTGATTGTCAGAAATTGGGACTCAGCAAATATTTGCTGTAAAACTCATTGATGTGTTTCACGGCCTCTTCTGCGGTATCCACCACGGTGAAAAGTTCCATGTCGTCTGTGCTGATGTTCTTCTGTTCGTCGAGCATCACTTCTTTTACCCATTTTACCAGGCCTTCCCAATAATCCTTACCGACCAGCACAATGGGGAATCTGCCTATTTTCTCAGTCTGAATCAGTGTCAATGCTTCAAATAGTTCATCAAAGGTACCGAATCCTCCGGGTAGAACAATAAATCCCTGGGCATATTTGATGAACATGACCTTGCGGACAAAAAAATGGTCGAACGTGATCAGCTTGTCAGAATCGATGAAAAGATTGGGTTCCTGTTCAAAAGGCAGGTCGATGTTAATTCCTACAGACCTTCCTTTACCCCTTTTGGCACCCAGGTTGGCAGCTTCCATAATGCCCGGACCGCCACCGGTGATCACCCCGTAACCGTATTGTGTCAGTTGATAGGCAATTTCTTCAGCCAGCTTGTAGAACTTGGTTCCGGGCTCGGTGCGTGCAGATCCGAATATGGATACACAAGGACCAATACGAGCCAGTTTCTCGTAGCCTTCTACAAATTCTGACATGATCTTGAAAATACCCCAGCTGTCGGATGATTGAATTTCCTGCCAGTCTCTTTTCTTAAAAGCATCTATAATCTTTTCTTCTCCGTGAGTCATAAACTTGAATTCATTGAAAATCTAATACCTATACGTGAACATTTGATGGATGTTCTATTCAGGCCTGCAAAATTACGAAATTTGGAATTATTTTTATACGAAGTTCAGCTATTTGCGTAGGATGAAGGACAAAAACTGAAAGCAATTGACAGTTTCACCTCACAGCGAACCGTTTTAATTCTTCCTTCAGATAAACCGCCGTGTAGCTTTTTTTGTCTTTGGCAACTTCTTCAGGTGTTCCTGTGCAAATGATCTCGCCGCCTTTTTCGCCACCTTCGGGACCCATATCAATGATATGATCTGCCACCTTGATGACATCCAGGTTGTGCTCGATGACGATTACCGTGTTTCCCTTGTCGACCAGCCGGTTGAGTACTTCAAGCAATACCCTTACATCCTCAAAATGCAATCCGGTTGTGGGTTCATCCAGTATATACAGTGTTTTTCCGGTATCTTTTTTTGAAAGTTCGGCGGCCAGCTTGATCCGTTGCGACTCACCACCCGACAGGGTGGTAGAGGGTTGCCCGAGTGTGATGTAGCCCAGTCCCACCTGATCAATGGTGACCAGTTTGTGCCGGATATTGGGTATGTTCTCAAAAAATTCAACAGCCTGAGTTATGGTCATGTCGAGCACTTCGCTGATGTTTTTCCCCTTATAGCGCACTTCGAGAGTTTCACGGTTATAGCGCCTGCCGTTGCATTCATTGCAATGCACGTACACGTCGGGTAAAAAATTCATTTCGATCGTTTGTAATCCTGCTCCCTGACAGGTTTCACAACGTCCCCCCTTGACGTTAAATGAAAATCGCCCGGCTTTATACCCGCGTATTTTTGATTCACGGGTTAGTTCAAACAGCTTCCGGATATCGGAAAACACACCTGTGTAGGTGGCAGGATTCGAGCGTGGGGTGCGTCCGATGGGCGACTGGTCAACTTCAATCACCTTGTCAATGTTTTCCAGTCCGTCAATTTTTTCATAAGGCAGTGCAGATGCTTTTGACCGGTAAAAATGTCGGCTCAGCACCGGGTAGAGCGTGTCATAGATCAGTGATGATTTCCCGCTTCCCGATACACCGGTGATGCAAATGAATTTGCCGAGGGGAAACGTGATGTCCACTTTTTTCAGGTTATTTCCGGTGGCACCAATCAGTGACAGGCTTTTTCCGTTACCCTGCCGCCTCTTCGCGGGGGTTGTGATCTCTTTGCTGTTGTTCAGGTATTGGGAGGTAAGTGAATTGCCCTTCATGATCTCTTCAGGAGTCCCGGTGGCACATACTTCTCCACCGTGCCTGCCGGCATAGGGTCCCAGGTCCACAACATAGTCGGCACTCAGAATCATCTGGCGGTCGTGTTCCACCACGATCACTGAATTACCCGTGTCGCGCAGATCTTTGAGTGAGCCGATGAGCCTTTCATTGTCGCGCTGATGCAACCCAATACTGGGTTCGTCAAGTATGTAAAGAACGTTCACCAGTTGTGATCCGATCTGGGTAGCCAGCCGGATCCGCTGGCTTTCACCTCCCGACAGACTCGCGGCACTCCGGTTCAGAGACAGATAATCAAGACCAACATCAAGAAGAAACCTGATTCTCGTTTTGAGTTCCTTGAGAATTTCTGTGGCAATGGCCAGTTGTCGGTCTGTTAAATGCTCGTCTACGCCCGTTAACCAATCATACAATGCCGTAATATCCATTGAAGCCAGTTGGGCGATGTTGTGGTCGTGGATCAGGAAGAACAAGGATTCTTTTTTCAGGCGCGTTCCCTGGCAATCGGGACAAGTAACTTTTTCAATGTATTGTTCGGTCCATTTTTCTTCTTCCTTCTGGCTTGCATTGTTCAGGTTATTGGCGATGTAGTTGATCACTCCTTCAAAACTGAGGAAGTAATTGGTTGAAAAGCCCAGCGGCGTATTTTCCAGCTTGAAAGTTTCCTCGGCGCCATAGAGAATGACATTCATGCCATCTTCCGGAATTTCTTTTATGGGTGTGTTCAGTGTGAAATTGTATTTTGAGGCGATGGCTTCAAGCTGCCAGAAGATCAGTACATTCTTGTACGGACCGAGTGGTTCGATTCCGCCTTTTTTAATGCTCAGGTCGGGATTGGGAATGATCTTGGAAATATCAATCTGGTTAATGGTTCCCAGTCCGTTACATCGTGCACAGGCACCCTGTGGCGAGTTAAATGAAAAGGTATGGGGGGCAGGTTCGTTATAGGAAATACCGGTTGTGGGGCACATGAGCAGCCGGCTGTAATACCGGGGTTCCTTTTTTTCGGCATCAAGTATCATAATGATACCTTTGCCATGTTGCATAGCCAAAGACACGGAACTTTTCAGACGGTTTTTATCATCGCCCGAAACAATCATTTTATCGATAACGATCTCCACAAAATGGCTCTTGTACCTGTCCAGCTTCAGTCCGTGCCTTACTTCGATAAGTTCGCCGTCAACCCGTGCATTCAGGAACCCTTTCCGACGGATCTGCTCAAAGACCTCCTTGTAATGACCTTTACGGCCTTTGATTATGGGAGCAAGAATATAGATCTTCCGGTTTTTGTACTTTTCCATAATCAGGCTGATGATCTGCTCATCGGTGTACTTCACCATGGGCTCGCCGGTATTGTATGAATAGGCAATTCCGGCCCGGGCATACAGCAACCTCAGAAAGTCGTATATTTCAGTGAGTGTGCCAACAGTAGATCTGGGATTTTTACCTGTGGTTTTTTGTTCGATGGCGATAACCGGACTGAGTCCGGTAATTTTATCCACCTCCGGACGTTCCATATTTCCCAGGAACTGCCTGGCATAAGCCGAAAGCGTTTCCATGTAGCGACGTTGTCCTTCGGCATATATGGTATCAAAAGCAAGAGATGATTTGCCACTGCCGCTCAAACCTGTAATAACACTTAACCGGTTACGGGGGATGGCAACGTCAATGTTCTTCAGGTTGTGAACCCGTGCACCGAAAACATTGACTTCCCCTGTTTCAAGAACTCTACTGACTGCTGTTTTTGTCAACTTTTCCGGATTGCTATAGGTTTTGATTCTGTTACTGAATTATTCTTTCGCCTTCGTCGGGAATGACAATTCTATAAACCTTATTGGGATGGTCGGGCAGGTAATTCTGGCGGAGCCAGGGATTGAACTGCTTGATGATCTTGTAATTGGTTGCATTTTCGAGGGCAAAGTCGGCGATGTTCTCAATGCCTTTGTCTACCGAAACGTCATGTGTGGCGATCAGCGGGTAATAATCGTTTTCTTCA
The DNA here is from genome assembly GCA_964560225.1 of uncultured Bacteroidales bacterium. Classification (GTDB taxonomy): domain Bacteria; phylum Bacteroidota; class Bacteroidia; order Bacteroidales; family UBA10428; genus UBA5072. Next base: position 10,166 of record CAZLLD010000054.1, read on the forward strand.
ATCTGGAAACCATACTCTGATGGGTTCTCGGTAATGAGCTTATGCGCTATCAGCCTGAATACATAGCGGGCAGTTTCCTCATTCAGCAGCAGATCGTAATAATTATTTGTCTTTTGCTTGTTAATCTGATTCGCCAGTCCGACCCTTCCTGCATTATAAGTGGCAGCAGCAATGGTCCAGCTTCCGAATTTATGGTATGATTCAAGGAGGTATTTGCAGGCAGCTTCAGTAGACTTAGCCAGGTCATACCTTTCATCCACTATGGTATTCACCTCAAGGCCATATTCTTTCGCGGTTGATTCCAGTATCTGCCAAACTCCCACTGCCTTGGCCGGAGATACCACATTTTCCAGTCCACTTTCGGCCATAGCCAAATACTTGAAGTCATCCGGCACACCGTATTTTTTCAATATGGGTTCAATCGTTTCAAAATAGCGTTTTGATTTTTTGAGCACCATCAGGGTTCGTGAATGCCAATAACCATTCACAAGCATTTCTTTATCCAGACTTTCACGGGTGTCGAAATTGCCAAGAGGAACTGCTTCTCCTGCAAAATCAAGTTTTTCTGGCAGGCTGAATGGTTGATTCATTGAGGGCATGCGTGTAGGCATGCTTGTACTGCTCTGGTTTCCGGTGAAACTGAAAGTTGAAAACAATAAACCCACTACCAGCAATGCTCCTGAGAAACACAAAAATGGGCGCATCTTGAAAATCAAACGATCCTGTGACATGACTCTCTCCGTATTTAAAATATCCTGATATGTTGTACGGAATTTTACAAAGTTAGTTAAAAGGATTTTGATTTTTCTGCATGCCTAATTCAAATTTCAAACAAAAGATGAATCGGAGGCGTAGAAATGATAATGCTTTGGATGACAAAACAGGGCTTTCCCAAAGGATCAAATGATGCTAACTGCCATGTGAAGTCCTAAAAAGAATAGTTGAATCCGGCGTAAAAACCGAAAGAATAAGGATGCACGTTGATTTCTGCCGTTCTGTCGATCGGATTGATGTAATACCTGAATCGGGGTTCCAGAGTTAACGAAAAACCTGATTTGACCGGATATTCAATTCCCATCCCAACTGATCCCTGGTAATTGACTGAATTGATATCGGTTGTTTCTCCAAAGACATCGGTATCTCCGTCACGTGTCATGTTCACTCTGTTGCTGAACAGGAAATTGGTTATGACACCGCCGGTCAGGTTGAAATCAATCTTCCGGTCGATTATCTTATACTTAAGAATGAGCGGAACTTCCAGATAATCAAAATACTGGGTTATTGTCATATCGCCATTATCGGTGTCTGAATAATTCGGGCTCATCACAGAACCATACCTGAGTGCATCATACCGACTGTTATTAACTGCACCTTCAATATTGCCTTTGTTTATCAGATCAATTTCATCACTACTGCTGCTTGTTCTTGAAATTACACCGGTGGAATTGGCAATTGACACATAGGTCCTGCTTTCCGGTTTACCCTGTATGGTGCTGAGATAATTAACGGCAACCGTTTCAATGTTATTTGTTTGCTGCCCGTATCGTGAATAGTAAACACCTGATTGAACAAAGAGACGCTTCCCGGCTGAAAAGGCCACACTGATGCCACCAGAATAGGCCAGTATTCCGGTTTCTTTATTGTTCAGCTCATCCATGGTTGCGGATTGCAATTCATCTGACGAAATGGTACGGTATGAATACAAAGGCGCTACTTCGCTGCCAATCCTCCAGCGGTCCGGTTTTTTTGCCTGGCTGTCTTCTGGGGTGTAGTCTTCGGAATATTGATCAGTTGTTGCAATCACAATATTTTCAGGGTGCAGTTGAGCCAGTTCGAAAGGGATTTCAAAAGAGAGATCTTTTTGCTGAAGACGACCAGGGTATATTCCGGAAATGGCAGTTATGGAACCTATGACTGATTCTTCACTTTCAAGATGTTGCACGCTGTTATCTCTGTAATTGTTTGCCAGGACAGCGGCAACCGGTTCATTTTTCTGTTTTCCGGAGTTTCCGTTTGTTCTGTCTTCTTTTGAAGCTTGTTGTTTTCCTGTACCTGGCAGATTGTTTTTTTTGACAATGTTGTTGTTCCCGGGCGCTACCTGGTGAACAGAGACAGTCTTGCTTTCAGCCTGAATCGGGGAGATTTCATTATGCTGATTTGATGAAATGGCTGAGGAATCAGAGTTGCTTTCTGGTTTGGTGAGAATATATACGCCGATACCCGTGGAAAGCAACAGTGCCATGCCTGCAGCTATCCGCAAAATCAGTATGACAGAACGCTTTCTTTGCTTGTGACCAAGCCTGTGAGAAATCTTTTCCCAGGTTACGTCGGGAGGGGCCTGTTCATAGTTTGCCAGACGTTCACTGAAATACCTGTCAATATTAAGCTTTTTGTTGTCCATGGCTCAGTATGTTTGAACCGATTTTACATAGTACTTACTTATCTTTTCCTGAAGTATGACTCTGGCCCTTGAAAGATTTGATTTGGATGTTCCTTCGGAAATATGCAGCATGTCACTGATTTCTTTATGTGAATATCCTTCCACTGCAAACATGTTGAATACCACCCGGTAACGGGGCGATAATTCCTGAATGATCTTCACCAGGTCAGCTGCATCAATATCTGAAAGAATGTCTTTTGGCTCCTCGTGTTCGATTTCAGCAACATGCTCGTCAATTGATACCTGGCGATAATGAATCCGGTATCTTTCCAGGGCTGTATTCACCATCACTTTCCTGATCCATCCCTCAAATGCTCCTTTAAAGCGGAACTGGTGGATTTTTTCAAAAACTTTAATAAATCCGTCCTGGAGCACATCCTGTGCATCGTCATAGTTGCCCGCATATCTCAAACATATTCCAAACATCTTTGTTTTGAACATGTCAAATAATTCCTTTTGAGCCTCAGGCAAATTTTCCTGACAGCCCCGAATCACCTTATTTAAATGGTCAACCAAATACACTCCTATTTGAAGCTCAAAATTAGAGTTTTAATTAAAACTATTTTCTTTTTTGTGCAGTGTCGATTATCAGATGCCAAATGTGTATCCGGGGTTGCGTCAGAAGATTTGTTTTTTTTTAAGTGTTCATAAACGTACACGCCTTGTATCAGAATAGTACAAATTTGCAGCAGGCTTTGGCGGGTTATTTTGAAGTCGTTATTAATTAAAAGGCAGATTGTGAATAATATAAGTTTTATGGTATGATATTTGACAATTTATCGTTAACCTAAAATTAAACTTCATGATTTCCATCAAGAATTTGCATAAATCGTATGTTACCGGTAATAATTCATTACATGTATTGAAAGGAATCAGTCTTGAGGTAGAAGAAGGGGAAATGGTTTCGATAATGGGTGCATCCGGATCAGGCAAATCAACCTTGCTGAATGTGTTGGGAATTCTGGATAATTATGATTTGGGAGAGTACCATTTGAATGGCATGCTGATAAAAGATATTAACGAAACCAAAGCAGCCCAGTTAAGAAACCGGACAATCGGTTTTATTTTCCAGAGCTTCAATCTGATTTCTTTTAAAAATGCCATGGAAAATGTGGCACTTCCACTCTATTACCAGGGAGTAAACCGCAGGAAAAGAAATCAGATTGCCATGGAATACCTTGATCGGGTTGGGTTAAAGGACTGGTGGACGCATCTTCCGAGCGAACTTTCAGGTGGCCAGAAGCAGCGTATTGCCATTGCCCGATCACTGATCAGCAAACCCAAGGTGATTCTTGCAGACGAACCAACCGGTGCACTGGATTCAGTCACCAGCATGGAAGTGATGGATCTGATGCAGGAAATCAACAACGAAGGCATTACTATTATCATCGTCACGCATGAGCATGATATTGCATTGAGGACACAACGTTCTATCAAACTCAAAGACGGAATCATAGAGAACATTACCTATCATCAGTCACCTTATAAAGCCGTTGCATCTTTTTAAATCATTGTTATGTTCGATTTAGATAAATGGCAGGAAATTCTGAGTACCATCAACAAAAACCGGATGAGGACCTTTCTTACCGGTTTCAGTGTGGCATGGGGAATTTTCATGCTGATCATATTGCTGGGATCAGGAAAGGGACTTCAGAATGGTATTGAGGCACAGTTCCGGCAGGATGCTGTAAACACCATCTGGTTCGGCCCGGGCACAACCAGTAAAACCTATGAAGGGTTGAAATCTGGCCGACAGATCCGGTTTACCGACCAGGATTATGAATACGTACGGGACAGGATGAAGGGCGTTGATAAAATTTCTGCCCGCTATTATATGTGGCAAAACCGGGCAATCTCCTATAATAAGGAATTCGGCGTTTATGATCTCACGTGTGTTCATCCGGATTATTTTGAAATTGAAAATGCCAAAATGGAATCGGGACGGTTTGTTAACAATATTGACATTCAGAAGCGAAGGAAAGTTGCTGTAATCGGCCGACCGGTTCAAAAAGGTCTTTTTAAAAACGGGAAGAATCCGATAGGAGAATATATCAAAATCAATAATGTACCCTTTCAAGTGGTTGGCGTATTCAGTGAAAAAAACGAGCGTGATGAAACGAGAGTATATATTCCTATTACCACGGCACAGATGATTTCAGGCGGCGCCAACCGGATTCAAAACCTGACCATAACAAGTAACCTCACTGCTAAAGAAAGCGAAGAATTTGAGAAAGAATTGCGTGCCGACTTTGCCAAAAGGCACCGGTTTGATAAGGAAGATATGAATGCCATGTGGATTTCTAATACGCTTAAGGAATTCAAGATGTTTTCCAATCTTTTCCTGAGCATCCAGATCTTTGTTTCGATTATTGGAGCTTTTACAATAATTGCCGGCATTGTAGGTGTCAGTAACATCATGATTATTGTGGTCAATGAGCGCACAAAGGAAATCGGCATTCGCAAAGCCATTGGTGCAACTCCGTTTTCAATTGTTACCATGATACTTTTTGAATCCGTATTTATTACAGGTTTGGCCGGGTACCTGGGCCTGCTGTTAGGTATTGGAACCCTGGAACTGGTTTCCTCGGTAATACCCGCGAACGAGTTTTTTGTGAATCCGGAAGTGGACTTTACGATTGCCCTGATTTCTACCATAGTATTGGTAATTGCAGGAACATTGGCCGGACTGATGCCCTCGTTAAGGGCTTCACGGATCAGGCCCGTAGTAGCATTAAGAGACGAATAAAACCAGCATACGATGTTTGACAGAGACCGGTGGCAGGAAATATACAGTACGCTCAAGAGCAATAAGTTGCGGACATTCATGACGGCTTTTGGCGTATTCTGGGGCATACTCATGCTGATTATCATGACAGGATCGGGAAACGGACTTAAGAATGCTGTTTACGATGGTTTTGTGGACTTTGCCACCAACAGTTCTTTCATTTGGACCCGGCAAACCACCATACCATACAAAGGATTGCCCAGAGGCAGACAATGGTTGTTTAACAATGCTGACATGAAAGCCCTTAAAGAGGGCATTCCTGAAATCGGTTACCTGGCTCCCAGGCTTCAGCCCTGGTCGGGCAACGGCGATAACAACGTGGTGCGGGGTACAAAAACTGCATCTTACGACATATTTGGCGATTATCCCGATTATTTCCGGATCGATCCGGTTATCCTGTTATCGGGAAGGGTGATCAATGATATTGATATCATTGAAAAACGAAAGGTTGCGGTGATCGGGAACCGCGTGAAAGAAGAACTATTCGAAAAACAGGAAGATCCTATCGGAAAATACATCCGCATCCGGGGTGTGTATTTCCAGGTGGTGGGCGTTTATGAACCCAAGAACAAGAACATCAGCTTTGGTGAAGACAAGGAAAAAACCATCTTTTTACCCTTCACCTCGTTGCAGGTTGCTTATAACATGGGTGATGACGTGCATTTTATTGCTGTCACCGCTAAAGACAACATACCGGTATCGGTGGTAGAAAAGAAAGTGCTGTCTCTGCTTGCGGCCAGGAATAAGATTGCTCCCGAAGATGAACAGGCGTTTGGACATTTTAACCTGGAGGAAGAGTTCAAACAGATGAACGGCCTTTTTGCCGGTATCAATATATTGATCTGGATTGTAGGCATTGGCACGCTGTTCGCAGGCGTAATAGGCGTCAGCAACATCATGCTGATCGTGGTTAAAGAGCGCACCAAAGAAATTGGAATTCAACGGTCAATTGGCGCCACACCCTGGAGAATAATCGGGCAGATCCTGATGGAATCGGTAACACTTACGGCTATTTCCGGTATGATCGGACTGGTGTTGGGTGTTGGGATCCTGGAACTGATCAATTATCAGATGGTTAGCTCCGGCGCCGAGGCTGAAATGTTCAAGAACCCGGGCGTTAATTTCGATATTGCGGTAACCGCATTAACCGTTCTGATCGGAGCCGGTTTGTTTGCCGGATTCATACCGGCCAGGAAGGCAGTAAGTATTAAACCTGTTGAAGCTTTAAGAGCTGAGTAAACTGTTAAAATTATAAATGTATATAATCCATGAAAAAAATTCTTAAAATTTCTTTGTTGGTAATTGTAATCGGGGCAATTCTGGGAACCATGTTTTTTTTATACCAGAAATCGAAGAAAAAACCGGTTGTTTATGAGGTGAAGTCACCTTTTATTTCCAATGTGATAAAAAAGACGGTCGCAACAGGTTCGGTAGTGCCGCGCAAGGAAATTGACATCAAGCCACAGGTATCCGGCATTGTTGAAGAAATCTTCATTGAAGCAGGAAATCATGTTAAAAAAGGTGACCTGATCGCCCGGGTCAAAATCATTCCGAACATGGTGGAATTGAATAATGCAGAGTCAAGATACAATAAAGCCAAAATCAATTTCGAAGATTCAAAACTGGTTTACGACCGGCAAAAGAAAGTTTATGAACAGGGTGTTATTGCTGAAGCTGAATTTCAGCAATACCGGCTGAACTACATGAATTCCATGGAAGAACTTGAAACTGCCGAATCGAACCTGCAGCTGATTAAAGAAGGTGTTTCGAAGAAATCGGGGCAGGCTACCAATACATTGATCCGGTCAACCATTGAAGGCATGGTGCTTGACGTTCCGGTTGAAGTAGGCAATTCGGTCATTGAATCCAATACCTTTAATGAAGGAACTACAATTGCCAGCGTAGCCGACATGGGCGAAATGATTTTCGAGGGTAAGGTTGATGAAACAGAAGTTGGTAAACTGAAGCTGGGTATGCCCCTGATTTTGTCAATCGGTGCTATTGAAGATGAGAAATTTGATGCCGAACTTGAATACATATCGCCTAAAGGCAAGGAGGAAAATGGTGCCATACAATTCGAGATCAAGGCTGATGTAAAAATAAAGGAAAATTCATTCATCCGGGCCGGTTACAGTGCCAATGCCGATATTGTGCTCGACCGTAAGGACAGCGTGATGGTAATTCCTGAAAGTCTGATCAAGTTCGAAAAAGAAGGAGATTCTGCCTATGTTGAAATAGAAAAACAGCCCCAGATTTTTGAGAAGAGGTTCATTAAAACAGGATTGTCCGACGGAGTGAATATTGAAATCAAAGAAGGGCTGGGAATCAGTGACAAAATCAAAGGAGAAAAAAAGGAAGAGGAAAAGAAAGCCGAAGAAGCTGAAAATCAAGGATAATACACCCAATATACAGATAATCAGGTAGTTCATTAGTGTTTAATTTTAGGTTTGTTCTGGTTAGTATCCCCTGCAGCTGGTTACTGCAGGGGTTCTTTTTTTAGTCAGCGTTTATGAAGAAAAACAGGCTGGAAATATTTTACAATTATCACATTGTCAATTTGATACAAGTTAGTCAAAAAAGCAGCTGAAAAGTGAAAATAGGTGGTTTAAATTGAAACAAAATTGTTGACAAAGTAGTTAATAAGTATTAAATTAGCTTGGCTCAAATGATCAAAACACGTCTCTTGATTTTTTGAATCGGGGTAATTAAGTGCAATACTACTAACCAAATAAATGTGCCATGCTTGACGTAAAGTACAACATCAAAAGTCTGATCTCAAGCATTTACGAATGCCAGAAGAAAATCATCATCAACCGTCGATTCATTCGGGAACTCGAATCAGAGGGGCATGATACCTCTAAACTTAAGAATGAGATCACCGATCTGGAAAGAAGAATCGGTGATTTTCAGAAAGAGTTGAGGAAGAGGTATCAGTTCACCTATTAATTTGTGTCAATTTTCTTTGCATAAACAAAAAACCACCCGGCATGGGGTGGTTTTTTGTTTTGTTCTGGTCCGCATCAGTCGTATTTTCTTTTGATAAACCACCAGTCATGCATGGCCACACTAAATATGAAAGAATGGTAGGTTTCCTTGATCATGCTGTTATCCAAAGTTCCGTTTACACCGAAGTTATAGCCAATATTAATGGTGGTCTTGTTTTGCAGGAAAGGCAGACCCAAACCCAGTGAAATGCCGTTGTCCGAAGCTGCAACTCCGCTCACTTCGAGGTAGGATTGCTCATAGTAGTATCCGGCACGGTAAGCGATATTTCCAAAATAGCCCAACCTGTTGACCCTGCCGGGAATGTATTCTGCACCTACTCTGAAAGAGTTATTGCTCATGTAGTTAAAGTCGGGATTGTCAGATTTGGTTGATGACCAGTCATGGTAAATATAATCGGCGCTTAATGTCAGTTGGTTTTTGTAGTTGATTGATAAGCCACCACCAACATATAATGGCAGTTTAAACGAACCTGTTCTTTCGATTTCATCCTGTTCAATAGAACCGGATACATAAATCTGGACATCCTGTTTGAAGTTTAATTTATGGCTTTTCCCGAAAACACCCCCCAGTGTAACCTCTACATCTTTTTTGACAGGAAAGGAATACTGAGCGCCAAAATCTGCATAAATTTTGTGCAGGTATGAAGTTTGTTTTGAAATAATATCCCTGGCTAAATTGCTGAATGATGCAGTTTCTTTGGATTCAATGCTTCCAAACAAATAAGTGAAACTTACGCCCAGGCTCAGCCGCTTAAAAAGCAAGTATGAATTGTCCCAGAACAACCGGTTTAGTCCACCTGAACCGGTCATTTCCAGTTTAAATTTTTCTTCCACAGAACCATCAATGTATTTATCTGTAATAACTTTATATCCTACTGTGCTGTATGGTGCAATTCCAATACTGGTTGTCCAGTTAGGAGTAATCCGGAAACCCATGGCAATGTTCCGGATGTTTATATCTTGACCGTGCTGGGTATGTCCCGATGCTTTGTATTTTACAAAATCACCCGATATGCCGAAATCAAAAAGAAAGGAAATACTGTCAATGCGCGAACAGGATGCGGGGTTCATGTTGTTTACATACCTGCCGGATGACAAGGCGATTCCGGTTCGGCCCATAGCCATGCTCCGGTTCAGACCGTCAGGGGTTAATTCCCCGATCCCGAAAACCGAATAAGGCAGGTGAGTTCTTTGTTGTGCGAAAAGAGCAGCCGGCATAATAAATAAGGCCGATGCCAGGAGGAAATTCTTCATAGTGGAAATTTTACTCATAGAACATGTAATAAACCTTTAATGTAACCTTGTTGGTACTGTTCATCTGACTTCCCAGTACAAGCCTTTCAACCGTTTTATTCAAATTATCGGGAGGTATGGTCAGCAACAAAGATGGTGCTTCGTCTGATTCTTTGCTGAGTTCTGCCTGCATGAAGCTGGTTATATCAAAAGTATACCAGGTTTCAATCTGATCAATATAATCAATGACCAGATTTGCGTATTGGGTATAACCATCTCCGTCTGTAATCACACCCAAAAAACGGTTTCTGTTATCGGAATTGTAAAGGCAAATTTCTTTGGGAAGTTCATATTTTTTATAGGTATTCCTTGCAGGTTCAATTTTGAGAATGGCTTTAATAATCTTAACATTCTCATGCAAACTGTTCAAATTTTTCAGGTAAGGAATTTCAAACCGGGTTACCACACCCAGTCCGGCCATCACGTATGATTTATCATCATATTGACTGGCAGGAATTTTTACAGCCTGCTGTCCGGGGAAGCCGATAACCTCGTCATTAATCATGAATTGGTTGAACTGACTGAAATCAGTGGTCAACACCGGAAAATCAATATGGGTTTTTACATATTCATACTGCGTATAATGGTAGTATAGCCTGAGAGCAGGATTGTTTGCTTCATGAGAATCGCTGCTGTTGGGATACTTGAACCCGATTATGGCCTGATCTGTATTCGTGCCCGAAAGTCTGAAGCCTTTCAGGTAGTTATAAAAATTGGTGATGTTGTCAACCTCTGGCTCTTTGTTTTTCAGAAGATTGAAGGTCTCCTGGCCAAAATCGTTATCCAGCCTGATCCATATCGTGTCATTACGGTGGGGCCTTGGTTTGAAAGTACGAGAACCCAAAACATCGGGGTACGTGCTGATTGATGTGGTATTATAAAGAAAATTGGATTCACCGGCTTTAATCTTGTTTTGCAGCCGGTGGACGTTGAGGGTCATTTCTTGCAAGGTATCACCTGCATAATAATCATTATAAACAAGGAAAATCTTTGCTGAATCATACACAGCTCCATTGGGCAAAATCTTGGAGGAGGGCAATGATACCCTGAAATAGCTGTTGGCAGAAATGCGCCCGAATTCAGGATCATAATAACTTCCAACGGTAATGTCTGATTCTTTTAAGGCAGAAGTCTGGATCGAATCCATCTTTACCGTAAAACTATGAATGGTTAGTGTATCGAAAAAACGAACATTGGTTTTGGTATCCAGGTACTTGCTTCCTATATCAAAACTCATATCGTCTTTACTGCATGCTATCAGTAGCAGCGCCACAACAGGAATGAAGAAAAATCTGATCATGAAATCACCTCGTTAAATAAACTTTATATTCAGACATCAAACATTTTGTGAGTTGTCGATTGCATACAGAAAAGTCTTTATCCTAGAATAATCAGTATGTTACAACGCAACAAACATTAAAAAGTCCACAAAAATAAGAGAAACAAATGTAATTTTTATTGGTAGATAAAAAAGTTTATTTCATCTTTGTCGTTCAAATAAACTCAGAATTAAGATTATTTAACCTTTTGCACCTCTTTATCTTTGCTGTATTGGTTTAAAAGTTAAAAATTACTAATTCTAAAATTCAAATACTCAATTTGTAAAAAAAAGCGTTTATATTCATCGCGGATTTAATTTACATAAGCAAAATTTATGAAGATGAAAATATCAAAGAATCTTTTACTTCTTGGAATGTTTGCACTGGCTCTGGTTTCAGTAGTGATCTCATGCAAGGATGATGACGATGAAGAAACCCTTGTGGGTAACTGGGTTACCAGAAAAGATTTCGGAGGAAATGCCAGATCACAGGCAGTTGCCTTTTCAATCGGAAATTACGGTTATGTGGGATCGGGTTATAATTTCAACAAAGATGAACGTTTGAAGGATTTCTGGCAGTATGATCCTGAGCTGGACAATTGGACACAGAAGGCCGATCTTGATTATGGAACTCATGCAGTTGGACGTGCCAAAGCAAGATCAGGAGCCGTTGCTTTTTCAATTGGCGAAAAAGGATATGTAGGTTTGGGAAAAGATGAAACCACGATGCTCGGTGATTTTTGGGTTTATAATCCCTCAAATAATACCTGGGATACGCTAAATGCAACGAATAATGGCCCCAGTGCAAGATACGGTGCTGTTGCATTTACCATTGACAACATTGGTTATGTTGGAACCGGCAACGATGGCAGCAATCAGATGGATATATGGGCTTATGATCCGACAACCAACTCATGGACAGAAAAAAACAGCTTCCAGTCGAAGGTGTCTGAAGCCGTTGCATTTGTGTTGAACGGCAAGGGATATATTTGCACAGGCTATCACAATGACTACAACAAGGATTTTTATGCCTACGATCCCGCAACCAACAAGTGGGAAGCTAAAAGACCCACTGGAAATGTTTCTGATGATTCCTACGATGACAAATATTCAACAATGGTTCGCAGGAAAGCCGTTGCATTCGTCATTGGATCTAAAGCATATATTACAACCGGTGATGTGCAGAATACGCTGAAATCGGATGTGTGGGAGTATGATCCGGCTACGGACCTGTGGATTGAAAAAACCGGTTTTGAAGGCTATTCACGCAATGAAGCCGTTGCATTTTCAATTGGTAACAGGGCTTTTGTTACTACGGGTGTGACCAGTACCACCGATTTCGACGACACGTGGGAATTCAAACCGATGGATGTAGCGAATGAAAATGACTGATAAATTTGAAAAGCGGATTTTTTATCCGCTTTTTTTTATTCTGTTGACTTCCATTATCGCTTTTAGCTTATACAGATATATATCCCCGTCGCACCAGGTAAAGGTTCGAACCTATGAGGTTGGCGAAGGATGGGGCTACCGGATTTCAATTAAAGGCAAGGTGGTCATTGATCAGCCGTTCATTCCGGTTATCTCCGGCAAGCATGTTTTCCCCGACCGAAGAACTGCATCAAAAGCAGGCCACCTGGTAAAGAAAAGAATAATTAAGAAACAACTTCCTGCTCTGACAAGAGAAGACCTGATTGAAATTGGTCTCGACAGTTTATATATTCCTGCCAGGTAAAACCTGATATTTTTACTAATTAGAGTCTGTCAATAAAGTTGGCAAAATGCTTAATTAGTCATGTGTCTGTTCAGAGAGTTCCATTTGCAAGGCTTGCACAGTCCGAAAATGCGGAGTTTACCAGGCGTAAATGAGCAATCTTCGGACAAGCGTAACGCAGCAAATGGGACTTTATGGACAGACACTAATTATATATGTATCACTTCTCCGTATGCAGCAGCTGCTGCTTCCATTATGGCCTCTGACATGGTCGGATGCGGATGCACTGCTTTGATGATTTCATGACCTGTTGTTTCAAGCTTTCGGGCCATGACCAGCTCAGCAATCAGCTCTGTTACATTGTCTCCGATCAGGTGTGCACCCAGAAGTTCCCCATATCGTGCATCAAAAATCAGCTTTACAAACCCATCCTTGTTTCCGCCGGCGCTTGCTTTACCCGATGCCGTATAGGGAAACTTGCCCACCTTGATCTCATATCCGGCTTCTTTGGCAGCCTTCTCGGAATACCCTACCGAAGCAATTTCGGGTGCGGTGTAGGTGCATCCCGGAATATTTCTGTAGTCAACCGGTTCCGGATTTTTTCCGGCAATCCTTTCTGCGCAGGTGATGCCTTCGGCTGAAGCAACATGTGCCAAAGCAGGTCCGGCAACGATATCGCCGATGGCGTAAACACCCCTGACATTGGTGGCATAAAATTCATTTACCTGAATTCTTCCATTTTCTGTGGCAATACCGAGTTTTTCCAGGCCAATATCTTCCAGGTTTGGCGTAATACCAACAGCGGAAAGCACCACATCGGCTTCCCGATTTTCCAAACCTCTTGGGGTTTTAATCACAGCTACACAATTTTTTCCTTTGGTATCCACAGATTCCAAAGAAGAGGATGTCATTACTTCCATGCCAGCTTTCTTGAAAGATCGTTCGAGTTGTTTGGACACTTCTTCATCTTCAAGTGGTACCAGGTTTGGCATGAATTCAACCAGGGTAACCTTGGTGCCAATGGAGTGGTAAAAATGTGCAAACTCACTGCCAATAGCTCCTGATCCTACTACAATCATGCTTTTGGGCTGATTCTGAAGCGTCAATGCTTCGCGGTAACCAATTATCTTTTTACCGTCCTGCTTCAGGGCAGGAAGCTCCCTGGAACGTGCGCCCGTGGCCAGGATGATATTTTTGGCAGAAAATCTGCTCTCTTTACCATCCTTGTCTGTTACCGATACGGTTTGGTTGTCTATCAACCGGCCGTAGCCAGAGATGAGATCAATTTTGTTTTTCTTGAACAGAAACTGAACACCCTTGCTCATGCCTTCAGCTACAGCACGACTGCGTTCAACCATCTTCTTAAGGTCGGGCTGTGCTCCGGCTTCTATCATTACCCCGTAATCTGCTGCATGTTTTGCATAATTATAAACCTGCGCGCTTTTCAGCAGTGCCTTGGTGGGGATACATCCCCAATTGAGGCAAATGCCTCCGATTTCTGCTTTTTCAACAACAGCTGTTT
>CAZLLD010000055.1:0-23313 GCA_964560225.1 uncultured Bacteroidales bacterium
TTATGATAATTATGAAACGTCATTAAAAGCCGAAGAAGCCAGCCGGCATTCCCTGATCAGTTCAAAGGCTTATTTTAAAGTGGTGAACAGGCAATATGCTGTTGGCCAGAAATCGCTGCTGGATTTGCTTGATGCCCGCAACCAGTTAACCGGTTCACAAATTGCTCACACCGTTTCACATTTCGAAACCCTCATCCGGTTAGCCGAACTGGAAAGGGCCAATGCCGGTTATAACCTGGATATTACCAACCAATAAATACGCAACCCTGTAACTAATTAACATGAAACAGATGAAAACAATTTCTAGCATATTGATCGCAGGCATTGTTATGATACTTATACAATGTACGCATGAACCGGCTTCTACATACATTGAAGAAGCGGTTTGTGTAAAGGTGGAAAAACTCACTGAAACACAGGCCGCGGTACCCATACATTGCTCCGGCATGTTGTCGTCCAGGCGGCTGATCAAAATGTCATTTAAAACCGGTGGTATTATCTCATCCCTTTCTGTGGAAGCAGGAACCCGGGTTAAAAAAGGTCAGCCATTGGCATCACTTGAAATGACTGAGATTGCATCTCAGGTCGACCAGGCACAATTGGCATTGGAGAAAGCAGAGCGCGACCTGTTGCGTGTTAAAAACCTCTATCGGGATACAGTAGCCACTTTGGAGCAGTTGCAGGATGCCACATCGGCCTTTGAGGTGGCGCGCCGCAATGTGAATATTGCAGAATTCAACAAACAGTATTCAAGGATTAAAGCACCTGCGGATGGAATTGTGATTGCCACTCTGGCCGAAGAGCACGAACTGGTAGGCGCCGGTACTCCCGTCGTTGTTTTCAGTGAGTCGGGAAGCGAAGAATGGGTAATTAAGGCGGCTCTTTCAGATAAGGACATTGTGAAAGTGCGGAAGGGCGACAAGGCTGTTGCTGTTTTTGACGCCTATCCGGGGAAGAGTTTTGAGGCTTGTGTTTCGCAACTTACAGAGACTGCTGATCCCTATACCGGAACTTTTGAAGTTGAACTTACCGTAGATCCCAACAATGAAAAAATGATCAACGGACTTATTGCGGTAGTGAATATTCAGGCGCAGAACAAGCAACTGGTGACGTTGGTTCCTCCGGAAGCCTTGATAGAGGCAGGCGGTTCACAGGGATATGTTTATGTGCTGGAGCAAGCTGATACTACTGCAAAAAAAGTACAGGTAACCATTGCTTATCTGGATAACCATTACGCAGCCGTGCATGAACCTGTTAACAAAATGGGGCTGGTGATTACCGAAGGTGCCGCTTACCTCGAAAACGGTTCAAAAGTCAGCTTGGGCGATTAATTACCTCAGGCCGCCATGGAAATAATCAATAGATAACTTCATAGGTTTTCTTACTACTTGATCCGGCGGCCTGTTTTCACATAAACATGTTATTTTTCTAATATTAACGAAGTTACACCTGTAGTATAATGCTAACCCGACTTACCTTAAAAAATTACCAGATAACCCTGGCTGTTTTTTTGATGATTGCCCTGTTGGGCGTTAATGCCTTCATCAACATGCCACGCAGCGAAGATCCGCCCCTGAGCGGTGCCTTTTTTTACGCAGTGGCCGTATATCCTGGTGCCAGTCCCGAAGACATGGAACAGCTTGTTGTGGAGCCTTTGGAAGAGGCCCTGAATGAGATTGATGATATTAAACGTTCATTTGCATCAATGAATGATGGGGTTGCCATTGTGAACGTGGAATTTGACCTGGGTGTTGATCAGGACCGGAAATACGACGAAGTGCTCCGGCAAATCAACAATACAAGGCCATCCTTACCGGCCGATTTATATAGCCTGGATGTGTACCGCTGGTCGACCACCAATGTTAATATTTTACAATACGCCCTGATATCGGCGAATGCCTCGTTTGCCGATCTGGAAAAGCAGGCTGAGCGACTGAAAAAGACGCTTGAAAAAACGGATGCCATTAAAAAGGTGAAAACAGAGGCCTATCCTGATCAGGAAATTTTAATTGAAGTTGATTTGCAGAAACTGGCACAGAAGAAAATTCCGGTAAACCATGTCATAGCTGCCATACAGGGTAGTAATGTCAACATACCGGGCGGCGAGCTGGAAATGAGCAATCGCAAATTGAACATCAAAACTACCGGCAATTACGAAACGATTGCCGATGTTGGCAATACCATTGTGAATGCGGCAAACGGGAGTATTGTTTATTTGCGTGATCTGGCAAAAATATCTTATGACTATGCAGATCAGCAGCACATTGGCCGGTACAACGGACAAAGGGCAGTGTTTATATCTGCCAATCAGAAAGAAGGCACCAATATTTTCCATGTAGTGAAATCGGTGGATCATGATGTGGATCTTTTTGCGAAAACACTGCCTCAGTCCATGAAACTGGTGAAGGCCTTTGATCAGTCGGTAACGGTTGACAACCGGCTTAACCGGCTCTACGAGGATTTTGGAATAGCCATTCTGCTTATATTGATTACGCTTTTGCCGCTGGGTACAAGGGCTTCCATCATTGTAATGATTGCCATTCCCACCTCATTGCTCATAGGGCTCACAACCATGCATCTGACGGGATTTTCGATCGACCAGTTGTCGATTGTGGGTCTGATCATTTCACTGGGTTTGCTGGTAGACGATTCCATTGTTGTGGTTGAAAATATTGCACGCCACATGCGCATGGGTTACAACCGGCATGAGGCTACCCTGAAAGCCACCAGCCAGATCAGCTGGGCCGTTATCGGGTGCACGGCAACCATGATTGTGGCTTTTGTACCTATCATCATGCTGCCGGGAGAGTCCGGAGAGTTTATGAAAAGCATACCGGCAGCTGTGATATTTACCCTGCTGGCCTCATTGCTGGTATCATTTACATTAACCCCATTCATCGCATCCAGGTTTCTCAAGGAGCGCGATTTTGAGCGCGAGAATCTTTTCCTCGGGATGCTGAATAAGGTCAATAACGGACCGTATCAAAGACTTTTGTTACTGGGATTGAAATACCCCAAAACTACCATGCTCATAGCCACTGTGGCTGTGGCCGGAAGCCTCATGCTGTTGCCGGTGGTCGGATTCAGCCTGTTCCCAAAGGCAGAGAAACCCCAGTTCCTGATCAATATCGACATGTCGCCGGGTACCAGTCTGGCATATACCGACAGTGTCACCAGGAAGGTTGAGAAAATGCTTGATTCACACGAAGAGATCAGCAGTTACTGCACCAATGTGGGAAAGGGGAACCCGATGATCTATTACAACACGGTTCAGGAAAGTGAGAATCCTGGCTTTGCCCAGCTTTTTGTTCAGTTGCATCATTACAGCCAGAAGGCAACACCTGCATTCCTCGAGCAGTTGGAAAAATCATTGGCTTGTTTTCCGGGAGCAGAAATTACCATCATAGAATTTAAGAATGGTCCTCCGGAAGATGCTCCCATTGAAATTTCATTTTTCGGTCCCAACCTGGATACGCTGCGACATCTTGCCGTTAAAGGTGAAAACCTGCTTAAGAATATTGAAGGAACAACTTATGTCAGGCATTCTATGGATGAGACTGCCCTGGAACTCAAGGTGACCATCAATAACGATAAGGCGGGTATGCTGGGAGTTCCGGTATACGAAATACAAAAAACCATACGCCTGGCCATGGCAGGCTTATCAGTGGGAAATTTCATTGATGATGACGGAAATGATTACAACATCCGGGTCACGCTTAGCGGTGGCAATCGTAAAATTCTGGAGGATTTGGATAAGGTTTATGTGGGTTCTTTATCGGGAGCACAGATCCCGCTGAAACAATTGGCGGATGTGGAACTGCAAACATCTTCCACGCTCATTGAACATTATGAACGTGAAAGAAGTGTAACCGTGAGGGCCGATGTATTGCCCGGTTATGTGACCGACAAGGTGACCAAAAAAGTACTTGCCGGTATGGAAAGTGTTCAACTGCCGGATGATTATCGCTTTGAACCTTTTGGTGAGTATGCCAGCCGCAAAGAAACGTTCGGGAATATGAACGTGGCCGTCATCATTACCATTTTCGTGGTTTTGCTGATCCTGATGATGGAATTTCATACCATCAAAGGGGCGCTTATTGTGGCTTCATCCATTCCCTTAGGGATTATCGGCAGCATCCTCTTATTGCTGATTACCGGTTACACCTTTTCTTTTTCTGCCTTTATCGGAACAATCGCCCTTATTGGTATTGAAGTGAAAAACTCCATCATCCTGGTTGATTATGCAAACCAGTTGCGGGCTGAGGGTAAGCGTATTGATGAAGCTATTAAAACCGCCGGGCAAATCCGGTTCATTCCCATCATTCTTACCACGCTTACTGCCATTGGCGGATTAATGCCGCTTGCCATACAGGGCTCTGAGTTGTTTTCACCACTGGCCATAACCATCATTGGCGGTTTGATTAGTTCCACTATCTTTACACGCGTAGTTACCCCGGTTTTATATAAAATTGTATTAAAGTAAGATATCCATGAACAGTGAGGAGCTTTTAACACTATTCAAACACCGCCAAAGCGTCAGAGCATATTCCGACAAACCTGTGGAACAGGAAAAACTGATGCGGTGCATGGAAGCGGCACATCTGGCACCATCGGCCTGCAATGCCCAACCCTGGAAATTCATTGTGGTTGACAACAGTGAATTGCGCAGTGCCATGGCCGACAGCATGTCGAACCGCATAGTCCCCATCAACCACTTTACCAAACAGGCTCCGATACTGGTGGCTATTGTCAGAGAGCCTGCCAATTTCACTTCCTCATTCGGACAGGTGGTAAAGGACAAAGAATACCCGCTGACGGATATCGGTATTGCCACAATTCAGTTTTGCCTGCAGGCAACTGTTGAAGGACTTGGAACCTGTATCATGGGATGGTTCAACGAAAAAAAGATTAAGAAATTGCTGAACATTCCCCGCAGTAAAAGACTGGAATTGATTATTACTGTGGGTTACCCTGCATCGGAGGAAATACGCGATAAGAAGCGCAAGGAAATGAATGAGATTCTTTCGTTCAACAGCTATTGATGTATAATTAGCCGGCCATGTTGTTTTGTAACCAACATTTTGAAAAAGAATTCCTGAAGATAGAGCGATGGGCCCAGTTCCTGGGGATACCACTGTTCACAATCTTCTCCGTGCTTTTTCTCATGCCCTATCCGTTTACAATTGAATTTAAACATTTCCTGTATCATGTAGGATTTTCTTTTGCTGGTGTGGTGGCTATCTGGTACAGCATCAGGGCTATCATTTTCTTTTTCAGAAAGCATTTCGGAAAGGTCACTTTCGCTGTAAGGCTTACTGTGCAGTTGATCTTGTCTTCGGTAGTGACTATCTCCATTATTTATTTACTCGATTTAATCGGAGACAGGTTCTTTACAGAAATAATCTGTCCATGCGATGATCAAGATAATTTCGATATCAAAAACCTGTATCTGACCACCATCATTTTTGCCTTTCTGATCAATACCATTTATGAGAGTTTTTATCTCATGCTCAGGTTATCGGAAAAGGCACTGGAAACAGAAAGATACAAGAAGGAAAGCGTTGAAGCGCAGTATCAGAATCTGACCAGCAGGCTGAATCCCCATTTCCTGTTCAACAGTCTGAATACATTGACCACAGTTGTAGAGGAGGATCCGAAGAAGGCTGTCAACTACATTCGTGAATTATCGGTGGTATACCGGTATGTGCTGAACAGTCAGAAACTCACCTGGGCCGACCTGGCAGCTGAAATGAAATTTACGCAGTCGTATATTCTGCTGCTGAAAATGAGGTTTGAGGACAACCTTAAAATTACCCTTGACCTTTGTGAGGAATACCTCAATTACCACATCCTGGCCATGACGGTTCAGTTGCTTATTGAAAATGCCGTGAAGCACAACGAGATCAGCAGCAGCCATCCGCTTGAAATAAAAATATCCTGCAGGGATGAGAAACTCATTGTAAGCAACAACAAGCAGAAGCGAAATATTATGCCCTCTACCACCAAGGTGGGGCTTCACAACATTTCAGAGCGTTATCGGTTTCTTGTGAATAGGGAAGTGGTTATCAAGGACAGGGAGGACTCGTTCACAGTTCAGGTTCCGCTGATCAGGAACATCGAAGAGGATCGGGAACATATTGAAGAATACCTGTAATACATTACCAATGAAGATCCTGATCATTGAAGACGAAGGCCCGGCTTACCGAAGGCTGATCAAGCTGGTAAACGAATACGATGCCTCAGTTGAAGTTGCCGGGGTGATACAGAGTGTGAAGGAGGGCATGGATTGGTTTTCGAAAAATGAACTGCCCGATCTGATCCTTTCCGACATTCAGCTGGCAGATGACCTGAGTTTTGCCATTTTCAAAGAGTTGAAGATCACGGTGCCGATCATCTTCATCACAGCTTATGATGAATATGCCATCAACGCATTCAAATTCTACAGCATTGATTATTTGTTGAAGCCGGTCAGTGCTGACGACCTGAAAGTCAGCCTGGATAAATACAAATCCATCCACCGGCAACAGAACTTCGGCAATTTTGATGAATTGATTCGGAAACTCACAGAAAAAGCCTGGCGCGAGCGGTTTCTGGTGTATCACGGCGACAGCCTCATCCCGTTAGGCTGCGGCGAAATCGCTTATTTTATGAGCGAAGACGGGGCAACATTGCTGGTTACTCATGAAGGGAAAAAATTCTGCGTTTCCGAAACGTTGGATACACTTGAAAATGAGCTCGATCCCCGGTTGTTCTGTCGCGCCAACCGACAGTTCATTCTTTCGCTTCAGTCGATTCACAAAATAAGCAATTACGGGCAGCAAAAACTGAAAGTGTCAATCAAACCCGATATCCCCGAAGATATCATCATCAGCAAACTCAAAGCCACACAATTCAAAAAGTGGTTAAACAGGTAAATATTCAGAAATACGCTATGGAAGACCTCAAAAAATGCGTATCCGAGGATGATTCCAAATCTGACTATAACCGTGCTTTGAGAAAGTCAGAATTTTACAGACACATTGCTGCTGCAGGATATCACATTGTTCAGGAGGATCTTGTTACTAAAGCGGATATTGAGGAATATGACCTGTCTGTTCTGGATTCGATACACAAACGCTTGCATGAACTAATCATCATGCACCCGGAAAAGAAGAAGTTTTCCTCGGGTACCTGAAATCACAGGAAGAGGAGACGGATGTTATAGAGAATGAGTGGAAAACCGGAACTTGGTTGTTGGGGATTTGATAAAGTCAAACTTGCATGCTCTGGCTGCCGGCCAGGCAGGTGCGGAGTATACCCGCTGCCAGCAATGGTTTATACCTGTCGGAGTGAGTTTTTATGCTGATCTCAATTGTTGGATTCTCTTGAATGCTTCCTCATTCAATCGCTGTTCTTCCTCTATATCGTAATCGTCTTGTAATCCAAGCCAAAACTTTGCGGAATTACCAAAATACGAACTTAATCTTAAGGCGGTATCTGCTGTAATGCGTCTTTTGCCTTTGAGAATTTGCGATATTCTCGTTTGGGGAATAGCCAAATCCTTTGACAATCTATAGGCAGTTATATCCATAGGAACAAGGAATTCCTCCTGCAAAACCTCTCCTGGGTGTATATTTGCTAACTTTTCCATTTCTCTCTTTTTTAATAATGATAATCAATAATCTCAACTTCACTTGCATGGTTATTCTCCCACCTAAATATGATTCTCCATTGATCATTTATCCGGATGCTGTGAAAATCCTTTAGCTTTCCAGAAAGTTTCTCTAGTCGGTTGGAGGGAGGAACCTGCAAATCCTTTATGTTTTGTGAATTATTCAACATCCTCAATTTTCTCCTTCCTATTTGTTGAATCTCAAGTTGGATCCTTTTTGTCCGCTCTCCATTCCAAATCTTTTCAGTATCCTTTGAACCAAATGATAAAACCATTCTGACCTTTTACATTACTAACGTCAAAGATAACTAATATTATCCGTTTTTCAAAGTGATGAGTCTGTTCTTTTAAAATTCACTCTAACATTAGCACGTATGCGCAGTTGCCGTTTCTGAGTGCTCGCTTGCCTGCCCGTCCGTAACGAAGTGGAGGCGGGTCGTGTTACCTGAAAGATAGCAAAGTGAACCCACTTTAGCAACCCATCTGCCCGGCAATTGCGTATAACCGCATGTTGCCTGCTGGCATTATTTATCTTCAGTTATTAATTCTAATGCTTTTTCTAAATATTTGTCATTTCCTTTAATAATATCTGTTACAGAATTCTCAATCCAGTAATCAGGTTTAAAAATAATCCCATTTTCAGATTTTGGTCTGATTAAATATCCAGTCGCAACTGAACCTGCAAATTTTGATACCGGCAGTTTGAATGGTTGATAATTTGTTGCTCCAATTGGATTATTCCTTACACTTGTTCCAATAATAGTTGCAACATTGTTATCCTGTAAGATAGTTGTTAATAATGCAGCGGCAGAGCCTGTGCCAAAATTTGCAAGAACAATAATCTTGCCCCGAAAAACACATCTATCCCTTGGTATGTAATATGCAGACTTTTTATTCTCAATTTGCTCAAAAATAAAACTGTCGCAATTAAATAACCCATTCGGATAAAGTTTCTCAGTTTCCGGTACTTTATTATTTTTAAGTTGATACGACTTTACAAATTCTTTATATTCCTTTTTATTTAATTGTTTATTAGCTTCAGATACATAAAAGTTTTTTGAAAAATCCCTTATATCCTCTCTGTCAGTCAAATGATACAATAATTGTAAGCACAATAAAGAACTACCTCCCCCATTGTTTCTTAAATCAATAATCAGGTTGTTAATGCTTAAAGTGTTTAGAGAATCAAAACTTTGTGCTAAATAGTCTTTAAATATTGGTCTTTCAAAATCCAGTTTAAATCCAATGTCATTGTTTGGAATTATCTTCTTTTTCACTAACCTGTTTAGGTGCAATTTGACAAATGGAATAATCCATGGCTTAACATAATCAGACATGGTCTCCCTTGCATCTATTAGGTCAAAACAGCTATTGAATTGAAAATAAGCAAAGTTTTCCTGTGGATAATAGGACATATTGTAATTTTTATCCGAATACTTTGTTATTCGATTTTGACCAAATTTTTTATAATGAAAATTTATATCTTCTGATTTATTGACTGATTTCACCCAAATAGTTTCATCATTCTCAAAGGTAATTTGAATGCTGTCCATTTGATTGATTATTCCAAATTGCTTTAAGAGGTCAGGTCTTCTAACAAATTCAAAAATTTCATTTTTCTTACTTGCATAATTCTCTGCAAAAACATAATTGAACAATTTGTTCTCAACATCCTCAATTGGTTCATTGTTAAGTTGGGTTACTTTTAAGCCTATTAATAATGAATCATAACCATTGTTAATATTGGATAAATACCAATTATCCATTGAAGGGTATAATGAATAAGGAAAAATATTTTCAGATTGTAATCCGGTAATTGTAGTATGTTGATTATTATAATGTGATAAATAATAACGTAGGTATCCATTGAACTGATTTTCTGAAATGGGCAATGAAAGTAATTTAAACAAACTGTCTACTATTTCATTTCTCAATCTTTCAGGAAATGATGATTCAATATCAGGAAAACTATTTTCACACAAATCATTGAGATACAAAAGGTCTTTTTGGTATTTATTGGCATTTTTAAATTCTTTGGATTTTTTTATATCAGATTTATATCCCTTAAAACTCTGATTCATAATCAAG
This sequence comes from uncultured Bacteroidales bacterium, assembly GCA_964560225.1. Lineage (GTDB taxonomy): Bacteria > Bacteroidota > Bacteroidia > Bacteroidales > UBA10428 > UBA5072. The sequence goes on from CAZLLD010000055.1 coordinate 9,740, forward strand.
GTAGAACATGATGAAAATAAAGATATAATTATAATGCTAAGTAATAGTCTCATATTATGCAGTTTGTTTTGTAGCCAAAGTTTGATGGTATGAACCGTTGCATCGTCAAAGCGCTTTTTTGTCTAGGTGGCACAAGGTAATTAAAAGTACTAGCCTAAGCAACCGACCGCAGGGAGCTCACGAAGCGAAGCGGAGTAAACCCGCTGCCAGCAATGGTTTATACCTGTTATGCACAACTCATTTACTTTTTTTCTGGTGAATCTACGGTAAATTCATTCCTTATATTGCCAGTGTTTAGTGTTGTATTTGGCTCGAATAAAAGAATATGAACCTCTGAGTCAGCAATTGGTCTATGTTCAACACCTCGAGGAACAATAATAAATTCACCTTCTTTAATCTCTATAATTCTATCACCATAGTCCATTTTTAAAAGACCTTTAATAACTAAAAAGAATTCATCTTCATTCTCATGGTGATGCATGGTGAATTTATCCTTGATTTTAACCAACTTAACATGCTGATTATTCAACTCTCCCACGATTATTGGCTTCCAATAATCTTTAATCAAATATAATTTGTCTTGAATGCTTACTTTGTCCATTTATTGTGTGTTTTGTGTCTTTGAATGCACAACGGTTGGCAATATGCGGAGGCTGCGATTCCGAGGCTCCAACCTATCAAACCGTTGCAATTTTGAGTAAATGTACAAAAGTTCAAATTACCCACATCCCCTGGCTTACATATATTGCGTGTTATTGCCCGTTATTCTTGTTTTATAATTAATATATCTGAATACTGTCTAAATAAATCACCAATTTTTTCATTATCTGATACCGTTTTGAGTACCGTCAAAAATTCTTCTTCTGCATCTGGATTACTGACTTTTAATTCATTCACCTGTTCAAATATTAGGTTCATATTTTTAAAGCCAACAATGTAATTTAATTCAATCCAAAATTTTCCAGCTTTATTAAAATCAGCAATTTTCAAATTGTTTTCATGAATCCGTTTTGTCATATAATCACTACCTGAAAACTCTAAATAATCATATGAATTTGGCCAAAAGTCAGTCCCTAATTCTGCATGCACTGAATCAATTACGAAATTTCCCCAAAAATCCGCCCATGATTCTCTGAAATTGTAAGACATCCACTTATTTTTATTGGTTGCTGTATTATACATGCATAAATGTCCTAACTCATGACATAATCCGTAAATATTGTTTTTTCCACCTTGCTTTGGTGAATTAAAAGTTTCCATTGTATTATACTCCAAAGTTATGCCGCTTAAGCTTTTACGGTCAAAGAATAAAACATTTCGGTCGCTTTTTTTGATTGTAAATTTAATCTTATCAGGTAGATAGAAATTATTTCGAGTCGCAATTGTCCACGCTAATTCCAAGACTTTAATACTTGCCTTTGCATATTTTTCTGCTTCAACATCATATTTGACCTTAAAATGCTCTGTTTTAAATTTGTCAGTTTGTCCATTAAGCAATTTTGAAGCAAAAATCAAAAACAAAATAATCTTTAATCTGTACATATCTAATATTTTAATCTAAGAGTTCTGCAAATCTTTATTTATTCACGATTGTTCGCTTGCGCTAACGGACGGCGGTATGGCCTGTAAGGGAGTGCGGGCTGAGTTCCTGTCTACCGTTACTAAACTTATTGCGGGGCAGAAACCTTTACAACCCTCTGAACCGACCGAACCGGCCGAAGGGAGTTCATGACCGAAGGGAATAACGGAGCTCAGCGAAGCTAAACCCTTATGGGCTATACCGCGTGTTAGCGCCTGGCCTTTATATTTTTGTCTTATTTTCAGTTAAATATAATCAATCTTTTTAATCGAAGCACTAGCCGTTTCATGATACGGATTAATCTGTTTTATATTTATTTTGGTAAGCCGGCAACTTTATTATAAACGCTCTCTATTGCATCAATCACTAAAGTAGGTTCATTAATCTGTATATAATGTCCCGAGTTTGTTGCAACAATATGTGTCCCATCACTTACCTCTTCCGATAATTTCTGATGGTAATTATTGAGTTCGTCCCATTGTGATTTTTCAACTCCTCCTTCGCCGGTAAAACTACTTGTAAGTACTACTACAGGCACATTGGGTAAGGTAGGCAACGATTTAAAAACAGGAATCGAAACATTCAAACCTTCTGCAGCTTCGTCTAAAACACCTTGCGGGGCACCTTGTGATATAAGGTTATTTATGGCCGTGGTTGAAAGGGTGTCAGCCAGCTCTTTGGGCGTTGGATCTACAAACACCATGGCTGCTACCTCATTTGGAAAAAGTTTAGCAAATACTTGAATATGCAAGCCTCCCATCGAATGTCCAACCAAAATGTACGGAGGATTAATTTTTGCCGAATCAAGTAGTGTGTGCAATTCGTTTGCTATTTGCACTGTGCTTCTTGGTTTTGTACCTGATTCCGACTGGCCTAATCCTGCTCTGTCATATAGTAAAACCTGTGCAAAGCTTTGTACTTTTTTCTGTACCACATCCCATCCCGATTCAGTACCTCCATTGCCAAAACCCGATTCTAAAATAACTGTCGGTTGATTAATGCCCATACTTAAAAAAAATAACTTATACCCACCCACATCATATTTATCTGAAATTATATTTGTGGGTTTTTCATCCTTTTTTTCACATGAACTTGCAAGAAAAAAAAGGCTGACAATCGTTATCAAAACAAAATTGCCAATTCTATTCCTTATCATGATTATAAAATTTGGTAAATATAAGATTTGTCTGTTATCTATGCAGCTGTTGTTTTTCAGGCTGCACAAACGGCCAACGGTATGACCTCGTTGCGTTGTCTGTGCGATCACTTATCTAGGTACCACCAAGATATGCAAAAGAACCGAGATACGCAAACAGTTCACCAGCAATGGTTTATACCGTTTGTTGCGCAACGTTTACTTGTGTCTTTTTTCTAAAGTACACATAAATGTTATAAGAGTCATAAAACTAATAATATCATAACCTAAATATGTATTTTTAATAGTGCAAATTAATTCATTCAACTTTTAAGACTCTAAAATAGAAGATCTTACAATAATAATCCAATGGAGACATTAGCCCTTATTCCACTCCAATTGTTTTTTATAACTTCTTGGGTAGAAATGTCTTTTAGTATAATGCCTTCATCACCTTCTAATTTAAACTTACTTTTAGTATCTAATAAATATCCAACTTTACAGGAAATTTCTACATGCTTGACTTTATAGGAAAGAACAATGTCTGGTTCAATTCCGATGCTTTTTGAATTAAATATGATCTTATTGACTTCATTTAATATTTCCTCAGTAATTTTGAGTTTTGTACAAATTAGAGAAATATTTGTTTCCTCTGACAATCTTAAATGTTTACCATTGTTTATTGTAAATGCGACATGAAATCCTGGAGAATAGCTTGATAGAACATGATCAAATTTAAGTTCTCCAGAGTAATCTTTATAACTTATCCTGGAGCCAGTTGTATTATAATTGCATGCTAAGCCTAAGAAAAAGCCCTGATTTACAATATAGTTAATAGCAATACCATAATATAGCCTTGAAGGAAAGTTATTTGTTATTACTGCTTTTACGGGATATGTTTTTAAGACTGATTCATTTAATTCTTTGAGATCTTTCATCGAATAAGTTGCCCAACCTAATGTGGTTTCAATTTTAAATTTTTGTCCAAAAGTATTGATAATGATTTGAGACAATAATAAACACAAAAATGCTTTCTGCCAGCAACTCTTCATTTTACTATTCATAGTTTATTTGTATGGTAAAAACCTTATAATTAAACATTTATAAATATTCCAGTTGTAATTTTAAATCTCTCAGGAATATAGTCTTGTTATTCAAATATAACTTTTCATATTCCCAAAATCCGCTAAAATCCCTCGTTTCAATGCCGGATTTAATATTTCCACTATCAAGATCACGAATGGTTAACAGATTATGATTGTTATTTAAACATAAAAATTCACGTCTATTCCAGTCAATATCATAAATGTAGTCATCACTAATATTTAACTCTTTAATTACACTCATATCAACCAAAGAAACCGTAAACAATTTATTGTTCTCAAAATATATAATATTATTATTATCAGGATCGAATTCAAAGAAATCAATTGCTTTAATCCATACTAAACTTACTTCGCCATCCTCTAACTTATATAACTCAGTAGCAACATCGGGGTTATAATGTTTTGCACAAAAAAAGTTACCAAATGGAGATAATCTCATTCTGTGACCGAAAGAAGAACTACCTATATTCCTAAATTTAGCTACAACAGATTTATTCATAAAATCATAGAAATAGTAATCTCCATACTCATTGAAGAAAACACCTGTATCTGTATTTGAAATATAAAACTGCCATGGCAGAACTCCGTCTGGAAGTGAGGTAGAGGGTATCACATCATTTGTGGCCATTGTTTCAGGATTTACCATTTCCATCTGTCCATTTTTAATTATAAGAAGTTTACTTCCATTTGGAGAAAGGGAGAGATGCGTATATGTATCCACAATTGAATCCGTAATTATCTGACTATATGTGTTATATTTAAATATATTAGTATGTTGACGGCTACTAATATAAAAGCAGTTATTATTTGGTGATTTTTCAAAGACATACCAACAATTTAAAGGAATAATATCACCAACTGTGAAATATTCTGTACCTCCTGAATAATTCTGTAAATCGTTTGAATCCTCAATTAGTTCATCATTGATTTTAGCGACAGGTTTAACATAATACCTAATATTTAATGCAAATAAGTCCATGGTAACCGTATATGATGAATCCATGGGATTGTTTATCATTAAAACTTCATTAAATTCACCAGTTTCTTTTATATACCTGTATATTCGATAACCCATCAAATTATTGTAATACTTATTTTTAATCCAAGATATCAATACTTTGTTATCTGATAATTTTATTCCTTCAGCTGATAATTGAATATCATGAAAATAATTAATCGGGCTTTTATAGGTGCCGTATTCTGTCTCAGTAACTATATAAAATCCTCCATAGCCTATAAAAGAGGGATCATAACAGGAGGTTTTGTTTTGTTCCGTAAAAGTTCCTATTTTATAATCTCCGTTAAATATGTGATACTTAATAAAACCTAATCCAGCATATTTAGTCCATTCTAATTTCAGGCTACCATTATCTGGCGTCAATTCAATAGTAGGGATCATGCTTTCTGCTGATTTAATAACTACAACGAACTCCTTACTGTATAGAAATCCCTCCTGAAGATATCTATCGGCAAGACTTCCTGATCCTGAACTTCTAAAAAACTCAGCACTTAAAATGTAAGGAACATCAATTTGATAATCATAGGTGTTGAATTGAATCATAAACGATCCGTTATTTGAGGAAATTGCGACAATCTGATGTTGATTAATTTCGAAATAGGCGTATCGTACCAATGGATCATTTATTGAATACTCCAATCGAACCATATTTGAAATAGGGACGAAAAGTGTATCAGTGTCATAATTAAACTCTACTGATAAGGACGGGGCCTCAGTGATTGGACTAACTTCTACTTCATATAAGCCATTAGGCTCATATTCACATGAAAATAGTATAATATTAAGGGCCATAATTATTGGTCGTATCTTGTTATAAAGTAAATATCTTTTCATTTTAGCCATTTTTACAAAATATATTCATGCCTATTTATCAAATATTATTTATAAAGTAAGATTAATTAAATGTTGCACAAACGTTCGCCGGTATACGCAGTGCGGGATTCATAGCGCTAACTTGTCGAGTTGCTGCAATGGTTAATATATGAGCTGTAAATAAAACAGGCACAGCATCCCGCATTGCGTATGACCGCATGTTGTAATCAGTTGCTTTTCCTTTTGTTTTTTTCTATCCAATTACAAATTTCCTTGAATTTATACTTACCCTTTGCTATAAATATTACGAATTCATATTTATCTGTTTCAGATGCTTTTATGTCCATATTATACTCTAGAAGAAGTAAGCGCATAGCAACATATCCAAATCTTTTGTTGCCATCAATAAAGGGGTGGTTCGTAATTATGCTCTCTATTAGCGCTGCGGCCTTTTCAATTGGTGATTTATAGAGCTCTTTCTTGTCAAAGCTTTGGTAAGGTCTTAGAAGTGCAGATTCCAGTAAATTCTTATCCCGAAGTCCTGGAGCGCCTCCAAACCTATCAATGAGAACATCATGAATCTTAATTGCCTCAAATATGCTGATCATTGTGCAAGTTTCTCAAGCAAGTTTTTATCCTCCTCAAGAATTTTACCGAGATTATGTGAAAGTCTTATTTCGTGTGCTGATTTGGTTGTCAATGACTTAAGATATTTAAAAACATCCTCCAGCACATCATCCGGCATTTTGTCAAGCACCTGATTTATCTTGTCTTTCAAATCTCTTGCTGTCATAATTGACTAATTTTTATCAAAGATACAAAATATCTGTGAACCTTCAATGTCGCTTGTTTTGCAATTACCTCCAACGTTCACCGGTATGCGCAGTTGCCGATTCATGGGCGCTCGCTTGTCGTGTTACCCATTAAATTGCCAAGTGAACATACATTAGCAACCGAAAGGCACGGCAATTGCGTATACCGGCTGTTACCGCCTGGCAATTTTATTCGTTTATCTTATTTTCAATTAACTCAATCAATTTTTCTACAGGCTCGAAGTAGGGAAGTACATTTTCCTTTTTAAAATCATACAGATCATCATAATCCCCCTTTTGTCTCCAAGTAAATAATTGTGAATATAACTTGCCAAATTCCTTTGGTAAAATTTCTTTCTTTATAAAATGCTCAGAAAATACTGTCTTGGCGCCGTTATGAGTAGTTGGTTTTAAATCATATTTAATCAGTATTGCAATAACTGCATAATAAGCAGAATAATAGAGCCTGTTAATCGCAGAATTCCATCGCTCTTTATCTGCTAATATTTTTGCATCTTCAAAGGTGTCCTTTGATCTTGATAATCTATACCTTATTAAATCAGTTTTTGATCCAGTCATTTTATTCTTATCCCTTCTTTTTTAATAATTTCGAATAAAGGAGTAATAGAATGTCTTTCGTTCCAATCAGATTTAGAATAAATCAATGGAGATATTACAGCTCCAGTCTCCAATTCAACATCGTAAAAATCATCCATTACTTTAGTTTCAAGGGAAAAGGGGATATTCTGTCGATTAAGTAAAATTAACAAATCCCAATCTGAAAACTTTTTTGAATCGCCACGAGCCTGAGAACCATACAAATAAATCTCTGAGTCAGGATATTTTGAATTAGCCATCCTGACTATTTCATTAATTATTTTGTTCGATTTTCTCATAATACAAATGTAATCAATTATCTGATTACTATTTCGGGGTAGTTTTCTTCATTTTGCTTGGCAGTAACGTTCACCGGTATGCGCAGTTGCCGTTTCAGGGCGCTCACTTCTCGTGTTACCGCAAGCTTTATAAATGAGCTGCGAATAAAACAGGCACAGCACCCCGCATTGCGTATGACCGCATGTTATGGTGCGTTTTTTTAAGCAGTCATGGGATTTATTTGTATCTGTCCGCCTATTGCTTTTAATACTTTCATAATTGTCTCAAACTGAGGTTTTGCACCTTCCGATAAAGCTTTGTATAAACTTGGTCTACTTAATCCAGTTTCTTGAGCAATTTTGGTCATGCCGATTGATTTTGCTATATGTCCAATAGCTACAATTACATCGGCTTCGTTTCCCTCTGCTAAAACAGTATTAAGATATTCAGCAATCATCTCGTTACTATCTAAATAGTCAGCTATATCAAATTTTGATGTTCCCATCTCTTTACTTTTTAATTCGTTTTAAAATCTCTTTTGCCTTTTCAATGTCTCTCTGCTGAGTTGATTTATCTCCACCAATAAGCAGGATAATGATTTTTCCGTCAGATTCTTTAAAGTATACCCTGTATCCTTTAGCAAAGTCAATTTTCAACTCCCGAATACCATTCCCAACAAGTTTGCAGTCGCCAAAGTGTTCATCATTCTCAATCTTTTGAATACGAAATAATATTTTGGCTTTGGCTCTTAAATCTTTAAGTTTTCTCAGCCATTTGTCAAATTCTTCTGTCTTCTCAATAATATACATTCATTAAAATGTATTCATTTGGATACAAATTTAAACAATCTATTCTATTCGTAAAAGGCTTTATTTAAATAATTATTGGCAATCTTATTAGAGTCTAAAATGCTGTGGATATGGCTGTTAAAACGCACCATAACGGTGGCGGTATACGCAGTTGCCGTTTCTAGGCGCTTTCATGTCGGGTTACCCGCTAATGTAACCAAATGAACTAACAATAGCAACCGAAAGGCACGGCAATTGCGTATGACCGCATGTTGGGCGTATGTGCCTTTTATATACTTAACCTTAATTGTTTCCCAAAACCTTCACGGATAATCCTCATTAACGTCGATAATCTAATATCTGAGGCATTATTCTCAATCCGTGAAATATAAGTCTTGGTAGTTCCACATTTCACTGCTAACTGCTCTTGAGTTAATCCATTTTCTTTTCTCAATTCTTGAATCATTACACCAAGCTTAAAAGCTTCGAATCCTTCTTCAAATCTTTCCCTCTCAGTTGTACCTCTTTTACCATATTGTTGGTCAAGATGATCTTCGAAAGATGTCAAGTTATTTTTTACTGTCTTTTTCATCGAAATACTGTTTTTTTAGTTTCTCTGCCTTCTCAATCTCCCTTTTTGGTGTGTTTTGACTCTTTTTTTGAAATCCATTTATAAGAATCACCAACTGCCCTTTATCGAAGAAACTGAAAACTCTGTAAATATTACTCTCGAACTCAACTCTAATCTCAAATAATCCAGTCGAATCCTCGATGTGCTTGAAATACTTTTTAGGAACCCTATCAACTTGTGAAATCAGTTTTTACGTCCAGTTGAATTTCTGTTTTACCTCATAATCGAGAGTGTTGAAGAAATTCAAGTAATAATTTCTGTAATAGAAAATGTTCCTAATTTTCTTATCATTCATTTTACAAAGTTAGCTATTTAGGTAACATCCTCCAAATTATCTCCAGGATTTTTCTCGATATTGTAGTGTCTCCTGGCATTACGCCCAAACGTTCGGTGGTATGGCCAGTAAGGGATTCTGGGCGCTCACTTGTCGAGTTAAGGTAATATTAATTAAATGAGCTGCATTGAAACAGGCACAGCACCCCGCATTGCGTATGACCGCATGTTATAAGCAGTTTTTTTATTTCAGGATTTTTTGAATATTGTCTTTTAGCGGCTTAAGCTCTGTTTCTATTGTTGCCCAAATAATCTCATCTTTAATTTGATAGTATCCATGCACAAGGATATGACGCATGCCAATAATATCGCGCCATTCAATAGAATCATGGCTATTCTTAAAATCTTTGGTTAACAAGTAGGCAGCTTCACCAATGATTTCAAGATTTTTAATTATAGCAAATCTTAGAATCTTGTCGTTCTTGTATACATCGAATGATTTTCCATTGACAAATTCAAAAATGTTGTCAATAGCCTCAAGCATATGAAGGAGCCTTTCGTTATCCTTTGGCTTTTCTCTCATAGATTAAGACTTTCTCATTTTCAACACTTTGCTCAGCGAATTTTTTCAACTGTCCATTCTCAACCAAATCAATCTTTTTCCCCGTTAATGCCTGTAAATCATTGACAATATGAATATATTTGAAAAGTGTTACCTTTTCATTTGGTAAGAAGTTCACTAATATGTCTATGTCACTTTTAGTATCTTCCTCTGCACGGGCATAGGACCCAAATATCCATGCCTTTTCAATTGGCTGGGTATCAAAGTACCTCGATATTTTATTTATTATTGCCCGATCCATTTTTTTGTCTTTTATGCAAATTTAGTCAAATCATTGTATATCTGCGAACCAGTCTGTTAAAATTGCTTATAAACAGTCGGCGGTATGCGCAGTGCGGGATTCAGGGAGCTCACTTGTCAAGTTACTGCAATGGTTAATAAATGAGCTGTGAATAAAACAGGCACAGCACCCCGCATTGCGTATGAGCATAATATATGTAAGGCACAGGCACTATTTGATCCCTTCAATCCTGTCCTTATAAACCCTTATTAATTTGAATTTCTTTATTCTCTTTTCAATTGTCGGCCAAATATCATGAAGGAACTTGTGGAAGTCTTTAATTTATAAGTTCCCAACTTTTAAATGTATAACCTTTGGAGGTGGAGATTTAATAATGATTTTGTTTGAGAAATCTGTGTCTTTGGAAATAATTATTAAATCATTCTTTTTTGCATATTCCCAAATTTCTTCATCTGTCCAGGTATCGTTTATATCGTTTACATGAATAAACCTAGGGCTATTCCATAAATCGAAATTGTAAGGCAGGTTAGCGTCAATTAGATATGTTGGCTTCATGCAACTGAAGAAATAGAATAACTATTCCCCATTAAGGTGGCGGCAAATTTAAGACATGCTTTTATATCAGCCATTTCTAACGTAGGGTACTGTTTCAATATGTCCTCAGGTTTATCACCAGCACTTAAATACTCTAGGATCGTCTGTACAGTTATCCTCTTTCCACGAATAATTGGTTTACCGTTGCAAATCCTGTCATCCGTTATTATCCTGTTGGAAATCTTTTTCATAATGCTAAAATTTATCCAAAGATAGTATAATTTGGTGAGATTCTGCGTTTTTGTGCTTGTGCCTAACGTTCGGCGGTATGCGCAGTGCGGGATTCAGAGCGCTTACTTGTCGAGTTACGACAAGCTTTATTAAATGAGCTGTAAACAAAACAGGCACTGCACCCCGCATTGCGTATGACCGCATGTTATAGCGCGTGCATTTTCCAATTTTCTATTTTGAGACCAGGTATTCGTCCAAAATGGTTGTCATTGTTGGTTACTAAAGTCATTTCATTTTCAATAGCAACACCTGCAATCAATAAATCAATGTCATCAATCAACTCTCCTTTAATTCTCAGCTTAGAATAAAGTTCAGATGAAATCTTGCAGGATTCTTCAGTCAAAGCTATTACTATATTATCAGTAACAAAATCATTGAATATTTCCAATTGTTTATGTGCATTTTTATGCAGTAAACCGCTCATTATCTCGTAATATGTAATCAAACTAATTTCAATGATATCGTATTCTGTCAGATATTTTTTAAAGTTCTCAACCACAAGGGAGTCTCCCTTGAAATAATAAGAAAGGATATCGGTGTCAATTAATGCTCTATTCATCGAATCTGCGTGAATTTTTATTTCGATTTTTAATCAGATTATCAGTAAGTTCATTAAAAGCAGTTTCTTCTATATTATTCCAACTACCAGCATAAGAGATTATTTTAGATTTCTTTTCAATGGACTGTTCCAATCTACTCAAATATTCATTTAAATCCTTTAGCTTATTAGAAGGAATCCGACGAATCTTACGTAGAATCTGTTGTCTTATTTGATTGTCTGCTATCATGAGAATAATTTTCTCAAATTTACAAAATATTCGATTATCATTTTACAAAGTAATGTCTGTCTTTTTTGCATGCGCTATAACGTTCGGCGGTATGCGCAGTGCGGGATTCAGAGCGCTCACTTATTGAGATACAGTAAGGTTTATAAATGAGCCGCAAATGAAACAGGCACAGCACCCCGCATTGCGCATGACCGCATGATGTGAACAGGTGTTATTTCTTAAGCTTCTCTTTTAGCCCATTTGTTGTAATGAATCTTTTAAATCCCTTTTGCTTCAAAGTATTCATTAAAATCTTATCTCCTGTCCATAACTTGCATCTAAAATTGATTGATAATGCTACAAACATAACATCATCATAATCTACGTCTTTTGTCAATTTATCAGCTGCAATTAGAATCTCCTGAGGGATAAACTCTTCTGATATAAAAGTAATTTTTGCGTAGAGAGCATCAAGTAACTCATCTATCTCTGAATCAGATAAGTTTGTATGTTTTTTAATCTTTTGTCTATGATTCTGAATCTCAGTTTGAAGAAACCTGGGACTATAGAACTTTATAGTCTTATCCGAGTACAGGAGAATTTGACCAATCCAACTTTGTGAATTAAGAATTGCGCTGAAAACAATGTTTGTATCAACAACAATTTTCATTTTATAAGTCTATCACGATTTGCTTTGTACCACTTTTTGTTAATCTCTGATGAGAGTTGATCAACAATAGCTTGTGGAGTCTTATATTTTGAGGTTATCTCCTTGTATCTGAAGTAATTGGCCAACTCCTGAAGTTCATCAGTATCAACTGTTGGTTGTAACCTTATGATAACTTCCTTTTTAGTCCTTTCGATAATCATTTCTATGATTTTTTCCAAAGTTATTCAATAAAATGAAAATGCCCAAATTTGAGTAAAATGTCCTCCTACACTTGTTCACAAACGGTGGCGGTATGCGCAGTGCGGGATTCAGGGTGCTCACTTGTCGAGTTACTGAGAGCTTTATTAAATGAGCTGTCAATAGAACAGGCACAGCACCCCGCATTGCGTATGACCGCATGTTGTGAACAGTGCATTTATTCTATATCTAGAATTATTGAAAGATTTTCCTTGATCTGGTTAATTAATTCATGAGGCAAATCGCCAACCTTTTTTAATAAACGCTTATTATCAATTGCCCTTACTTGATCAATCAGGATATCACAATTCTCATGAAGATTTGCCATGCCTCTTTTCAAATGAACTCGTAAAATTTCTGCCTCTTTCTCTATCTTGGTTGTTAATGGACAAACAATTGTAGAAGGGTGAGGTATCTTATTTAGCAAATTGGATTGAATAACCATCACTGGTCTTGTTTTTCCAGGTTCAGTACCAATTTGTGGATTCAAATCCGCTATCCAGATCTCAAATTGCTTAATCTGCATAATCTATATTTTCAAAATCCTTGAGAACACTTAAAGACTCTTTTTTAACCAGCTCAGATTCCCTTTTCAGCTTTTGCTCTAATATCTGGCGTTTCTTTATCCGGTTGTAATAATCTATAGCTTCGTTTATATATCGGTTTCTAGGCACTTTGATCCTACTCAAAATTTTTTCTGTCTCTCCAAAAACAGAATCGTCTATCTTCAATGATACAGTTTTCATTGTAGTATTATTTTACAGCAAAGGTATATACTATTTATATATTAAACAAGTATATTCTATGTAGGTTTTTTTTGCATTGTTCACAACGTTCGGCGGTATGCGCAGTTGCCGATTCATGGGCGCTCGCTTGTCGTGTTACCCGAAAGATAGCAAAGTGAACCCACAATAGCAACCCATCGACACGGCAACCGACCGGAGGGAGCTCATGAGGACCACATAATTAATCGACCGAACCGACCGCAGGGAGCTCATGACCGAAGAGAATAACGGAGTTCATAAGTGCTTATCGAATAATTGCGTATGACCGCATGTTGTAAGTAATGGCTTATTTTATAAGGCTTTCAAGATCTTTCTGCAGTTCTGTAAGGCTGCTATTAATAATTTGCCATACTTCCTCAGCATCGATTCCAAAATAGTTATGAGCTATTATGTTTC